>JAHCKS010000153.1 GCA_026125665.1 Rubrivivax sp.
GCGTCCTTGGCGGGCACCCGCATCGGTCCTCGACGGACGTGCGCCACTGCGGGTGCCGGATCGGGACGGCGGGGTGCCTTGCGCAGTGAAATCAAGGGGGCATCAGGGGGACCAGCGAAGCTGGGCCGCCTGAAGAGGACATTCACGGAGCAAGGCACCCCGCCGGCCCGATCCCGCCACTGCCCGGCGGAGTGCGCCAGGACGAGACGATCGCGATGAGTCCGGCGGGCGCCAGCTGCTCAGGACGCCCTGTCGGCGCCAAGCCGCTTCGCCGCGGCGTGGATGGCAGCACGGATGCGCGGGTAGGTGCCGCAGCGGCAGAGGTTGCCCTCCATCGCCGCGTCGATATCGGCGTCGGTGGGCTGCGGGTTCGCCGCCAGCAGCGCCGCCGCAGACATCAGCTGCCCGCTCTGGCAATAGCCGCACTGCACGACATCGACCTCCAGCCACGCCGCGCGCAACGCCTCGGCCACCCGCGCGTTGTGTTCACGCAGGCCCTCGATCGTCGTGACCTCGCGCCCGCCCACCGAGGCGAGCGGCGTGACGCAGCCGCGCACGGCCACGCCGTCCAACAGCACGGTGCAGGCCCCGCACAGCGCCATGCCGCAGCCGAACTTCGTGCCGGTGAGCTTCAGCTCGCCGCGCAGCAGCCACAGCAGCGGCGTGTCGGGCTCGGCCGTCACCTCGACGGTGCGGCCGTTCAGGCGCAGCATCGTCGGGCTCATGGCGGCGGCCCGGCCCCGCGCGTGGGCTTCAGCGGCAACGTGCGCAGCCGCTCGCCGGTGAGTGCAAACACGGCGTTGGCCACGGCCGGCGCGATCGGTGGCGTGCCCGGCTCGCCGATGCCTTCGGGGTGGGCCGTGCTCGGCACGATGTGCGTCTCGATCAGCGGGCAGGCCGAGAGGCGCAGGATCGGCTGGTCGTGGAAGTTGGTCTGCGTCACGCGGCCCTTGGTGATCTCGACGCCGCCGAAGAGCGCGGCCGACAGGCCGAAGACGATGCCGCTTTCCATCTGCTGGCGGACGTGGTTCGGGTTGACCGGGAGCCCGCAGTCGACGGCGCAGACGACGCGGTGCACGCGCAGGCTGGGCACGGCGCCGCTCGTCGCCGGCGCGAGGGAGACCTCGGCCACCTGCGCGACGACGGTGCCGAAGCTCTCGTGCAGGGCCACGCCGCGTGCCACGCGCGCGCCGTCGGCGGCCGGCGCGGGCGGCGTGCCCCAGCCCGCCTGCCCTGCGGCCAGTTGCAGCACGCGGGCGTGCCGTGGGTGCTCCTTCAGCAGCCCCAGCCTGAAGGCCACCGGGTCGGCGCGCACGGCCGCCGCCATCTCGTCGACGAAGCTCTCCTTGAAGAACGCCTGGTGCGAGTGGCCCACCGAGCGCCAGAAGCCCACCGGCACCGGCAGCGGCACCACCGCGTGCGCGATGCGCGCCGCCGGCCACTCGTAGGGCTGGTCGAAGGCGCCTTCGCTGGCCGTCTTGTCGAAGGCGGGCACCGGCACGGCGAACAGCCGCCTCACCACCTGCGGCACGAGCGCCTGTCCGGCCGAGACGTTGTCGACGGCGAGCAGGCGTCCGTCGGCGTCGAAGCCTGCCCGCCAGCGCGAAACGCAGGCCGGGCGGTAGAAGTCGTGCGTCGTGTCCTCGGCCCGGCTCCAGAACGTCTGCACCGGCGCGCCGCCGGGGGCGTTGCGCGCAATGGCCGCAGCCTGCGCGATGAAGTCCACGTCGAGCCGGCGGCCGAAGCCGCCGCCGAGCCACTGCACGTGCACCTGCACCTTGTCGGCGTCGTGCAGGCCGAGCGCCCGCGCGGCGGCCATGCGCGCGAGGTCGGGCACCTGCGTGCCGGCCCACACCGTCGCGCGACCGTCCTTGAACTGCACGGTGCAGTTCATCGGCTCCATCGTCTCGTGCGCGAGCCAGGGTGCTGCGTAGTCGGCCTGCACCGTGCGCGCCGCACCAGCCAGCGCGCCTTCGGCGTCGCCGCGCGAGAACCAGGCGAAGCCGCGCTCGGTGTCGAGCGTCCTGTGCAGCCTCGCGATCGCTGCCGCGCTGTCGAGGGCCGCCGCGGGCACCGCCTCGTCCCATGTCACCTGCACCGCGGCGATGGCCTTCAGCGCATGCCACGGCGTGTCGGCGATCACCGCCACGCCGGCCGTGCCGCCGTACTGGCCGTCGATGGCGAAGACGCTCTTCACGCCGGGCAGGCTCATCGCCTTGGCACCGGCGAGGCTCGCCACCTTGCCGCCGAGCGTGGGGCACATCCTCACCGTGGCGTACAGCAGGCCGGGCAGCAGGACGTCGATGCCGAAACGGCCCCCGTTGCCGCCGTCGGCGCCACCCGACGAGCCGCCGTCCGCGCTGCCACCTGCGCTGCCACCCGCTCCCTCGATCGCACCTGCACCAGCGCCCACGCGCGCACCGACCTTCACCGCCGCCTCGATGCGCAGCGTGTCTCGGCCGACCAGGCGGAACCGCGACGGATCCTTGAGGGCCACCTCCTCGGGCAGCGGCAACGCCGCGGCCGCTGCCGCCACCTCGCCGAAGCTCACCGCGCGGCTCGACGCCGGGTGCGTGAGCCGCCCGGCCGCGACCTGGATCTCGCCGGCCGGCACGTTCCAGCGTCCGGCCGCCGCGGCCACGAGCATCGCCCGCGCCGAGGCGCCCGCCTCGCGCAGCGGCAGCCAGAGGTCCTTCACGCTGCTCGAGCCGCCGGTCACCATCAGCCCGAATTCGCGCATCGACTTGGCCGTCAGCCAGCCGGCGAGCGATCGCAGCGGGCCGGTGTCGTCGGGGTGGAAGGGCAGCCCGTCGACGACGCCGGCCTGGTTGTTGTAGATGGCGTCGATCGGCGCCTGCTCGACCGCGACCTGCGCGAAGTCGGCGTCGAGCTCCTCGGCCAGCAGCATCGTCAGCGCCGTGTGCACACCCTGGCCCATCTCGGACTTCGGCACGACGACCGTGACGCGCTCGTCGCGGCCGATGCGCACCCAACCGTTGAGGGCACGCTCGCCGGCGCGCCCGGCCAGCGGCCGGCCCGGGACGAGCCGCTGCCGCGGCGGCAGCGCCGACCAGCCGACCACCAGGGCCCCCGCGGCGGCCATGGTGCCGAGGACGACGCGACGGTGGACGCCCATGTGCTTGGCGGCTCCTGAAGAGGTTGGAACGAGGGCGGGCCCCGGGTGGGGGTGGGGCAGGGTCAGCCCGAACCCGGCGGGGAAGATAAAGCCGGCACCATGCCGGCATGATGGCTTGTCCCACCTGCGCCCCGGGTCTTGCGCCGTGTGCCGGCGGGGCCGGCCATGCATCTGCCGCTCGGCGCGGATGCAGAGCGCGGCCCGGCGGACGGTGTAGCACGTGGCGCGGTGGCGTGGGGGCCGCGGGGCTTCGCCGGGCGCGCGTACGCTTGCGGGCCACCCCGGCGCCAGCCATCCCGCCGTCCCCCGCCCGCCGCTGCGCTCGCTCATGACCCTCATCGAAGACCGCCTCGCGCAGATCGACGCCCCTCGCCTGGCCGGCATGCGCCGCGGCGTGGAGAAGGAGAGCCTGCGCGCGCTGCCGAGCGGGGGGCTGGCGCTGACGCCGCACCCGGCGGCGCTCGGCTCGCCGTTGACGCACGCCAACATCACCACCGACTACAGCGAGAGCCAGCTCGAGCTCATCACCGGCGTGCACGCCGACGCCGAAGGCTGCCTGGCCGAGCTGACCGAGATCCACCAGTTCGTCTACCGCACGATGGCGCCGCTCGGCGACGAGCGCCTGTGGGTGGGCAGCATGCCCTGCGGCCTGCCCACCGACGAGACGATCCCGCTCGGCCGTTACGGCGCCAGCAACATCGGGCGCGCCAAGAGCGTCTATCGCATGGGGCTCGGGCTGCGCTACGGCCGGCGCATGCAGACGATCTCCGGCATCCACTACAACTGGTCGCTGCCCGGTGTCGGCAACGACGGGTACTTCGGCCTCATCCGCAACTTCCGGCGCCACTCGTTCCTGCTGCTCGTGCTGTTCGGCGCCTCTCCGGCGGTGTGCGGCAGCTTCGTCGCCGGGCGCGAGCACGGCCTCGTGCCCTTCGCGCCCGACCAGACGCACACGCTGCACCTGCCGCACGCCACGAGCCTGCGCATGGGGCGCCTGGGCTACCAGAGCGAGGCACAGTCGAAGCTCGCCGTCAGCTACAACAGCCTGGAGAGTTATGCCGCCTCGCTGCACGAGGCGCTGACGCGGCCGTACCCGCCGTACGAGGCGATCGGCATCCGCAACCTCGGCGGCGAGTACAACCAGCTGGCCACCACGCTGCTGCAGATCGAGAACGAGTTCTACGGCACGATCCGGCCCAAGCGTGTCATCCGCTCCGGCGAGCGGCCGCTGCACGCGCTGCGCGAGCGCGGCGTCGAGTACGTCGAGGTGCGCTGCATGGACCTCGACCCGTTCGAGCCGGTGGGCATCGCGGCGCCGACGATGCGGCTGCTCGACGTCTTCCTGCTGCACTGCCTGCTCGCCCCCAGCCCGCCGGACACGCCCGGGGAGATCGCCGCGCTCGGCCGCAACCAGCAGCGCACCGCCGCCGCCGGCCGCCAGCCCGGGCTGAAACTCGAACGGCCCGGGCCCGGCGGCACGCTGCGCGAGGTGACGCTCGTCGAGTGGGGCGAGGAGATCCTCGAGCAGTGCCGGCCGATCGCGGCGCGGCTGGACGCGGCGTTCGGCGTGCACGGCGGCGGGCCCGCCACGCACTACCGCGACGCGCTGGCCGCGGCGGCGGCGGCGCTCGCTGCACCGGCCACGCTGCCCTCGGCGCGCGTGCTGGCGACGATGCAGCACGACTTCGCCGGCAGCTACACCGGTTTCATTCGTGCAATGGCCGAGCAGACCCGCGCGCGGCACATGGCGCTGCCGTGGTCGCGCGAGCAGCAGGCGCGCTACGAGGCGGCGGCGCTCGAGTCGCTGATGCGGCGCCAGGCGATCGAGGCGGCGGACGCGGCCAGCGGCGTCGACTTCGAGACCTGGCGCCGCGCCTACCTCGACCCTGCGCGGCTGGCCTGAACCGGCGCTTCCGGTCGTTGCCCGGCGGCTGCATTGCCGGCGGCCGCGCGGGCCGCTATCGTGCGTGCGAGGTTCCGAGGCGCGGAGGGGTTCGATGAAGCGGCACGCCTGGTGGGGTGGGTTGTGGCTCGTCGCCGGCACGGCACTGGCCCAGGACGAGGGGCTCAGCGTCTCTGCCGGGGTGCGCGCCTGGTACACGCAGTGGACGACCTTCAGCTACTTCGTTGACCAGGGCAGCATGAACCTGGCGCTGACCCAGGTCTCCGGCCCGGCCAAGTGGGTGGCGATGCCGACCGCGAGCCTGCGCTACGGCGCCTGGCTGGGCTCGTTCAGCGCCACGCCGAGCACGCGCTTTGACTTCGCCGGCGAGAGCGTCAAGCGCGAGGAGTTCGATCTCAACGTCGGCTACGCGGTGCTGGAGGGCCTGAACGTGACGCTCGGCTACAAGAAGATCGCCGAACGCGGCCCGGTCTTTCGCTACGAGCCGGCCGGTCCCGTGGCCGGCATGAGTGCCAACGCTCCACTGGCAGGCGCGGTCTCGGTCTATGGGGCAGTGGGGGCCGGCCGCCTGAAGACGCCGATGGGCGGCGGGGCCGAAGTGGTGAAGTTCAAGGCCAGCTACCGGCTCACCGAGGTCGGCCTGGCCTACTCGATCCCGGCCGGCGGCTTCCTCAAACGCTGGACACTGACCGCCGGCCATCGCGTGCAGGTGATGCACTCGAAGGACGCCCTGGAGGTGAACGGCCAGAGCCAGGAAGGCGTCGACACGCGGCAGGGCTTCACGCTCGGCGCGCTGGCCACCTTCTGAGCGCCCCCAGGGCCGCGCCAGCCCGGCCGGCCCCCCGCGGCCTCGGACTTGCAGGCCGCGATCCCGCATGAAGCGAGGATCAGCTTCTTGTGAGCCCGCGCGAGAGACCGTTTCAGAACGCCGGTGGAACGAGGGTGTCGCCGGGGCAGCCGGCGAAACAGAAGCGGCCGGTGAACGAGCCATAGATGAAAGGCGTCTGCCGCTTGCGGTAGTCGCGCAGCGTCTGGGCCTCCACGCCGGCGGTGACGCGCTTGAAGAACTCCTCCACCGGCAGGCCGCGCGTACCGATGTGCTCGAGCACGTGGCGCGTCAGCGGGCCGTTGCGCCCTTCGCCGTCGTAGGCCGCCTCCCTGGATGCGGTGGCGTAGAGCACGATCGTGCCGGGCGGCGCGTCCTTGATCGGCGCCAGGCCCGCGCCGGCCTGAGGCTGCGCCTGCAGCGCGCGCAGCAGGCGCGAGGGCGCCGCCCTGCCGGTGGCCGGGCCCTGTCCGCGGCCCGCCGCGGCGCCGGCCGTCTCGGCGAAGAGGTCGTTGCGGCAGGCGTCGAGCACGACGAGCTGGAAGTGCACGGGGCGGCCGCGCATGCGCTCGAACAGCTCGTCCACGCCGTACATCACGCGCACCGGGTTCGCGGCCGCCTCGTCGGGCTCGGCGCGGGTCGGGATGAGGTAGCTGGCGCCGGCCACCTGCACGCCATGGCCGGCATAGTAGAAGACGCCCACCGACCGCGGTCCGAGCTGTGCGGCGTACTCGTGCACGAGGCGGTCGAACTCGGCGCGGTCACGCACGTTGGTGTGGCACGTCGTGCGAAAGCCCAGTCGCCGCAGCGCCGCGCACATGTCGGCGGCGTCGTTGCTCGGGTTCACGAGGGCCGGCGCGTTCTCGTAGGCGGCGTTGCCGATGACGAGGGCCACCTTCGGTGTGGTGCCGCGCGACCCGTCGGCGGCGCAGCCCGCCAACCCGGCCGTGAGCACGGTGGCCGCTCCGAGGAGCAGCACGGCCAGCCCGACGCCGAGGCGGCGCGGGCGTCGCTTGGGCAGGGGGGGCGGCACCGGGGCCATGGAGGCGGCCACTGTAGCGCCGAAGCACCCGCTCGCGCCAAGCACGGCGCGGCGCGGCCATTGGCGACAATGCCGCCATGACGCTGACGGAGCTGAAGTACATCGTCGCCGTGGCCCGCGAGCGCCACTTCGGCCGCGCCGCCGAGGCCTGCTTCGTCTCGCAGCCGACGCTGTCGGTGGCGATCAAGAAGCTCGAGGAAGAGCTCGACGTGAAGATCTTCGAGCGCGGCGCGAGCGAGGTGTCGGTGACGCCGCTGGGCGAGCAGATCGTGCGCCAGGCGCAGCAGGTGCTGGAGCAGGCCAACGAGATCAAGGAGATCGCCAAGTCCGGGAAGGACCCGGTGAGCGGGCCGCTCAGGCTGGGCATCATCTACACCATCGGCCCGTACCTGCTGCCCGACCTCGTGCGCGAGGCCATCGCGCGGGTGCCGCAGATGCCGCTCGTGCTGCAGGAGAACTTCACCGCCAAGCTGCTGGAGATGCTGCGCACCGGCGAGCTCGACTGCGCGATCATGGCCGAGCCGTTCCCCGACACGGGCCTGGCCGTTGCGCCGCTGTACGACGAGCCGTTCGTCGCCGCCGTGCCGGCCGGCCACCCGCTGGCCAAGCGCAAGCAGCTCAGCGCCGAGGAGCTGAAGAACGAGACGATGCTGCTGCTGGGCACCGGCCATTGCTTCCGCGACCACGTGCTCGAGGTGTGCCCCGAGTACGCGCGCTTCGCCAGCCCGAACTCCGTGGGCAGCGAGGGCATCCGCAAGAGCTTCGAGGGCAGCTCGCTGGAGACGATCAAGTACATGGTGGCCTCCGGCATGGGCGTGACGGTCGTGCCGCAGCTCTCGCTGCCGAAGGAGCCCGCGACGCGGCAGGATCACGTGCGCTACATCAGGTTCGCGCCGCCGGTGCCGACGCGGCGCGTGGTGCTCGCCTGGCGGCGCAGCTTCCCGCGCTACGAGGCCATCGCGGCGCTGCGCAACTGCATCTACGCCTGCCCGCTGCCCGGGGTCAGGCGGCTCACCTGACGGACGCATCGACGCAGGGAACGCGCCGCCGTGACCCCGCCCCGGCCCCCGCCGACCGCGCCCGCCGCCCCGGCCGCCGCAGCGCGGGCCGACGAGTGCCTGGAGGCGGGCGGCGATGCGGCCGCCGACGCGGATGCCGACGCCCGTGCCCGGGCGGTGCTGCGCGACGAGCGCGTGCGGCTGTACCGAGCCGGCCGCTGGTCGGCCATCGGCGGCCAGTGCGTCATGGCGTCGCTCGTGCTGTGGGTCGTGCACGCCCACGTGCCGAGCGGGCCGCTGGCGCTGTGGCTCGGCCTCGTGGTGCTGTCGATGGTGGCACGCGCGCTGTGCCACCGCGGCGCGCTGCCGCAGCCCCGGGGCGACGCCGCGGCGACCGAGCTCGCGCGCGTGCGCGCGGCGCTGCTGGGCATGGGCGCGGCCTTCGGCTCCAGCGCCTGGTTGATCTTCCCGGCCGGGGACTTCCAGTCGCAGGTCTTCCTCGCGTTCATGATGGCCGGCCTCGCCGCCGGCGCGCTGACGCTGAGCTCGTTCGACCTGCGCTTCGCGCTCGCCTTCGCGGTGATCGTGCTGGTGCCGATCGCGGTGCGGCTGGTGGCCACCGGCATGCCGCCGGCGGTCGGCGTCGGCGTGGCCACGGCCATCTTCGTGTTCTTCCTCGCCCTGAACGGCGCGCGCGCGCAGCGCAACCTGTGCGCCACGCTGGCGGTGCGCGAGGCCGACGCGCAGCGCACGGCGTCGCTGCTGGAGAGCCAGCGCCGGCTCGAGCAGACGAGTGCCGAGCTGCGCCGCGCCTCCGAAGAGCTGCGCCTGACCTTCGAGCACATGGACCAGGGCATCTTCTGCCTCGGGCCGGACGGGCGCACGGGCTTCTACAACCGGCGCATGTGCGAGCTGACCGGCCTGCCCGAGGCGTTCATGGCCACGCGGCCGACCGGCGCCGAGATCAGCCGCTACCAGTCCGAGCACGGCCACTTCGGCCGCGACCAGGAGCTGTTCGAGGTGGACGTGCGGCAGCGCCTGCGCCGGTGGCGCGAAGGCGGCGAGGCGCCGTTCCCCCAAGGGGCGTACTTCCGCCGCACGCACCTGGGACGCGTGCTCGACGTCAAGACGGCGCCGCTGCCCGGCGGCGGCTACCTGCGCACGTTCGCCGACGTGACGGCGCTGTTCGAGGCCAACGAGCGGCTGCGCGAGAGCGAGGCGCAGGCGCGCAAGCTGGCGCTGGTGGCCGCGCACACGGACAACGCCGTGCTCATCACCGACCCCGGGCTGCGTATCGAGTGGGTGAACGAGGGCTTCACGCGCCTGACCGGCTACACGCTGGCCGAGGCGGTCGGCCGGCGCACGGCGGAGCTGCTGCGCGGGCCCGGCACCGACCGCAGCGCCACCGCCCGCATGGACGCCGAGCTCGAGCACGAGCTGCGCACCGCCGGCGAAGTGCTGCACTACCGCAAGGACGGCAGTGCCTACTGGTACGCGTTCGAGACGAGCGCCATCCGCGGTGAAGACGGCCAGGTGCAGCACTTCATCGGCGTCGGTCGCGACGTGACGGCGCGGCACGAGGCCGAACAGGCGCTGCGCGCGGCGCGCGACGAGGCCGAGCGCGCCAGCCGGGCCAAGAGCGACTTCCTCTCGGCCATGAGCCACGAGCTGCGCACGCCGCTCAACGCCATCCTCGGCTTCGCCCAGCTGCTGGAGGCCGACACGCGCGAGCCGCTGCCGGCGCGCCAGCGCGAGCACGTGGGCCGCATCCGCGAGGCCGGTGCGCACCTGCTCGACCTCATCAACGACGTGCTCGACCTGGCGCGCGTGGAGGCCGGGCGCGAGGTCATCGCGCTGGAGCCGGTGGCGCCGGCGCCGCTGGTGGACGAGTGCCTGGTGCTGATGCGGCCGCTGGCCGGCGAGCGCGGCATCGAAGTCGTGTCCGAGGTCGGGCCGGGCGCGCCGCGCGTGCGCGCCGACCGCATGCGGCTCAAGCAGGTGCTGCTGAACCTGCTGGCCAACGCCATCAAGTACAACCGCCCGCACGGGGCGGTGCACGTGCGCTGCGTGCCGGCGACCTCGGGTGACGAGGGTCCGCCGGGAACCGTGCGGCTGGAGGTCGTGGACACCGGGCCCGGCCTCGACGAGCAGGCGCGGCAGCGGATCTTCAACGCCTTCGAGCGGCTCGGCGCGGAGCGCGGGCCGGTCGAAGGGGCGGGCATCGGCCTGGCGCTCAGCCGCCGCCTCGTGGCGCTGATGCACGGCACGATCGAGGTGTCGAGCGAGCCGGGGCGCGGCAGCACCTTCGCCGTGTCGCTG
>JAHCKS010000154.1 GCA_026125665.1 Rubrivivax sp.
GGCCATCGGCGTCATCACCTGGGTGGGGAGCCCGATCAAGTTCCAGGCCGACATGGGCCTGCTGCTGGCCTTCATGTTCCTGTGGAACATGCTCGGCGCGCTCGTGCTGCTGCCGGCGCTGGCGCACTTCCTCCTGAAGCCGGGGCAGGCCGCGCGCGAGCCCGCGGCCGAGCCCTTCGGCGCGCGGCCGCAGCTGCTCTGACACGCCGGCGTCGAGACGTCATGACCTACCTCCGCCATGCCTGGTATGTCGCCGGCTTCGCCGACGAGCTGGCACCCGGCCAGCTGCTCGCGCGCACGCTGCTCGACGAGCCGCTCGTCTTCTTCCGCCGGCCCGACGGCGGCGTGGCCGCGCTGCAGGACCGTTGCGCGCACCGCTTCGCGCCGCTGTCGGCCGGCTTGCTGTGCGACGGTGGCGCGGCGGTGCAGTGCCCCTACCACGGCCTGCGTTTCGACGCCACGGGCGCGTGTGTGCACAACCCGCACGGCACCGGCGTCATCCCGCGGGCGGCGCGGGTGAAGCCGTGCGCCGTGGCACAGCGCGACGGCCTGTTGTGGCTGTGGGCAGGCGATGCGGCGAGCGCCGACGAGTCGCTGATCCCCGACCTCTCGGCCGTGACGCGTGCGCCCGAACACGCGACGATCCGCGGCTACCTGCCCACGGCGTGCGACTACCGCCTGCTCGCCGACAACATCCTCGACCTCACGCACGCCGACTTCCTGCATGCCGGCTCGCTCGGCAGCGGCGCGATCACCCGCGCCCAGGCGCAGGTCGTGGACCTCGGCGAGCGCAGCGTGCGCGTCACCTGGCTCTCCAGCGGCGACCAGGCCCCGGCCGCGTTCGACGAGCACCTGCGCGAGCCGGGGCGGCCGGCCGACCAGTGGACCGAGGTGACCTGGACCGCTCCTTGTGTCATGCAGCTGCACGTGGGGGCCACGCTGCAAGGCGAGCCGCGCGAGCGCGGCGTCGACACCTGCAACCTGCACCTGGCCACGCCAGAGACGGCCGGTCGCACGCACTACTGGTACTGGAGCACGCGCAACTTCGCGATCAGCGCCGAGGCCAACGCGGCGATCCGGCCGGTCATCGAGTTCGCCTTCACGCAGCAGGACAAGCCGATGCTCGAATCGCAGCAGCGGCGCATCGGCAGCGCGGAGTTCTGGTCGCTCAGGCCGGTGATGCTCGCCGGCGATGCCGGCGCGGTGCGTGCGCGGCGCAAGCTCGATGCGCTGATCGCGGCCGAGGTGGCCGCCGCCGCACCCTAGAACGACAAGGACCTCGCATGTTCAAGTACTTCCCCACCAACTACGTCTGGAACCTCTCGGTCAACCTGGCCATCGAGATGGGCGCGCGCATCGGCGAGATCGAGGCGATGTGTGCGCCGCTGCAGGAAGCGGCCAAGGCCCCGGACGCGGCCGGCACGCAGGCGTTCCGCGAGACCTGGGTGACGATGGCTGACAAGCTGTGCGAGCTCGCCGCCGAGGACGAGGCGCGCGGCCGCCTGCTCTCGGCGGGCGAGAAGTACCGGCGTGCCTCGGCCTACCTCACCACCGCCGAGCGGCTGCAGGCGCATGGGTCGGAAGGGCGCATGGCGATCTATCGACGCGAGCTCGCACTGTTCCAGAAGGGCATGCGCCTGCTCGGCGACCCGGTACGGCGGGTCGAGATCCCGTACGAAGGCAAGCAGCTCGCCGCGCTGTTCAGGCCGGCCGATGGACTACAGCCCGGGCAACGCGCACCCGTCCTCGTCCAGCTCAACGGCCTCGATTCGACCAAGGAGATGAAGTACCTCGTCGGCCTGCCGGTCTGGCTGGCGCAGCGCGGCGTCTCGTCGCTCATCGTCGACCAGCCCGGCACCGGCGAGGCGCTGCGCCTGCACGGCCTGACCGCGCGCTTCGACGCCGAACACTGGGCGAGCCGCGTCGTCGACTGGCTCGAGACGCGCGGCGACGTGGACCCCAAGCGCATCGGCTGCGAGGGTGTCTCGCTGGGCGGCTACTACTGCCCGCGCGCCGTGGCCATGGAGCCGCGTTTCGCCTGCGGCGTGGCCTGGGGCGCCAACCACGACTGGCGCGACGTGCAGAAGCGCCGCCTCGAGAAGGAAGGCGACTTCCCGGTGCCGCACTACTGGGCGCACGTGTGCTGGGTGTGGGGCGCGAAGGACATCCCCGACTTCATGCGCATCGCCGAGAACGTGCACCTGGACGGCGTGGTCGAGAAGATCCGCGTGCCGTTCCTCGTGACGCACGGCGAGCGCGACTCGCAGATCCCGCTGAAGTGGGCGCAGCGCACCTACGAGCAGCTCGTCAACAGCCCGAAGCGCGAGCTGAAGATCTTCACCGACCGCGAAGGCGGCGTGCAGCACGCCAGCTTCGACAACAGCATCAACGCCGGCCAGACCATCGCCGACTGGGTCGCCGAGACCCTGGGCGCGAGGACGGCGGCCTGAGACATTCAAGGAGGAACTCGAGCATGAACATCATCGGACCGGACGCGCTCGTCTTCGGCGTCGACGACGTCGCGGCCTGCCGCCAGTACCTCGTCGACTACGGCCTCGCGGACGCCGGCGGCGGCCGCTTCGAGGCGCTCGACGGCACCGCCGTCGTGATTCGCGCGAAGGACGACGCCTCGCTGCCGCCCGGGCTGGGCACCGCCAGCATGCTGCGCGAGACGGTCTATGGCGTGGCCGACACCGCCACGCTCGACGCGATCGAGGCCGAGCTGCGGCGCGACCGCGAGGTGAGCCGGCACGGCGGCGTGCTGCGCTGCGCCGACGACATGGGCTTCGCGCTCGCATTCCAGGTCACGGTGCGCCGGCCGATCACCCTCGCGGCCGAGACGGTCAATGCACCCGGAGCGACGCCGCAGCGCGGGCCGAACGGCATCGGCGTCACGCCCGACATGCCGGCGCTGCCGCGCACGCTGTCGCACGTCGTGTACTTCGTGCCCGATGCGGCCAAGGCGGAAGCCTTCTACAGGCGGCTCGGCTTTGTCTGCACCGACCGCTTCACCGGCGTCGGCCCGTTCCTGCGGCCGGCCGGCACGCTGGACCACCACACGCTGTTCATGATCGAGACGCCGCCGCACATGCGGGGCTGCGAGCACTTCACCTTCCACATGGGCGGGCCCACCGAGGTGCTGCTGGCCGGCACCCGTTTCGTCGAGAAGGGCTACCAGAGCTTCTGGGGCCCCGGGCGGCACCTCTATGGCAGCAACTGGTTCTGGTACTTCAACTCGCCGCTCGGCTGCCATGTCGAGTACGACGCCGACATGGACCTGCACGACGACACGTGGGTCGCGCGCGAGGCCGGCATGGGCGCGGATACCTCGCAGGCCTTCCTGTTCCAGTACCGGAAGAAGTGGGCCCCCTCGGGGCCGCCCCCGGACGCGAAGCGCTGAGACGAGTCGGTCGACCATGCGCCTTTGCCACCTCGATGACCTGCCCGACGGCGATTCGCGCGGCTTCGCGCTGCGCCCCGACGACCAGGGTGGCGGCCGCGACACGATCTTCGTCGTGCGGCACGGCGCCTCGTTGCTCGGCTGGCTCAACGTCTGCCCGCATCACGGCGCGCCGCTGGCGTGGCGAAGGCACGCCTACCTCAACGCTGCGCGTGACCGCATCGTGTGCAGTGCGCACGGCGCGCAGTTCGAGATTCACAGCGGCCGCTGCACGCTCGGCCCCTGCCTGGGGCAGGCGCTGACGCCGGTGCCGCTGACCATCGACGCCGACGGCGAGGTCCATCTCGCGGGCACCCTCATCGAGGAGACCATCCCATGACACTCGCAGCCCGACGCATCCTGATCATCGGCGGCGGCTTCTCCGGCATGTCGGCGGCCATCGAGTTGCGCAAGCTTGGCGCCGAAGTCGACCTGGTCGAGATCGACGCCGGCTGGCGCAACTACGGCGCCGGCATCAGCCTGGGCGGCGCGACGCTGCGCGCCTTCCGCCGGCTGGGCATCCTCGATGCCTTCCTGCGCGAGGGCAACGCCGCCGACGGGCTGCAGACCTTCCTGGCCGATGGCACGCCGCTGGCCACGTTGCCGACGCCGCGCGTGGCCGGGCCCGACGTGCCCGGCAGCGGCGCCATCATGCGGCCCGTGCTGGCGCGCATCCTCGCCGAGGCCACGCGCGCCGCTGGCACGAAGGTGCATCTCGGCTGCACCTTCACGTCGATCGCGCAGGATGCCGAAGGCGTCGACGTCACCTTCACCGACGGCCAGCGCCGCCGCTACGACCTCATGGTCGGCGCCGACGGCCTGTACTCGAAGACGCGCGAGGCGCTGCTTCCCGGCGCGCCCAAGCCGCGCTACAGCGGCCAGGCGGTGTGGCGCGCGGTGCTGCCGCGGCCGCCGGAAGTGCAGGGCGCGATGATGTGGATGGGCCGCGTCAAGCCCGGCGTGAACCCGGTCTCGAAGGAGCTGATGTACCTGTTCCTCACCGAGCATCGGCCGGGCAACGAGCACGTCGACCCCGCCACCTTCGTCGAGACGTTGCGCGCATTGCTGGCGCCGTTCCCGGCGCCGCTGGTGCAGCGCATCCGCGAACAGATCGGCGCGGGCTCGCAGATCGTGTTCCGGCCGCTCGAAGGCCTGCTCGTGCCGCGGCCCTGGTTCCGCGGCCGCGTGGTGCTGATCGGCGACACCGTGCATGCCACCACGCCGCACCTCGCCTCCGGTGCCTGCATCGGCATCGAGGACGCGATCGTGCTGGCCGAGGAGCTCGCGCGCCACGACGGCGTCGCGGATGCGCTCGCGGCCTTCGAGGCACGCCGCTGGGAGCGCTGCCGCATGGTCGTCGAGAACTCGCTGCGCCTGGGCGAGATCGAGATCGCCGGCGGCGACAAGGAAGAACACGGCCGGATCATGCGCGAGTCGTTGATCGCGCTGGCGCAGCCCATCTGAACGCGATATCAAGGAGACGACACGATGACCGGAATCGACTCGCGCCGCGGTCGCATCGCGCTGATGGTGGCGCATTGCGCCGGCATGGTGGACCTGGTGGCCCTGCCGGTGTGGGTGGGCACGCTGATGGGGCACTACCGCTTCGACCCGCAGCAGGCGGGTGGGCTGGCGACGCTGTTCCTCGCCGCGGCCGTGCTCGCCAGTGTCGGGCTCGCGCCGTTCTTCGGCCGCCTGCCGCGCCGCGCCATCGCGGCCGGCGGCTTCGGCCTGGCGGCAGCGGCCTTCTTCGGCGCTTCCGTGCTCAACGACCTTGCCGGCATGGCCTTGCTGCACGCGCTGGCCGGCCTGGCCGCGGGCGCGGCGCTGAGCGTCACGCACGGCACCATCGCGAGGGGCGCCAATCCGCACCGGCTGTTCGCCATCGTCGGCATTGCGCTGGGGTTCTTCGCCGTCGCCTTCTTCGCCGCGGTGCCGCCGCTGCTCGCGGCGCTCGGCGGCACGGCGCTGTTCCATGCCTTCGCGGCCGTCATGGCGGTGGCGGCCGTCGTGGCGCTGGCGGCCTTTCCGCAGGTCGATGGCGCGCAGCCCGACGCGGCGACTCCCGCCGCGCGCCCGGCAGCGATGCCGCGCGCCGTCTGGTTCGGCATCGTCGGCGTGGCCTGCATGGGCCTCGTGCAGGCGATGACCTTCGCCTTCCTCGAGCGCGTGGGCAACGCGCGCGGCTTCGGCACGGCCGCGGTCACCGGCGTGCTGGTGACGCTGTCGATCGTCAACCTGTTCCCGGCCGCGCTCGCCGCGGTGCTCGAGAAGCGCTGGGCGGCGCGCAGCGTGCTGCTCACCGGGCCCGTGCTGCAGGCGCTGCTGGTGGCGCTGATCATGCAGTCCACCGTGTTCATGCCCTATGCGGCGGCGGCCTCGTTCTTCGCGGCGGTGATGATCTTCACGCACACCTTCGCCTTCGGCCTGCTGGCGCGGCTGGAGCCGAGCGGGCGCGCGCTCGCCGCGACGCCGGCGATGATGATGACGGGCGCGGCGATCGGGCCGATCCTCGGCGGCACGCTCGTCAAGTTCTTCGGCTACGGCAGCCTGGCGCTCGCCGCTGCGGCGATCGCCGCCGTCGCGGTGTTCTGTTTCTCGCGGCTGCCCGTGCAGGTGCCGGCCCCGGCGCGGAGCGCCCTCGCATGAAGCCCGTCGAGCCCGGCAAGCCGCAGCGCCGCTTCGTCGACCTCTCGATCTACCTCGAGAACGACGTGCTCTCTGACCCGCCGCCGCTGGCGCCGAAGATCACCTACCAGAAGCACGCCGACACGCTGCCGGAGTTCATGGCGATGCTGCCGGGCACGCAGCCCGAGGACTATCCCGACGGCGAAGCCGCGGCCGCCGAGTGGGTGACGCTGACCACCCACAACGGCACGCACCTCGACGCGCCCTGGCACTTCCATTCGACGCAGGACGCGAAGCTGGGCGGCGCTCGTCCCAGCATCACGATCGACGAAGTGCCGCTCGAGTGGTGCTTCCAGCCGGGCGTGAAGCTCGACTTCCGCCGCTTCCCCGACGGCTACGTGGCCACCGCCGCCGATGTCGAAGCCGAGCTTGCGCGCATCGGCCGCGAACTGCAGCCGCTCGACATCGTCGTCGTCAACACGCGCGCCGGCTCGCGCTACGGCCACGCCGACTACGTGAGCGCCGGCTGCGGCATGGGCTACGAGGCGACGATGTTTCTGCTGGAACGCGGCGTGCGCCTGACCGGCACCGACGCCTGGAGCTGGGACGCCCCGTTCTCGTACACCGCGAAGAAGGTGGCCGAGACCGGCAACAAGGCGCTCATCTGGGAAGGCCACAAGGCGGGCCGCGACATCGGCTACTGCCACCTCGAGAAGCTGCACAACCTCGAGGCGCTGCCGCCGCACGGTTTCACGATCAGCTGCTTCCCGCACAAGATCCGCGGCGCCTCGGCCGGCTGGACGCGGGCGGTGGCCATCTTCGAGGAAGAAGCGGGCGGAGTGAAGCGATGAGCTTTCCGCCGATCCACCGCGTCGTCACCGGCCACGACGCAGAAGGCAAGGCGATCGTCGCCAGCAACGGGCCGCTGCCGACGGTGGTGGAGATCGCCGCAATCCCGGGCACGGTCTTCCACGAGGTGTGGTCCACCGCGGGCACGCCGGCGCTCGTCGACAACGGGCCCGATCCGACTGCCGGTGCGCTGACGTTGCCGCCGCCAAGGCTCGGCACGCGCATGCGCTTCGTCGACATCCCGCCCGACAGCGCCGAATTCCTCGCGCACGGCGCCGCGCGCATGAAGGACGCCTTCACGCAGGTCGGCGACGTGCAGGCCTCGACCGTGAAGGCCGATTCGCCGCATCCGCTGATGCACCGCACCGAGTCGGTCGACTACGGCATCGTCATCGAAGGCGAGATGACGCTCGTGCTCGACGACTCCGAGGTGCTGCTGCGTCCCGGCAGCGTTGTCGTGCAGCGCGGCACCAACCATGCGTGGGCCAACCGCTCGGGGCGTTTGTGCCGCATGCTGTTCATCCTCGTCGACGGACAGTACGAGCCTGAGATCGCCGCGGCGTTGGCGCGGCGCGGCTGAGCGTGCCGAAGCAAGTGCTCCTGGGATGGAACTCGTGCGGGTGGTGGCGGGATCGGGCCGACGGGTGCCCTGCTCCGCGAATGTCCTCTTTCGGCGGCCCTGCTCCGCAAGCTCCGCAGGTCCCCCGAATGCCCCCTTGATTTCGCTGCGCAGGGCCCCCCGCCGTCCCGATCCGGCACCGCAGTGCACCTCGCCGAAGACAGACCACGGTGCCCGCCAAGGACGCCGGGTGGTCGGCGCAGCGAAATCAAGGGGGCATTGGGGCGCCATGCGAGCTTGCGAGCAGGGCGGCCCAAAGAGGACATTCGCGGAGCCGACCACCCGGCGGCCTTGGCGCGCCACGACCTCACATGAGCAGAGTTTCGCGGGTCGCCGGTCGCGCGGCGCGCGGTGGAGCAACTGAAGTGAATGCCGTGCACCGTGAGCCCTTTTCGCTGAGAGTCCTCCCATGAGATTCGCCACCCTGAAAGACGGCTCGCTCGACGGCCGCCTCGTCGTCGTCTCGCGCGACGGCGCCCGTGCGGCTGCGGTGCCGCAGATCGCGCCGAGCCTCGTCGATGCGCTGCAGCGCTGGGTCAGCGTGCGGCAGCCGCTGCAGCAGGTGCAGGACGCCCTCGACGCCGGCACCGCCGTGGGGGCCTTCGACTTCGAGGCCCGCCAGTGCGCCGCACCGCTGCCGCGTGCGCCGCAGTGGCTCGACGGCTCCGCCTTCCTCAATCACGGCCGGCTGATGGAGCAGGCGTTCAACACGGCGCCCATTCCCGACTTCGACACCATCCCGGTGATGTACCAGGGCGCGAGCGACGACTTCCTCGGCCCGCACGACGACGTGCCGCTGCCCACCGAGGCCGACGGCATCGACTTCGAAGGCGAGTTCGGCGTGGTCTGCGGCCCGGTGCCGATGGCCGCCACGCCGCAGCAGGCGTTGGCCGCGGTGCGGCTGGTGGTGCAGATCAACGACTGGAGCCTGCGCACGCTCGGGCCGCGCGAGATGAAGAGCGGTTTCGGCTTCCTGCAGGCCAAGCCGTCCACCGCCTTCGCGCCGGTGGCCGTCACGCCGGACGAGCTCGGCGATGCGTGGCAGGGCGGTCGTGTCCGGCTGGACCTGCACGTGGCGTGGAACGGCGAGCGATTCGGCGAGCCGAACGGCCGCGAGATGAACTTCGGCTTCGGCGATCTGGTGGCCCATGCGGCGCGCACGCGGCGCCTGACGGCGGGCACGATCGTCGGCTCGGGCACGGTGTCCAACGTCGCGCGCAGCGCCGGCTCGGCGTGCATCGCCGAGCGC
Source organism: Rubrivivax sp. (assembly GCA_026125665.1). Classification (GTDB taxonomy): domain Bacteria; phylum Pseudomonadota; class Gammaproteobacteria; order Burkholderiales; family Burkholderiaceae_C; genus Rubrivivax. The sequence goes on from JAHCKS010000154.1 coordinate 8,785, forward strand.
CGCGTGATCGAGAAGATCGACCGGGGCGAGATCCGCACCGGCTTCATGCGCTTCGGCGACCGCGTGCGCATGCAGGCGAAGTTCGACGACGGCCGCGACGGGCCGTTCGGCGCGATCGACCAGCGCGTCGTGAAGGCCCGATAGCAAACGACTTGCGCGGCATGCGTGTGCTCGTCACCGGGGCCGGGGGCTTCATCGGCGGCGTGCTGGTGCGGCGCCTGCTGTCGGAAGGCGTGGCTGGCCACCCCCTGCGGCGGCTGGTGGCGGTCGACCTCGCGCTGGAGGGCCTGCCCGACGATGCCCGGCTGACCCCGGTGGTCGGCTCCATCGCCGAGCCCGGTGTGCTGGAGCGGTCACTCGCCGAGCCGGTGGACGCAGTGTTCCACCTCGCCAGCGTGCCCGGCGGCGCGGCGGAGGAGGCGCCGGACCTGGGCCGCCGCGTCAACCTCGACGCCACCGCGCACCTGCTGGCGCTGCTGCGCGAACAGGGCACGCGGCCGCGCCTCGTGTTCGCGAGCACGATCGCGGTGTACGGCCATCCGCTGCCCGAGGTGGTGGACGAGCACACGCCGCCGCGGCCGGTGCTGAGCTACGGCGCGCACAAGCTCGCCGCCGAAGTGCTGATCGCCGACGCGTCTCGCCGCGGCTGGGTGGATGCGTGCTCCTTGCGCCTGCCCGGCGTGGTGGCGCGGCCGGGCGACGGCGCGGGCCTGGTCTCCGCCTTCATGAGCGAGCTGTTCTGGAAGCTCACCGCCGGCGAGCCCATCGTGCTGCCCGTCAGCGCGCACGGCACCGCGTGGTGGATCTCGGTCGGCGCCTGCGTGGACAACCTGCTGCACGCGGCCACCGTCGACACGGCGGCGCTCGATGCGCGGCGCGTGCTGCAGATGCCGGCGCTGCACCTGTCCGTGGGCGCGGTGGTGCAGGCCTTGCTCGGCACGCACCGCCTCGAGCAGCGTGCGCTGGTGCGCTACGAACCGCAGGAAGCGGTGCAGCGGCTCTTCGCTTCCTTCCCGCCGCTGCGCACGCCGCTGGCCGAGCGGCTGGGCCTCCACCACGATCACAGCGCCGAGGCGCTGGTGAGGCGCGCCACGGCGCACTGAGCACGGCCGCGCTTGCGCCGTGCCGCCCCGGCACGAGCACGCGCCGGGCCCGGCATCCGGCTCGATGCAGCTGGCGCAGTCCCGCGGGTCGGCGCGTGCTCAGCGCGGCGCGCGCTTCGGCCGCCGCACGGCGCGCACCTTGCCGCCCGGCCCGCCGCCGGCGTAGAAGAGATCGGCCCCGTCCGACTCCAGCCCGCTGACGCCGGTGCCCGGCGGCATCGCGAGCCGCTCGAGCACGGCGCCGCTCGCGGGGTCGATGCGGCGCAC
>JAHCKS010000155.1 GCA_026125665.1 Rubrivivax sp.
CGGGTGACGCTCGCCGTGCGCGTGGCCGAGGTCAAGGGGCGCGCCGTGCTCTTCGACGTCGAGGGCCGCGACGCGGTGGAAGCCATCGTGCGCGGCCGGCACGCGCGTTTCGTCGTCGACGTGGCGAAGACCGGCGAGCGGCTGGCGGCGAAGGCGGCCAAGGCGCATGCCACGCAGGCGGCGCGAGGCTGAACGACGATGGCCGCCGCCGGCACCCGGCACGTTCCGACCTACTGCTACCAGTGCGTGGCCGGGCCGGACCTCGCGCGCGTGAAGGTCGAGGACGGCGTGGCCACCGAGATCGAGCCCAACTTCTGCGCCGCCGCCGTGCATCCGGGCGGCGGCAAGGTCTGCGTGAAGGCCTTCGGGCTGATCCAGAAGACCTACAACCCGCACCGCGTGCTGGTGCCGATGAAGCGCACCAACCCGAGGAAGGGCCGGCACGAGGACCCGGGTTTCGTCGAGATCTCGTGGGACGAGGCACTGGCCACCATCGCCGAGCGGCTGAACGCGATCCGCGCGCGTGGCCTCGCCGACGAGTCGGGCTACCCGCGCGTGGCCGCCAGCTTCGGCGGCGGCGGCACGCCACAGATGTACATGGGCAGCTTCCCCGCGTTCCTCGCCGCGTGGGGGCCGGTGGACTTCGGCATCGGCTCGGGCCAGGGCGTGAAGTGCTACCACAGCGAGCACCTGTACGGCGAGTACTGGCACCGCGCGTTCATCGTCGCGCCCGACACACCGCACTGCAACTACCTCATCAGCTGCGGCGCGAACGTCGAGGCCTCCGGTGGCGTCGTCGGCATCGCGCGGCACGCGAAGGCGCGCGTGCGCGGCATGAAGCGCGTGCAGGTCGAGCCGCACCTGTCGGTGACCGGCGCCTGCTCGGCCGAGTGGGTGCCGATCCGGCCGAAGACCGATGCCGCGTTCCTCTACGCGCTCGTGCACGTCATGCTACACGAGGCGCCGCGCGCGCAGCTCGACCTGGCCTTCCTGGCGCGCTGGACCAACTCGCCCTACCTCGTCGGGGAACACGGCTTCTACCTGCGCGACGCGGCCGGCGGCAAGCCGCTGGTGTGGGACCGCCGCACGCAGCGTGCCGTGCCGCACGACACCGCCGGCATCGACGAGGCGCTCGAAGGCCGCTTCCGCGCCACCGCGGTCGAGGTGGGCGCCGACGGCGAGATCGTCGCCGGCGGCGAGCTCGACGGCGCCACCGCGTTCACGCGCCTGGTCGAGCACATGGCCGGCTACCCGCCCGAGTGGGCCGAGGGCGTGTGCGACGTGCCGGCCGCGCAGATCCGGCGCATCGCCAACGAGTACCTGCGGCACGCCTGCGTCGGCCAGACGATCGAGGTCGACGGCATGACCTTGCCGTACCGCCCGGTGGCCGTGTCGCTGGGCAAGACGGTGAACAACGGCTGGGGCGGCTACGAGTGCTGCTGGGCGCGCACGCTGCTGGCGGTGCTCGTCGGCGCGCTCGAGGTGCCCGGCGGCACGATCGGCACCACGGTGCGGCTGACGCGGCCGATGTCGCACCGCCACGACAGCGTCGTGCCCGGCGCCGACGGGTTCATGCACTACCCGCTGAACCCGACGAGCAAGGAGCTCTGGTCACCGAAGCCCAACATCCGCAACGCCTACCGCACGATGGTGCCGCTGGCTGCCGACGGGCCGTGGAGCCAGGCGCTCGGGCCGACGCACTTCTCGTGGATGTTCCTCGACGACACGCCCGAAGGGCTGCCGCGCGTGACGCCGCCCGACCTGTGGTTCGTCTACCGCACGAACCCGGCGATCTCGTTCTGGGACACGGCCGCGCTCGGCGAGAAGATGGCGCGTTTCCCGTTCGTCGTCGCCTTCGCCTACACGCGCGACGAGACGAACCACTTCGCCGACCTGCTGCTGCCCGACGCCACCGACCTCGAGAGCCTGCAGCTCATCCGCATCGGCGGCACGAAGTACGTCGAGCAGTTCTGGCAGCACGAAGGTTTCGCGCTGCGCCAGCCGGCGGTGGCGCCGCGCGGGCAGGCGCGCGACTTCACCGAGGTGGCCACCGAACTGGCCGCGCGCACCGGCCTCACCGCGAAGTACGTGGCGGCGATCAACAAGGGCGCGTGCGGCGTGCCGCTGGCGCACGCGCACGGCGACTTCTCGCTGCGCGCCGACGCGAGCCCCACGCGCGAGGCGGTCTGGGACGCCGTGTGCCGCGCCGCCAGCGCCGAGGTGAGCGAAGGCGCCGCGGTGCACGGTCTCGACTGGTGGCGCGAGCACGGCCTGATGACGATGCCCTTCCCGCGCAGCCGCTGGTACCTGCTGCCGACGCTGCAGCGCCAGGGCCTGCGCTTCGAGCTGCCCTACCAGGAGCGGCTCAGGCGCGTCGGCATCGAGCTCGGCCGCCGCCTGCACGAGCACGGCATGCACTGGTGGGACAAGCAGCTCGAGGAGTACTCGGCGCTGCCGCCGTACAAGGACTTCCCCGGCCTGTGGCAGGCGGCCGTGGTCCAGGCCGGTGCCGCCGCCGAGGCCTACCCGTTCTGGCTGCTCACGTCGCGCAGCATGCAGTACGCGTGGGGCGGCAACGCCGGCGTGCAGCTGATCCGCGAGGTGGCCGACAACGTCGCCGGCCACCGCGGCGTGATCGTCAACGCCGCCACGGCGGCGGCGCTCGGCATCGCCGACGGCGACGAGATCGAGCTCGCCACGCCCCGGCGCCGCGTGCACGGCCGCGCCGTGCTGCGCCAGGGCATCCGGCCCGACACGCTGCTGCTGGTGGGCCAGTTCGACCACTGGGCCACGCCGCTGGCCAGGGACTTCGGCATGCCGAGCCTGAACACGCTGGCGCAGATGTCGATGGACCTCACCGACGCCACCGGCTCCAGCGCCGACATCGTGCGCGTGAGCCTCGCGCCGGCCGGCCCGCGGGGCGACGCCACGCGCCGCCGCCGCGAGCCGGCGCGCGAAGGGGCACCGGCATGACACGCTGGGCGATGGTCGCCGACCTCCGGCGCTGCGTTGGCTGCCAGACCTGCACCGCGGCGTGCAAGCACGCCAACGCCACGCCGCCCGGCGTGCAGTGGCGGCGCGTGCTGGACATGGAGTTCGGCACCTACCCCGACGTGCAGCGCGCCTTCGTGCCGGTGGGCTGCCAGCACTGCGACGAGCCCTCGTGCCTGCCGGTGTGCCCGACGACGGCGACGAAGAAGCGCGCCGACGGCATCGTCACCATCGACTACAACCTGTGCATCGGCTGCGCCTACTGCGCCGTCGCCTGCCCCTACCAGGCGCGCTACAAGACCGAGCGCGCCACCTTCGCCTACGGCCGCGCCAGCGAGCACGAGGCGTTGCGCCACGACGAAGCGCGCCTGGCCGTGGCCACCAAGTGCACCTTCTGCGTCGAGCGCATCGACGCCGGGCTCGCGCGCGGCCAGCAGCCGGGTGTGGACCCCCAGGCGACGCCGGCCTGCGTCAACGCCTGCATCGCCGACGCGCTCGCCTTCGGCGACCTCGACGACCCGCTCAGCAACGTCTCGAGGCTGCTCGACGAGAACCGGTACTTCCGCATGCACGAGGAGTTGGGCAACGGGCCCGGCTTCTACTACCTGTGGGACCAGGAGCCGGCCACCGGCGGCATGGGCAGCGATGGTGCGGCCGCCGCGGCAGTACCCACTGCACCCACTGCGACACCCACGGCGCCGCCCGTGGCAGCACCCGCCGGCGCCGAACACGACGCCGAGGAGGCCGCAACGTGACGTTCGGCCCCCGCCCCTGGCTGCAGGCGCATTGGGATGGCCGCGCGGCGGCCAACTTCATCGCCGGCGGCGCCGGCAGCGGGCTCGTGGTCTTCACGACGCTCGCCGGCGGCCCGGCCTGGGCGCACGCGCTCGGGGCGGCGCTGGTGGCACTCGGCCTCGCCGCCGTGGCGCTCGAGATCGGCCGCCCGTGGCGCTCGCTGAACGTCTTCCTGAATCCGCGGCGCTCGTGGATGAGCCGCGAGGCCTGGGCCGCGCTCGGCCTCGTCGGCGGCGCCGCGCTCGCGACCAGCGGCTCACGGGCGGCCGGCATCGCGGCGGCCCTCTTTGCGCTCGCGTTCGTGTACTGCCAGGGCCGCATCCTGCGCGCCGCCAAGGGCATCCCGGCGTGGCGCGAACCGCACGTCGCGGCGCTCGTGCTGGCGACCGCGCTGGCCGAAGGCGGCGCCCTGCACCTGATCGTCACCACCTTCGCCGCCGGGTCGAATGCGATGCAGGCCGGCACGCCCGGCGGGCCCCCGCCATGGCCGCCGGCGGCGTGGACGCTCTTCGGCCTGGCGCTGCTCGCCCGGCTGGCGCTGTGGACCGCCTGGCGCCGCGGCGTGCACGAAGGGCCGCTCGCACCTGCGGCGCAGGCGCGCGTCGACGCCGACGGCCGCTTCTTCAAGGCCGCGAGCTGGCTGCCGCTGGCCCTGGCCCTGGCGATCGTGCTGTCGCCGCTGCCGAGCGCCGCGCAGTGGACGCTGGCCGTGCTGGCCGGCACGCTCGCCGTCGCCGGCGGCGCGTGGTTCAAGTTCTCGCTCGTGCGGCGCGTCGCGTTCAACCAGGGCTTCGCGATCGGGCACCTGCCGGTGCGCGGCGCGACGCCGCCGCGCCGCGCCTGACACCGGATCGACCCCGCGATGGGCGCACGCCTCGCAACCCGGCAGCTCGCGACGGCCACCCCGGCCATCGGTGCACACGGCTGCCTGCACCCGGAGGTCGAGACGATGTCGCGCGACGAGCTCGCCGCGCTGCAGGCGCAGCGCCTGCGCGAGACGCTCGCCAACGCCTGGCAGCACGTGCCCTGGCAGCGCAGCCGGCTGGAGGCAGCAGGGCTGCATCCGGATGCGCTGCACGACGCCGCGGACCTGCGCCGGCTGCCGTTCATGGCCAAGGCCGACCTGCGCGAGCACTACCCCTTCGGCCTGCTGGCGCGGCCGCTCGCCGGACTGGCGCGCATCCACGCCTCGTCGGGCACGACCGGCAAGCCCACCGTCGTCGGCTACACCGCCGGCGACCTGCAGTGCTGGGCCGACCTGATGGCCCGCTCGATGGCCGGCGCCGGCGTGCGCCCCGGCGACCTCGTGCACAACGCCTACGGCTACGGCCTGTTCACCGGCGGCCTCGGCGCGCACGCCGGCGCCGAACGCCTGGGCTGCCCCGTGGTGCCCATCTCCGGCGGCGGCACCGAGCGCCAGGTGGCGCTGCTGGTGGACTTCGGCGCGCGCGTGCTGTGCGCGACGCCGTCGTACGCACTGGCCATCGCCGAGGTCGCCGAAGGCCTGGGCGTGAACCTGCGCGCGAGCCGGCTCGAGGTCGGCCTCTTCGGCGCCGAGCCTTGGAGCGCGGCGATGCGCGAGCAGATCGAGGCCCGGCTCGGCCTCGTCGCCTACGACGTGTACGGCCTGTCGGAGATCATGGGCCCGGGTGTCGCCTGCGAGTGCGAGTGCCGCGACGGCCTGCACGGCTGGGAAGACCACTTCCTATTCGAGCTGATCGACCCCGACACCGGCACGCCGGTGCCCGACGGCGCGGCCGGCGAGCTGGTGATCACCACGCTCACCAAGGAGGCGCTGCCGATGCTGCGCTACCGCACGCGTGACATCACGCGGCTGGCGGCGGCACGCTGCGCCTGCGGCCGCACGCACCTGCGCATCCTGCGTGTCACCGGGCGCAACGACGACATGCTGATCATCCGCGGCGTCAACGTCTATCCGTCGCAGATCGAGGCGGTGCTTGTCGAGCGGCCGCAGCTGGCGCCGCACTACCAGCTCGTCGTGCGGCGCGAGGGCGTGCTCGACGCGCTGGCCATCGAGATCGAGGCGCAGCCGGGGGTCGAGCCGGCGGCCTGGCCGGCGCTGGCGCGCGACGCGCGGCACCACGTGAAGAGCCTGATCGGCCTCACCGCCGAAGTGCACGTGCTCGCACCCGGCGCGCTGCCGCGCTCGCAGGGCAAGGCGGTGCGCGTGCGCGACCTGCGCCCGGCGGCGCCCGCGGGCACGACCGCGCCGCCGGCGGGAGGCGCACGATGAGCGAGCACCTGCTGCGCCTGGACGTCAACGGCCGCACGCGCCATGTCGCCGCGCGCGGCGACGCGCTGCTGCTCGACGTGCTGCGCGAATCGCTGCAGCTCACCGGCACCAAGCAGGGCTGCGACGGCGGCGAGTGCGGCGCCTGCACGGTGCTCGTCGACGGCGAGCCGCGCCTGGCCTGCCTCACGCTGGCCGCGAGCGTCGAGGGGCACGCGATCGAGACCATCGAGTCGCTGGCCGGCGCCGGGCGCCCGGCGCCGCTGCAACGGGCCTTCCACGAGAAGCTCGGTGCGCAGTGCGGCTTCTGCACGCCGGGCATGGTGATGGCCGCCGAGGCGCTGCTGCGGCGCGTGCCGCAGCCGAACGAGGCGCAGATCCGCGCCGCGCTCGCCGGCAACCTGTGCCGCTGCACCGGCTACGTGAAGATCGTCGAGGCGGTGCAGGCCGCGGCCGGGGAGCGCCGGTGAACGCCCACGGATCGGCCGAGGAGAAGGCCGTGCGGGACGCCGCGCGCGAAGCCGGCGCACGCGAAGCCGCCGCACCTCACGCCGCGCCGCCGCCGCACGCCGTGGGCGTGCGCCAGCCGCTGCTGGACGGCCTGGAGAAGGTCAGCGGGCGCGCGCGCTTCACCGCCGACCTGCCGTTCGCCGGCGCGCTGGTCGGCCGCATCGGCCGCAGCCCGGTCGCGCACGGCGTGATCCGCCGCATCGATGCCAGCGCCGCGCTGGCGCTGCCCGGCGTGCGCGCCGTCGTCACCGGCGAGGACTTCGTCGCGCCGTACGGCGTGATCCCGATCGCGCAGAACGAGTGGCCGCTGGCGCGCGGCCGCGTGCGCTACCGCGGCGAGCCGTTGTTCGCCGTGGCGGCCGACGACGAGGCGAGCGCCGCCGCGGCGCTGGCCGCGGTGCGCGTCGAGATCGAGCCGCTGCCGGCGGTCTTCGACGCCGACGCGGCACGCGCCGCGGGCGCGGTGCTGCTGCACGACGACAAGCCAGGCAACCTGGAGCGCTCGGTGGAGCAGGACTTCGGCGACGTCGACGCCGGCCTCGCCGCCGCCGACCTCGTGCTCGAGCGGCGCTTCGACTGCGCCGAGGTCGCACACGGCCAGATCGAGCTCAACGCCACCGTCGCGCAGTGGGACCCGGAACCGGGCCGCCTCACCGTGCACTCGGTGACGCAGGTACCGTACTACCTGCACCTGACGCTGGCACGCACGCTGGGGCTGGACAGCGCGGCCATCCGCGTCGTCAAGCCCTTCGTCGGGGGCGGCTTCGGCCACCGCGTCGAGCCGCTCAACTTCGAGATGGTCGCCGCGGCGCTGGCGCGCGCCGCCGGCGGCACGGTGAAGCTCGAGCTGACGCGCGAGGAGGCCTTCCTCACGCACCGCGGCCGGCCGGCCACGACGATCCGGCTCGCCCTCGGCTTCAAGGCGACGGGCGAGATCACCGCGGTGGATGCCGAGGTCGTGCAGCGCGGCGGTGCCTACGCCGGCTACGGCCTCGTGACCATCCTCTACGCCGGCGCGCTGCTGCACGCGCTGTACCGCGTCGGCGCGGTGCGCTACCGCGGCTGGCGCGTCTACACGAACCTGCCGCCGTGCGGCGCGATGCGTGGCCACGGCGCGGTAAACGTGCGCTTCGCGTTCGAGTCGGTGCTCGACGAGGCGGCCGGCCGGCTCGGCCTGGACCCGTTCGCGCTCAGGCGCGCCAACCTGATCGTGCCGCCGGCGCGCACGCTCAACGACCTGCAGGTCAACAGCTACGGCCTGCCGCAATGCCTGGACGCCGTCGAGCGCGCCAGCGGCTGGCAGGCGTGGCGGCAGCGGCGGGCCGTGGCGGCGGGCCGTGCGGAGCCGGCCCCGGACCCGGCACCCGATCCGGCACGGGGTCGGCACCACGGCCGTGTGCGCCGCGGCCTCGGCATGGCCTGCTCGCACTACGTCTCCGGCTCGGCCAAGCCCGTGCACTGGAGCGGAGAACCGCACGCGGTGGTGAACCTGAAGCTCGACTTCGACGGCAGCATCACCGTGCTCACCGGCGCGGCCGACATCGGCCAGGGCTCCTCGACGCTGCTCGCGCAGGTGGTGGCCGAGGTGCTGCTGCTGCCGCTGGCGCGCCTGCGCGTCGTCGCCGGCGACAGCGCATTGACGCCCAAGGACAACGGCTCGTACTCCTCGCGCGTGTCGTTCATGGTCGGCAACGCGGCGCTGCGCGCGGCCGAAGCGCTGAAGCGGCTGCTCGTCGAGGCCGCCGCGCGGCGCCTGGGCTGCCCGCCCGAGGCCGTCGAATGGCTCGGCGAACGCTGCGTCGCCGCCGACGCCGGCGCCGACGCCGGCCCCGAGCGCGGGCTCGACTTCGTGCAGGTGGTGCAGGCCGCGCTCGCCGACGCCGGCACGCTGACGACGAAGGGCACCTGGTCGACGCCGCCCGAGACACAGGGCGGCCGCTTCCGCGGCGCCGCGGTCGGCTCCACCGCCGGCTTCTCGTATGCGGCGCAGGTGGTCGAGGTCGAGGTCGACGAGCACACGGGTGACGTGCGCGTGCTGCACTGCTGGGCGGCGCACGACTGCGGCCGCGCGATCAACCCGCTCGCCGTCGAGGGCCAGGTGCAGGGTGCGGTCTGGATGGGGCTCGGCCAGGCCCTTTGCGAGCAGACGCAGTACCACGAGGGCCTGCCGCTGCGCGCCAACTTCCTCGACTACCGCATGCCGACGGCACTGGACTCGCCGCCGATCGACGTGACGCTGGTGGAGAGCGTGGATCCGCTCGGGCCCTTCGGCGCCAAGGAGGCGAGCGAAGGCGGCCTGCACAGCGTGCCGCCGGCGGTGGCCGCGGCGATCCACGACGCCATCGGGCTGCGCGTCGCGCAGCTGCCGATCACCCCCGAGCGGCTGCTCGAGGCGCTGCAGCAGCGCCGGCGCGAGCTGCAGCGCCACGCCGCGCGGCCGGCGCGCGCCGGCACGAAGGAGCCGACCTGATGCCCGGCCACCGCGACTTCGACGTGCTGAGACCGGCCACGCTGGCCGACGCCACGGCGCTGCTGCTGCGCCCCGGCGCGATGGCGCTCGCCGGCGGCACCGATCTGCTGCCCAACCTGCGCCGCGGCCTGCACGAACCGCGCTGGGTCGTCGATCTCGGCAGCGTCGCCGGCTTCGGCGACGTGACGTGCGACGCCGACGGCTGGCACCTGGGCGCCGGCATGACGCTCGCGGCGGTGGCGCGCCACGGCGGCCTGGGCACCGAGCTGCCGGGGCTCGCCGAGGCGGCCGCCAGCGTCGCCGGGCCCGGCCACCGCACGGTGGCCACGCTGGGCGGCAACCTCTGCCAGGACACGCGCTGCGTCTACTACAACCAGAGCGCCTGGTGGCGCGCGGCCAACCGGTTCTGCCTGAAGCACGGCGGCCAGACCTGCCATGTCGCGCCGCAGGGCCGGCACTGCCACGCCGCCTACGAAGGCGACGTCGCCGCCGCGCTGCTCGCCTACGGCGCCGAGGTCGAGATCGTCGGATCGGTGAGCGGGCCGCGCCGCTCGCCGCTGCACCGGCTCTACCGCGACGACGGTGCGGCGCACCTGACGCTGGCCGCCGGCGAGCTCGTGGCCGCGGTGCACGTGCCACGGCCGCAGCGCGGCACGGCCAGCGGCTACCGCAAGGCGCGCTCGCGCCTGGCGATGGACTTCCCGCTCGCCGGCGTGGCCGCGGCGCTGCGCGTCGAAGCGGGCGTGCTGGCCGCGCTGGCCGTGGGCGTCACCGGCACCAACTCGCACCCGCTGCAGCTGGCCGGCACCGACGAGCTCGTCGGCCGGCCGGTGGACGACGAGACGCTGCGTGCGCTCGGCAAGCTCGTCGCGCGGCAGGTGACGCCGATGCGCAGCACCGTCACCGCGGCCAACCATCGCCGGCTGGTGGCCGTGGCAGCGGCCGAGCGGCTGGTGCGCGAGCTCGCCGCGGCGGCGTCCGCGGCGCCAGTACCCGGCAGCGCGCCGCGCCTGGCGGCGAACGACGCATGACGATGAACGGCGCGGCGCTGCTGCTCGGCGGCCACGAACCGGGACGCATGGCGCTCGAAGCGCGCGCGCCGGGCGTGCACG
>JAHCKS010000156.1 GCA_026125665.1 Rubrivivax sp.
GATGAGCGCCGGCGCGCCGGTGCCCGGTGCCGCCGACCGCGTGCGCGCCACGGTCCTCGTGCGCGTGCCGCCGGCCGAGTGCTTTCGCCTGTTCACCGAGCACATCGACGCGTGGTGGAAACGCGGCGCGCGCTTCCGGCACGCCGGGGCGAGAAGCGGCCTGATCCACCTCGAGCCACGCCTCGGCGGGCGGCTGTCCGAGGCCTTCGAGTCGGCCGCCGGCGAGCAGGTGGTCGAAGTCGGCCGCGTGCTCCAGTGGCAGCCGCCGGTGCGGCTGGTCTTCTCCTGGCGCTCCGGCAACTTCACGGCGGTGCAGACGACGACGGTGGAGGTGGACTTCGCCGCCGCCGCCGTCGGCACGCAGGTGAGCGTCGTGCACCGTGGCTGGGAGAGCCTGCCGGCCGACCACCCGGTGCGCCATGGCCAGCCGGTGACCGAGTTCCTGCGTTCGATGGGCTTGTGGTGGGGCGAGCAGCTCAGCTCGCTCAGGCGGCTCGCTGCGACATCGCAGGCCTAGGAGCCTGGGCGGCAGAAATCCAGGCCCGCGTTGGAGCCGCAAGGGGGCACAGGCTAGGCGCGACGCGCAGCCCGGGCTGGGTGCCCGGGCAAGCGTCGCAACGACGCATGTGCCCCCTTGCGGCTCCAACCCTCCGGGCCGGGGCGATTCAGGGCGCTGGGCGGCGTTGCGCGCTCGTTGTGTGGGCCCACCACACGCCTCGCGCGCGCCTTGCCCAGCGCCCTGACTCGCCCCGGCGCGGGCCTGGATTTCTGCCGCCCAGGCTCCTAGCCCGCCATCGCCTGCGCGACGAGCCGGTGGAACTGGTGCACGCCACGCTCGTGCCGCGGCGAGTAGCGGCCGCGTTCGTACAGGCGCGAGCGGATGCCCTGCTGCACCGTCAGCACCACCGCCTCGTCCTCCTGCTCCACCGTGTCGAGCGCGCCGCCGGCGCCGGCGTGGCGCAACGCGGCGTCGCGCACGTAGCTGCGGAACAGCACGCGCGTGCGTGCCGGCGCGAGCGGCTGCACGAGGTTGACCGACAGGCCCCACGGATAGAAGTTGAGCATCAGGTTCGGCCACACCCAGAAGTAGCAGGCGGCCACCGCGAGCCCCGCGCCGGCGTGGCCCGCGGCCGCCGGCGGGAACGCTGCCTCGCCCGGACGGGCCAGCGCGAGCTGCAGGTTGCACCAGGGGAAGAGCTCGTAGCGGTACTCGGCGAAGTCGATCGCCCGCGCGAGGCCCGGATGCACGAACGGGATGTGCAGGCCCTCGAGGTAGTTCTCGACGTACAGCGCCCAGTGCGCGTCGAACTCGAAGCTGCGGTCGTGCGCCGGGTCGTGCGGCCAGGTCACTGTTTCGCCATCGCCGGAAGGAGGCAGCACGCCCGTGCCGGTGAGCCGCTTCTCGATCGGCCCCAGCACGTCGGCCAGCGGAATGGCCGGTGCCAGCGCCGCGAAGCCCTGGCCGTGCCAGGCGCCGAAGGGCACGTGCGGCAGGTCGTCGGCCGGTGATGGGAAGTCGGCCGCCCCTTCGAAGCCGGGCATGAAGGTCATGCGGCCGGCCAGGTCGAAGCGGCGCGAGTGGTAGCTGCAGCGGATGCCGGCCGCGCCGGTGCAGGGTGTCGGCACGAGCAGGTTGCCGCGGTGCGTGCAGACGTTGCTCAGGCAGCGCAGCGTGCCGGCGCGCCGGCCGCCGCCCGCGTCGACCGATCCGGCCGCGGCGCCAGCGGCATCACGCGCCAGCAGCAGCGGCTCGTCCAGCAACCCCGGCAGCAGCGTGCGCGGCGACAGGCACCCGGCCTCCCGCACGTCGCCGAGGTCGCCCAGCCACTGCCAGCTGCGTGCGAAGAGGCGTTCGCGCGCCAGCGCGAAGGCCTCGGTGTCGAGGTAGAAGCGGGCCGGCAGCGTGCGCGCCCGCGCCACGTCGGGGTCGATGTCGAAGTGCACGGCGCGCGGCCCTCCAGGCCTCACACGCGCAGCGTGAAGGCCGCTTCGGCCACCGGCCGGCCGTTGATCTGCACGACCACGCGGTGCCGGCCCGCGTGGTAGGTGCGTGTGGTGATCGGCCGCACCGCATGCCGCTTCTCGAGCGCGAGCGTGGCGCGCGGCGCGAGCGTCAGTTGCCAGCCCTTGAAGACCTTGGGCGACGTGCCGCCGTTGGCCTTCACGTGGTGCACCACGTAGTCGACGGCCAGCGCCTGCTCGCTGCGCGCCGTGGAGCGCAGCTCGAGCGTCAGCTGCACCGCGCCGCCGAGCACCAGCCGGGCTGGCTTCAGCGTCAGCGTCGCCTCGCCGCGGAAGCGCCCGCCCTGGCCCCAGGCGGCGAGCACGCGCGCGTCGCCCTGCTTGACGAGCGTGCGGCTGGCGTGGCGCAGCAGCGCGCGCCGCTCGGCCGGCGCGCCGGGCAGGTGCTCCTCCAGCCACGCGGCCACGAGCGCCGGGTGGTCCTTCGCGATGTCGTTCAGGTGGTTGGCGACGCTGCGCCGCACGTAGCCGCTCGGGTCGTCCTGCAGCGCGCGCAGCAGCGGCAGCGTCGGCGACGGATCGTCGACCAGCGTCTTCAGCCGCATGCCCCACGGCAGGCGCGGCCGGCTGCCTTCGCTGACCAGGCGGCGCACATGCACGCTCGGGTCGCCCGCCCACCGCGCCAGCGTCGCGAAGGCGAGCCCGGGGTGGGCGGCGATGAAGGGGCGGATGGCGAACTCGGCACTGAAGCGCTGCGTCAGCGCGTGCAGCACGGCAAGTGCACGCTCGGGCTGCGCGAGGCCGCGGCGCACGACGAACTCGCCCACCGGCCACAGCGCCCAGCCGGCCAGCCCGGCTTCGCCCAGGCGCGCGAAGTCGAGCGCTTCGCCGTCCGGTGCCGGTGCCAGCGCGGCTTCGATCAGCGCGGCGGCGGTGTCGAAGTCGGCCGGTAGCGCCCGCTCCAGCGCCGTCGCTATCTGCATCGCGCGCGCCTTCATCTCCAGCGCCGCGAGGCCGCGCGTCGAAGCGGCGACGAAGGCCTTCTCGTCGAAGCGCTGCATGGCGGCTTGCGCGGCGCGAGCCAGGTGCGCGGCCATGCGCCGCACGAGCGCCTCGTCGATGAGGTTCTTGAACGGCTCCACGTGGCGGCCTCGGGCAGCCGTGCCTCAGCCCCGCAGCGCCACGGGCAGCGAGCGAAAGCCGCGGAAACGCACGCGCGCGTCGCGCACCGGCGTGCCGGCCGGCACGATGCGCGGAAAGCGCCGCACCAGCGCCGCGATGGCGATGCGGCCTTCCATGCGCGCCACGTTCATGCCCGAGCAGGCATGTGCGCCCTGGCCGAAGGCGAGGTGGTGGTTCGGCGTGCGCGTGATGTCCAGCCGGTGCGGATCGGCGAACTCCGCCGGGTCGCGGTTGGCCGCGCCGATGGCCAGCGTGACGAAGGTGCCGGCCGGGATCTCGCGGTCGGAGATGGGCAGCGGCGCCGTCGTCAGCCGGTTGTTGAGCTGGATCGGGCTCTCGACGCGCAGCAGCTCCTCCACGGCGCTTGCCACCAGCGCCGGCTCGGCCGCCCCGGCCACCAGCCGCTCGAGCTCGCCGCGCTCACGCATCAGCGCGTGCACGCCGTTGCCGATGAGGTTGGTCGTCGTCTCGTGGCCGGCGTTGAGCAGGAAGATGCAGTTGTGCATCAGCTCGCGTTCGTCGAGCCGGCCCTCGGCATCACCACGCATCAGCCGCGTCAGCATGTCCACCTCGGGGTCGCCGGGGTGCCGCGTGCGCGCCGCGACGAGCTCGCGCAGGAAGGCGAGGAACTCGGTGACGGCGGCGTTGGCCCGCGCCAGCCGCGCCTCGCCCGGCGCCGGCTCGAGCGCCGAGAGGATGGCGAGCGACCACTCGCGCAGCGGGCCGCGGTCGGCGTGCGGGATGTCGAGCAGGTTGCCGATCACCTCCACCGGGATGCGCGCGGCGAAGTCCTCGATCAGGTCGGGCGTGCCGCCGGCGCCGGCCTTCGCCTCCATGCCGTCGAGCAGCCGCTCGACGAGCACGGTGACGCCGGCTTCCATGCGCGTGATGGCGCGCTGCGTCAGCGCCCCCATCAGGATGCGGCGCACGCGCGTGTGCCGCGGTGGGTCGTTGAAGACGAGGCTCGTCGTGTGGTGCTCGTGGATCGGCGTGCCGGGGCCGAACTTGGCGCCGAACTCGCGCTGCTTGTCGCTGCTGGCGTCCTTGCTGCGATAGACGGCGAGCAGGTCGGCGTAGCGCGTCAGCAGCACGGAGTCGGGACCGAGCGCATGCACCGGGTCGTGCAGGCGCAGCGCGTCGAAGGTGGGGTGCGGGTCGTCGAAGAAGGCGGCTGGCGGCGCGGCGAGCGAGAAGCTCGCCGCGAGCTCGCGGTCCGGCGGGGTCTCGCTGCGCGGGGCCATCGGGGCGGCGGACTCAGCCTTCCTGCGCGGGGGCGCTGCGGCCGCCGGTGGCCTCGACGAGGTGGCGCGCCGCCGCAGCGACACCGCCGTCGCCGAACGGAATGCCCTGCACGACCATCGCGGCCTCCACGCCGGCCAGCGCGCCCAGGATCGTCGCCTCGTTCATGTCGCCGAGGTGCCCGATGCGGAACACGCGCCCGGCCAGCGGCCCGAGCCCGCCGGCGATCGCCACCTGGAAGCGCTCGCGCGCCACGGTGCGCAGGGCCTCGGGGTCGATGCCGGCGCGCACCTCGATCGCCGTCACCGACGACGAGCGCGCCGCGGCCACCTTGCAGAACGGCCGCACCGCGCCGGCCTCGGCCCAGCGCGCGAGCGCCGCGTGCACGGCGCCGGCCAGGCGCGCGTGCCGCGCCTGCACGTTCGCGAGGCCCTCCTCGTCGATGAGCCGCAGCGCCGCCTCGAGCCCGGCCAGGTGCGCCAGCGGCGGCGTGCCGCAGAACTTCCTGTACTGCAGGTCGCTGA
Organism: Rubrivivax sp.; assembly: GCA_026125665.1. Classification (GTDB taxonomy): domain Bacteria; phylum Pseudomonadota; class Gammaproteobacteria; order Burkholderiales; family Burkholderiaceae_C; genus Rubrivivax. Next base: position 4,908 of record JAHCKS010000156.1, read on the forward strand.
CGCGGCGCACCCAGTCCCAGTAGAAGCGCGCTCCGGCGTGCTGCTCGGCGAAGGCGAGCGCGCGCGCGTTCACGGCCACCCAGCCCAGCCCCGGCGGGCACATCAGCCCCTTCTGCGAGGCGCCCATCGCCACGTCGACGCCGAGCGAGTCCATCGCGAAGGGCTCGGCGGCGAGCGAGGCGACGAGGTCGACGACGAAGAGCGCCGGGTGCCCGGCCGCGTCGATGGCGCGGCGCACGGCCGCCAGCTCGCTGGTGATGCCGCTCGAGGTGTCGGTGTGCACGACGAGCACGGCGGCGATGCGGTGCGCGGTGTCGTCGCGCAGCGCCTGCTCGATGGCCGCGACGTCGGTGGGGTGGCCCTCGGCGTGCGGCGTGCGCTGCACCGTGGTACCGGTGGCGGGGCCGAGGACCTCGGTCTGCATCGCCCACGAGTCGCTGAAGTGGCCGCCGCCGGCCATCAGCAGCGTGCGGCCGCGGGCGCTCAGATTGGCCGTCACCGCTTCCCACATGCCGTGGCCGTTGGCGGCGTAGAAGAGCACGTGCGCATCGGGCGGCGCGGCCAGCAGCGCGCGCATGCCGTCCTCGCAGGCGCGGATGAGCGCGCCGACGCGCGGGTCCATCAGGTCCATCATCGGCCGCTGCATCGCGTGCATCACGGCGTCGGGCACGCGCGTGGGCCCGGGGCTGTGCAGCGAGCGGATGCCGGGGATGCGCGGGTTCACGGCCGGCGCTGCAGCGCGTTGCAGCAGCCGCTCGGGCAGGTCTTGGTGCATGCCGGCATGTTAGCGGTGGCCGCGCGGCGCACGGCCCGACGGTCGCGCGCGCCGCGGCTCGGACGCGCTTCCGGCTTCAGCCCAGGCCGAGCGCCTTCTGCGCCAGCGCCAGGAAGACCGTGCGCTCCGCGGGCGCCAGCGGCGCCAGGATGTCGGCCTGCAGCGCCTCGACGACGGGCCGGCTGGCGGCCAGCAGCCGTTCGCCTTCGGTCGTGAGGTGCAACCGGCGGGCCCGGCGGTCCTCCTCGCTGACCAGGCGCTGCACCAGGCCCTTCTGCTCCAGGCGGTCGATCACGCCGCCGATGGTGGCGCGGTCGAAGCCGATGGTCGTGGCCAGGCCGGCCTGGTCGATGCCGGGCTGCCGGGCGATGGCGTCGAGCGCGGCGAACTGCACCGAGGTCAGGTCCAGGCCCGCGGCCTGCGTCCGCGCCTGGAAGACCTGCGTCGACTGCTGATGCAGGCGCCGGATCAGGTGGCCGGCCATCTCGAGGCGGTCCATCGGCGTGCCCGCCCGGCGGCGCCCGCGGGCCGGCGCAGCGCCGCCGGCCTCGCGCTTGACGTTTTTAGTATGCATACATATCATCTGTGAACTTACCGATGACAGTCTAGCGCGCCGCCCGCAGGAGACACCATGCAGTACCACCTCGACGGCTTCCGGCCCGGCGACCCCGACGTGCGGCCGCCGGCGGCCGGTCACCGCTGCGCGGGCGACCCGTTGCCGCAGACGGTGGACGTGCTGATCGCCGGCGCGGGGCCGGCGGGCCTGTGCCTGGCCGCGCAACTCGCCCGCGTGCCGCGGATCCGCACGCTGCTGGTCGAGCCCAGGCCCGGGCCGATGGAGAAGGGCCAGGCCGACGGCATCAGCGTGCGCACGATGGAGATGTTCCAGGCCTTCGGCTTCGCCGAGAAGGTCATGCGCGAGTCGGTCTGGATCAACGAGACCACCTTCTGGGCGCCGGGGGCGGACGCCGCGCTCGCCCGCGTCGCCCGCGTGCAGGACGTGCCCGAGGGCATCTCCGAGATGCCGCACGTGCTGATCAACCAGGCGCGCGTGCACGACATGTTCCTGGACGTCATGCGCCGCTCGCCGACGCGGCTCGAGCCCGACTACGGCGTGAAGGTGGCCGACCTGCGCATCGACCCCGCCGCGGCCGAGCACCCCGTCACCGTGACGCTGGAACACACCGCCCCGGGGCGCGAGGGCGAGGTCACGAAGGTCCGTGCCAACTACGTCATCGGCTGCGACGGTGCACGCTCGGCCGTGCGCACGGCCATCGGCGGCGCGCTGCACGGCGACGCGGCGCACCAGGCCTGGGGCGTGATCGACCTGCTGGCCGTCACCGACTTCCCCGACTGGCGCATGAAGTCCTTCGTGCGTTCGCAGCGCGACGGCATCCTCATGGTGCTGCCGCGCGAGGGCGGGCACCTGGTGCGCCTGTACGTCGAGCTCGACCGCCTCGGCGAGCACGAGCGCGCCGCCGACCGCGGCATGACCGCAGAGGACATCATCGCCAAGGCGCAGCGCATCTTCCGGCCGTTCACGCTGGACGTGAAGGAAGTCGTCTGGTGGTCGATCTACGAGATCGGCCACCGCCTCACCGACAAGTTCGACGACGTGCCCGAAGGCGAGGTCGCCACGCGCGCGCCGCGCGTCATGCTGGCCGGCGACGCCTGCCACACGCACAGCCCCAAGGCCGGGCAGGGCATGAACGTGTCGATGGGCGACACCTTCAACCTGGGCTGGAAGCTGATCTCGGTGCTGACCGGCCGCGCCGAAGCGGCGCTGCTGCACACCTACTCCGGCGAGCGGCGCGCCGCGGCCCAGGGCCTGGTGGAGTTCGACCACAAGTGGGCCCGCGTCGTCGGTGCCCGGGCCGAGGACGACGCCGCCACGGACGGCCTGCCGCGCGTGGCCCGCGAGTTCGTCGCCAACCTGCCCTTCACCTGCGGCCTGACCATCCGGTACGAACCCGGGCCGCTCACCGGTGCGCCGACGCACCAGCACCTCGCCACCGGCTGGCCGATCGGCAAGCGTTTCCATTCCGCCCCGGTGGTTCGCCTGGCCGATGCCAGGCCCATGCACCTGGGTCATTGCATCGAGGCCGACAACCGCTTCCACCTGTTCCTCTTCGCCCCGGCCGGCGATGCCGGCGCGCCCGGCGGCGCCGTGGCCACGTTGTGCGACTGGCTCGCGCGCGACGCCGCCTCGCCGCTGCGCCGCCACACCGCGCCGGGCGAGGACGTGGACGCCGTGATCGACACGCGCGCGGTCTTCCAGCAGGGCTTCCGCGAGCTCGAGCACGCCGCCATGCCCGCGCTGCTGCGCCCGCACGTGGGCCGCTACGGGCTCAGCGACTACGAGAAGGTCTTCTGCGCCGACCCGAAGCCGGGCCGGGACATCTTCGAGCTGCGCGGCATCGACCGCGCCGCAGGCTGCGTGGTCGTCGTGCGGCCGGACCAGTACGTCGGCCACGTCCTGCCGCTGAGTGCGCGCGACGAGCTGACGGCCTACTTCGCCGCCATCCTGCGCGAACGCCGCTGAGCGGTCCTGCTCTAGACTGCGCTCCGCGCGGACGCCCGCGCCGCGGGCGTGGCGCAATCCTGTGAGCCAAGGAGGTTGCTGATGATGAAGAAGCGAACCCGATTCCTGGCCAGCGCCTGCGCCACCCTGGGCGTGATGGCGGCAGCGGCCACGCTGGCCCTGCCGGCCCAGGCCGCCGACAAGCGGCTCGCGCTCTCCGCGTTTGCCAACGTCTCCAAGTACTCGGGCTCGGAGGCCACCGGCTCGGTCTTTCTGAGCCTGGGCTACCTGTTCACCGACAGCATCGAGGGGGAGGTGCGCCTGTCGCAGACGCTCGGCGCCGGCGAGTTCACGCTGGTCGGTGCCGGCGGCAAGTACTACTTCGGCGGCGTCACGCAGGCCAAGGCCTGGCTGCCCTATGCGCACGCCAGCTACAACCAGACGTTCGGCAGCGGCCTGGACTTCAACGTGCTGCGCGGCGGCGTCGGCGTCGACCTGCCGCTGAACGAGGCCGCCTCGATGAGCATCGAGGGGGCGTACGTGCGCCAGGAGCTCAAGTCGGGCGGCAGCACGACGAGCAGCAACGGCAGCGAGCTCGTCGTCGGCTTGAAGTTCCGCTTCTGAGCGCGGCGGAGGCTCCGCGATGCCCGTGTCCGGGGCCGCGCGTGCGCCCGTGCGGGCCGGGTCGGCTGCGCGGGCGGCGCTGACCGCCTGTGCCGTGTCGGCGGCGCTCGCCGTGCCGGCGACTGCGGCGCATGCGCAATCGGCGCCCGCCGCCGGCACCTGGCCCGAGTGGGTGCTGAACCCGCCGGCCGTGGCCGGCGAGCTGGTCGGCACCGACTGCGTCGAGGCCTCGGGCAACCTGTCGATCGACCGTCAGCAGGTCACGGCCAAGGCGCGCCTCGTGCTCGCACAACAGATCGAGGTGCGCATCGAGGCGATGGACGAGACCTTCGCGCAGCGCGCGCAGGAAGGGCGCGCCGAGCGGCTGAACGTCAGCTTCAAGTCGGCCTCGCGGCAGGTCGTGAACACCACGCTGCAGGGCTCGCGCCTGGTGCGCTTCGAGGTCTTCACGCAGCGTGACGGCGGCCGCTATGTCTGCGGCCTCGTGGCGCTGGACCGGCAGCGTGCGCAGCAGCTGCCGGGCGACGTGATCCGCAGCGCCGGCGCGAAGGTGGACGACGGCACCGAGGCGCTGCTGCTGGCACGCTTCCGCGAAGCGGCGGCGGCGCGGCAGGCGCCGGTGGGCGGGAAGTCGTGAACGTGCCCGGCCGCTGGCCCGGCAGCACCGTGCGGTCCGCCGGCTCGGCGAACAGGTTCGGCGAAGAGGTGCGCCGGATGGGCCGCCGCGCCGTGCCCCCGTGTGCCCTTGCGCGCACCTGCGCGCTGCTGGCGCTGCTCGGTTGCGGCAGCGGCTTGGCGCACGCGCAGGCGGCCTGTGCGCTGGCCGGCCCGTCGACGCCCGAGCCGCCCTGGGTGCAGGCCGCCGCGGCCGAGCCCGGGCCGTGGCTGCACGCGGCGGGCGTGGCTTCGGCCGCCGGCGGCGTGACGCTCGAGCGCGCACGCGAGCAGGCGCGCACCGCCGCGCTGGCCGAGTTGGGCCAGCAGGTGCAGGCGGAGGTGCGCACGCGCATCACGAGCGAGCTGGAGAAGGTCACCGCCGAAGGGCGCACGCGCACGAGCGAGACCTTTCGCGCCATCTCCGAGGTGCTGAGCCGCCTGCAGCTTCGTGGCGCCACGGTGGTGGCCGAATGGGCCGATGTCGGCGGCTGCCGCCTGTGGCAGCGCGTGCGCGTGGCGCAGGAGGAGGCTGAGCGCGCGCGCCGCGCCGCGACCTCCGATGCGGCCGCCGCGGGCCTGGCCGAGCGGCTGGCCAGCGCGC
>JAHCKS010000157.1 GCA_026125665.1 Rubrivivax sp.
CGGCCCGCCCTGGCGTCGGCACCCCCCGAGCCCGCCACCGCGGGCGGCACGAGCCACAGCCGGACGCTGAAGCCGGCAGCCGCCGGCAGCAGCTCGAGGCGACCGCCATGCGCACGCGCCACGCGGTCGGCGAGCGCCAGGCCGAGCCCGGCCAGCGCCTGTTCGGGGGCCATGCCGCCCGCCGCTTCGCTCGCCAGCGCCTGCTGCAAGTGCCCGCGCCGTTCGTCGCTGACACCCGGACCGTCGTCACGCAGCGTGATGTGCGCGGGGTGCACCTGCACGCACACGCGCCGCGCGCCGTGGCGCACGGCGTTGTCGAGCAGGTTGATGAGGGCCGCGGCCAGCAGGTCGGCATCGGCGGCCGGCCGCACGGGCGGCTCGTCGGCGCGCGGCAGGAACTCCATCGCGAGGCCTTCGAAGGGCACGCGCGCGACGAGCGCCTCGACGTCCACCGGCACGCGCTTCAGCTCGCCGCCGCTGCGGAACAGCGCCAGCAGCGCCGTCACCACATGCGCGAGCCGCCGCACCGCCGCGCGCAGCCTTGCCAGCCGCGGCTGCAGCGCCGGCGGCGCTTCGCGCTGCGCCACCGCGAGCTGCGCATCGAGCCCCGCCAGCGGCGTGCGCAGCGCGTGGGCCGCGTGCGCGCTGAACGCCCGCTCGGCGGCGGCATGCGCGGCGAGGCGACCGCCCATCTGGCGCACGGCCTCGTGCACCGGCGCCAGCTCCTGCAGCGCCGGCGGCGGCAAGGTGTCGCCGGCATGCAGCGGGTCGTAGCGCGCCAGCACGCCGCCCAGGTCGGCCAGCGGCCGCGTCTCGCGCTCCAGGCGCAGCCGCAGCCAGGCGAGCAGCGCCAGGCTCGCCACCAGCGCCGCGGCGATCGTGCCCCCGGCCACTTCGACCAGCGCCTCGAAACGCTCGCTGGCGCGCTGGCCGACGAGCAGCCAGCGGCCACCGGCCAGCGGCCGGGCTCGCACGCGCCAGCCGAGCGGCCCGTCGGTGAAGAACGCCGACGGCACGGCCGCGCTGGCCGCCGGCGGCTGGGCCAGCAGGTGCGGCGCCGGAGCGTTGGCCGAACGCGCCAGCATCCGGCCCTCGGCGTCGAGAAGCTGCCAGGCAAACGGCACGTCGTCCTGGGCTGCCGCCACGGCATCCGGCCCCGCATGCACCCGGCCGCCGGGCGCATCGTCGGTGGGCGCCTGCGCGGCCTGCAGCACCACCGCCAGGGCCTCGCTGGTCGCGACCAGGCCGTCATCGAGGAGCTCGGACACCTCGTGCCGCAACCAGCCGGCGAGCACCACCGTGACCACCACCACCCAGATGACCGCCAGCAACAGGACGAAACGGCCGAGCCGGCCGCGCAGCGAGGGCACGGCCGCCACGCCGCCGGCCTCGCGCGCCGTCGTCACCGCGGCCCCGCGACGCGATAGCCCAGCCCGCGCACGGTGTCGATCACCTCGCGCCCGAGCTTGCGCCTGAGCGCCGACACGTGCACCTCGAGCGCGTTGCTCAGCACCTGCGCGTCGAGGCCGAGCACGAGGCGGTCGAGCTCGGTCTTCGTCACGACACGCCCGGCGCGCCGCACCAGCGCCTCCAGCACCGCCCACTCGCGCGCCGTCAGCTCGACCCGCTCGCGCGTGCCGCTTTCGTCGGTGCGCCACACGCCGCGGCCCTCGAGGTCCACCTGCACGCCGCCGAGATCGACCTCCGGCGCCGCGACCGGTGTCGTCGTCCGCCTCACCACGGCCCGCACGCGCGCCAGCATCTCCTCGGGTGCGAAGGGTTTCACCAGGTAGTCGTCGGCACCGCTGTCCAGGCCGCGGATGCGGTCGGCGAGGCGGTCGCGCGCCGTCAGCAGCAGCATCGGGCGCGTGTCGCCCGCGGCACGCCGCGCACGCACCCAGTCCACGCCCGAGCCGTCGGGCAGTTGCCAGTCGACGAGCAGCGCGTCGAACGGCTCGTCCTGCAGCGCGCGCGCCGCCGCGAGGTGCGTGCACCACTCCACCACGTGCCCTTCGGCACGCAGGAAGTCGCGCAGCCCCTCGCCGAGCAGCGTGTCGTCCTCGAGCAGCAGCAGGCGCATGCGGCGATTGTCGGCGGGCCGGCTGCGCGCGACCTTCAGCCGGCCTTCAGGTTCGCTCATGCCCCCTTCAGCCCGGCTCGGCAGACTGCAGCGATGCATGCCGAAGCAGCCGCTGCGCCACTCGCGACGCGTCGATCAGAGGGCGCGTGGAGTCCCGAGCTCGTGCTGCTCGCCGCCAGCGCCTGCCTGCTGCTGACAGGCAACCGGCCCTTTCTCGCGCAGGCGCTGGCCGGGCGCGAGCTCACCGACCCGGCCACGTGGACCTTTGCCGCCGCGCTGGTGGTGGCGCTGCTGGCCATCCACGTGCTGCTGCTCGGCGCACTGGCCTGGGGGCGGGCGTTCAAGCCGGTGGTGGCGCTGGCCGTCGTCGTGACGGCGGTGGCCGGGCACTTCATCGGCAAGTACGGCATCTACCTCGACCCGGCGATGCTGCGCAACGTGCTGCGCACCCATGCCGGCGAAGCCGGCGAGCTCATCGGCTGGGATCTGCTGCCGTCGCTGGCGCCGACGGCGCTGCTTCCGCTGGTGCTGCTGTGGCGGCTGCCGCTCGCCCGCCGCGCGTGGCCGCGTGCGCTGTCCTGGCGGGCGGCGACGCTGCTGGGCGCGGTGCTGGCGCTGGCGGTTGCCGTGCTTGCCGCGTTCCAGCCGCTGGCTTCGCTGATGCGCAACCAGCGCGAGCTGCGCTACCTCGTCACGCCGGCCAACGTGGTGTGGTCGGCATCGGCGGTGGCACGGGCCGACGTGGCGCAGGCGGCCGCGCCGCAGGCGCGGCTGCCCGTGGGCGCCGACGCGCACCTCGGTGGGCCCTTCTCGGCCCGCCCGCGGCCCACGGTCGTGGTGCTGGTGGTCGGCGAGACGGCGCGCGCGGCGAACTGGGGGCTCAACGGCTACGCCCGCCAGACGACACCGGAGCTCGCCGCGCTGCCCGAGGTCATCAACTTCCGCGACGTCACGAGCTGCGGCACCGACACCGAGACCTCGCTGCCGTGCATGTTCTCCGCCATCGGGCGGCGCGACTACGACGAGCGCCGCATCCGCGGCAGCGAGAACCTGCTGCACGTGCTGCAGCGCGCCGGCGTCGGCGTGCATTGGCGCGACAACCAGTCGGGCTGCAAGGGCCTTTGCACGGGCATGGACGCCACCACGGTGGCCGAGCTCGCGCCTGCCGGCGCCTGCGAGGGCGGCCGCTGCCTGGACGAAGGGCTGCTCGCGGACCTGCCGACCTGGCTGCCGACGCTCGGCGGTGCCCACCTCGTCGTGCTGCACCAGATCGGCAACCACGGGCCGGCCTACCACCGGCGCGTGCCGGCGAGCTTCGTCCGCTTCGTGCCCACCTGCGCCGACGACGACCTGCGCCGCTGCAGCACCGAGCAGATCGTCAATGCCTACGACAACGCGCTGCTCTACACCGACCACGTGCTGGCGCGCCTGATCGGCGAGCTGCGCGCGCTGGCGCCGCGCGTCGACAGCGCCGTCGTCTACGTCTCGGACCACGGCGAGTCCCTCGGCGAGCACGGCCTGTTCCTGCACGGCATGCCCTGGGCGATCGCGCCGTCGGTGCAGACGAAGGTGCCGATGGTGATGTGGTTCTCCGACGGCTTCGCCGCCGCGCGCGGGCTCGACCCGCGCTGCCTGGCGCGCCGCGCCGCGCTGCCGGCGACGCACGACCACCTCTTCCACACCGTGCTCGGCCTGTTCGACGTGCAGACCACGGCGCGCGAGATGCCGCTCGATCTCGTGCAAGGCTGCCTGCACGAGCCGTGACGGCGCTCCCCGGGAAGGGCCCAACTGGCCGGCGCGTGGCCCGGCGCCGCGACCTCGTCGCCGTCGCCGTCGGCGCCTTGGTGCTCGCGGCCTGGGACGCGAGCGGGCTCGACCTCGCCGCCGCGCGCCTGTTCGGCAGGGCGCGGGGCTTCCCGGCGCGCGACGCGTGGTGGCTGGTGCACCTCGGGCACGACGGGCTGCGCTGGCTCGGCTGGGCGATCGTCGCGATGCTGCTCGCCAATGCGCTGCGCCCCTGGACACGCGCGCTCGATGCGCGCCAGCGCTGGGGCTGGCTGGCGCTGACGCTGGCCGGTGCGGCGCTGGCACCGCTGATGAAGCAGGCCAGCCTCACCAGCTGCCCGTGGGAGCTGACGGAGTTCGGCGGGGTCGCCGCCCATGTGTCGCACTGGCGGCTCGGCGTGGCCGACGGCGGACCCGGTCACTGCTTTCCATCGGGCCACGCGAGCACCGCCTTCGCGCTGCTCAGCGGCTGGTTCGTCGCGCGCGAGGCCTACCCGCGCGCGGCGCGGCACGGGCTCGCGGCCGTGTGCCTGCTCGGCGCCTTCGCAGGCAGCGTGCAGCTGGCGCGCGGCGCCCACTACCCGAGCCACACGTTGTGGACGGCGTGGTTCTGCTGGACGCTGAACGCGCTCGCGGCGCCGTGGCTGGCGCCGCGGTCGCTCGAGACACCGAACCTTCCTTGATGCGGAGTCGCGGCGCGCAAGTCCGAGGCCGCGGGGGCCACTCGGGGCTTGGCACCCGAGGCGCGGCGGCGACGGTGACGTTCGTTCGGACCTTCGTCGTGTGTTCGGGTGCCATGCCCTGAGCGGCCCCACGGCGTCGGCCCGGCGCGCCGTGATCGGCGATCTCAGGCACCGGCGGCGCCGTAGCCGCCGCCGCCGGGGGTCTCGATCTCGAACACGTCGCCGGGCTCCATCACCGCCGAGCCGATGTGCTCCAGCACCTCGACGCGCCCGTCGTGCCGCACGACGCGGTTGATGCCGAGCGCACCGGGCGCGCCTCCGGCCATGCCGAAGGCCGGCACGCGGCGGCCGTTGCTGAGGATGCTGGCGGTCATGCGCTCGAGGAAACGCACGCGGCGCACGCCGCCATCGCCACCGCGCCAGCGGCCGGCGCCGCCGCTGCCGGCACGCATGGCGTAGCTCTCCAGCCGCACCGGGAAGCGGAACTCCAGCACCTCGGGGTCGGTGAGGCGCGAGTTCGTCATGTGCGTCTGCACGACCGAGGTGCCGTCGAAGCCCGGCCCGGCGCCGCTGCCGCCGGAGATCGTCTCGTAGTACTGGTGCGTCTCGTTGCCGAAGGTGAAGTTGTTCATCGTGCACTGGCTGGCGGCCATGACGCCGAGCGCGCCGTACAGCGCGTTGGTCACGCACATGCTCGTCTCGACGTTGCCCGCGACCACCGCCGCCGGATGGCGCGGGTTGAGCATGCAGCCCTCGGGCACCACCACGTGCAGCGGCTTCAGGCAGCCGGCGTTGAGCGGGATGTCGTCGTCCACCAGGGTGCGGAAGACGTACAGCACGGCGGCCATCGTCACCGCCTTGGGCGCGTTGAAGTTGTTCGGCAGCTGCGCGCTGGTGCCGGTGAAGTCGATCGTCGCCTCGCGCCGCTCGGCATGCACCGTCACCTTCACGGCGATGCGCGCGCCGTTGTCCAGCTCGAGCGCGAACTCGCCGTCCTTCAGCGCCGTGATGACGCGGCGCACGCTCTCCTCGGCGTTGTCCTGCACGTGCTTCATGTAGGCGGCCACGGTGGCGCGGCCGAACTGCGCCACCATCGCCTTCAGCTCGGCCACGCCCTTCTCGTTGGCGGCGATCTGTGCGCGCAGGTCGGCGATGGTCTGCTGCGGGTTGCGTGCCGGGAAGGAGCCGCTGCGCAGGTGCTCGTTCAGCTCCGCCTCGCGCAGCCGGCCGTCACGCACGAGCAGGAAGTTGTCGAACAGCACACCTTCCTCGTCGATGGTCCTGCTGAACGGCGGCATCGAGCCGGGCGTGCTGCCGCCGATGTCGGCGTGGTGGCCGCGGCTCGCGACGTAGAAGCTCGGCTTCGCGTCACGCGCCTCGAGGTAGACCGGCGTCACCACCGTCACGTCGGGCAGGTGCGTGCCGCCGTTGTACGGGTCGTTGAGCACGTAGATGTCGCCCGGGTGCATGTCCGGGTTGCGCGCGATCACCGTCTTGATGCTCTCGCTCATCGAGCCCAGGTGCACCGGCATGTGCGGCGCGTTGGCGATCAGCTCGCCCGCTTCGCTGAAGAGCGCGCAGGAGAAGTCGAGCCGCTCCTTGATGTTCACGCTGTAGGCGGTGTTCTGCAGCCGCAGGCCCATCTGCTCGGCGATGTTCATGAACAGGTTGTTGAACACCTCGAGCATCACCGGGTCCGCTTCGGTGCCGATGGCGTGCTGCGTGGCACGCGGCACCACGCGCTCGAGCTCGATCGGCCCGGCCGCGGTGAGCCGCGCCTGCCAGCCGGGCTCGACGACGGTGGTGGCGTTGCGTTCGGCGATGACGGCCGGCCCGTCGACGAGCGCGCCGGCGGCGAGCGATTCGCGCACGTAGAGCCCCGCCTGCAGCCAGCGGCCGGCGTGCATGCGCACCGTGGTTTCCGGCTGCGGGCGCGAAGGCGCGGGCTCCTCGCCGGTGGCCGGCGCGGCATGCCGCTCGCCCGGCCCCACCGCCTCCACCGAAACGGCCTCGACGACCAGCAGGCGGTCGGGCATCAGAAACGCGAAGCGCTGGCGGTACGCGGCCTCGAAGGCGCGGCGGATGCCGGCCAAGTCGATGCACGGCACGACGAGCGCTGTGTCGGTGCCCTGGTAGCGCACGTGGATGTTGCGGCGCAGCTCGATCCTCTGGCGCGGCACGCCCTGGCTGGCCACCTCGCCGCACGCGGCGTCGCCCAGCGCCGCGAGCCGCCGCTCGGCCGCCGCCAGGCCGGCCTCGTCCAGCGGCAGCTCCACGCTCGCCTCGCGCATGGCGATCTGGTCCGCCAGGCCCATGCCGTAGGCGCTCAGCACGCCGGCCAGCGGGTGCACGAAGACGCGGCTCATGCCCAGCGCATCGGCCACCAGGCAGGCATGCTGCCCGCCGGCGCCGCCGAAGCACTGCAGCGTGTAGCGCGTGACGTCGTAGCCGCGCGCCACCGAGATGCGCTTGATGGCGTTGGCCATGTTCTGCACGGCGATCTGCAGGAAGCCTTCGGCGACCGACTCCGCCGTCGCATCGCGGCCGGTGCGCTCGCGCACTTCGCGCGCCAGCTGCTCGAACTTCGCGACGACGCCGTCGCGGTCCAGCGGCTCGTCGGCCTTCGGCCCGAAGACCTTCGGGAAGTACGCCGGCTGGATCTTGCCGAGCATGACGTTGGCGTCCGTCACCGCCAGCGGCCCGCCGCGGCGGTAGCTCGCGGGCCCGGGGTTGGCGCCGGCGCTCTCGGGGCCGACGCGCAGCCGCGCGCCGTCGAACTGCAGCAGCGAGCCGCCGCCGGCGGCCACGGTGTGGATGCTCATCATCGGCGCGCGCATGCGCACGCCGGCCACGTGCGTCTCGAAAGCGCGCTCGAACTCGCCCGCGTAGTGGCTGACGTCGGTGCTCGTGCCGCCCATGTCGAAGCCGATCACCTTCCCGTGCCCGGCGGCCACCGCCGTGCGCACCATGCCGACGATGCCACCGGCGGGGCCCGAGAGGATGGCGTCCTTGCCCTGGAAGTGGTGCGCCTCGGTGAGGCCGCCGCTGCTCTGCATGAAGAACAGGCGCACGCCGGGCATCTGGCCCGCCACCTGGTCGACGTAGCGGCGCAGGATGGGGCTCAGGTAGGCGTCGACGACCGTGGTGTCGCCGCGGCCGACGAGCTTCATCAGCGGGCTCACCTCGTGGCTCGCGCTGACCTGCGCGAAGCCGGCCTCGCGCGCCAGCCTCGCGGCGGCCTGCTCGTGCGCGGTGAAGCGGTAGCCGTGCATGAAGACGATGGCCACGCTGCGGATGCCGGCGTCGAACGCCGCCTGCAGCTCGTGCTTCAGGTGCGCTTCGTCCAGCGGCACCAGCACGTCGCCGTGCGCGCCGACCCGTTCGTGCGCCTCGACCACGCGTTCGTACAGCAGCTCCGGCAGCACGATGTGGCGCTCGAACAGCTTCGGCCGCGCCTGGTAGGCGATGCGCAGCGCGTCGCGGAAGCCCTGCGTCGTGACGAGCAGCGTTCGGTCGCCCTTGCGCTCGAGCAGCGCGTTCGTGGCCACCGTGGTGCCCATCTTCACGCACTCCACGCGCTCGGGCGTGATCGGCTCGCCCGGCTTCAGCGCCAGCAGGCGGCGGATGCCTTCGACCGCCGCGTCGCGGTACTGCTCGGGGTTCTCCGACAGCAGCTTGAGCGTCGCCAGCGTGCCGTCGGGCCGGCGGCCGACGACGTCGGTGAAGGTGCCGCCGCGGTCGATCCAGAACTGCCAGCGTGAAGCCGTAGAGGGGTTCATGGGTTCAAGCCCTTCCAGCGCTCATGCACAAGCGTCATCAGATGGTGCACCGGACGGCCGGTGGCGCGCTGCACGGCGTTCGCGTACGGCGGCAGGTTGGTGCACTCCAGCACCAGCGTGTCCAGCCCGGGGTGGCGTTCGACGAGGCGCAGCGCGGCGGCCACGGTGTCGGCCTCGGCCTGCACCGCGTCGAGCGTGGGCAGGTCGTCCAGCAGCGTGCGCTGCAGGGCACAACCCGGCGCCAGGCCCTCGACCGGCGTGTCGGGCGAGGCGCCGGCGGCGGCGAGCTCGGCCGCACCGAGGCTCGCCGCGTCCACCGTCACCACGCCCGGGCGTGCGAGCGCAGGCAGCGCCAGCAGCGCCGAGGTCCACATCGGCACGGGCACCGCGGCGGCCAGCTCGCGCTGCCAGCGCACGAGGAAGCCGCAGCTCGTCGTGAGGGCCGTGGCGCCCTCGTCCACGAGTGCCCGTGCCCCATCGACGAAGGGCTGCAGCAGCGCCGGGTCGGCCTCGCGCACCACCCGCTGCGGCGAGGCCCCGGCGACGACGCGGTAGCGCACCGGGATGCCGAGGTCGCGCCACGTGGCCGGGTGCCCGACATCGCCCGGCAGGCGCGGGAATTGCGTGTCAAGGCGCAGGATGCCCAGCACTGCCGTCACCCGCCCCGTCGCCTGGCCGCGTGGCACACGGGTTTCAGAGGCTCGTCGCGGCACGCGCCGCCTGGTCGTACATGCCGCTCATCGTGCGCAGCAGCCGGGCCAGCTCGCCGATCGGCGCGTTCAGCTCGGTGTCCAGACTCTTCACCAGGCACTCCTCGCGCACCACTCGGTACTGCCGCACGAACGCCTCGCCCTGCGCCGTGGGGCTGTAGAAGACTTCCTTGCCCTGTTTGTCGGCACGCGCCAGGCCGGCGGCCACCAGCTTCTTCAGCGAGTAGGCGACGACGTGCGTGTCTTCGTAGTTCAACACGAAGCAGATGTCGGCGAGCTTCTTGTTGCGCGCCCGGTGGTTGATGTGGTGCAGCAGCAGCACGTCGGTGATCGTCAGGTCAGGGCAGCCGGCCGCCGCCATGCAGCGCACGGCCCAGCGCGAGAAGGCGTTCCACGCGACGATGAGGCCGAACTCGAACTCGGACAGTTCCACGCTGCGCGGCGAGACGAGGTGTGATGAAGAGACGATGCCGCCACCCCGCGGCGGCGCAGCAGGAGCATCGGCAGCGGCGAGCGCGTGACCACCCGGAGGCACGGCCGGCGCGCGGTGGGGCGAGGGCTTGCGCGGCATCGGTGTTTTCACTGAATCATCAACAAAACGTTGACACTTTATCTGCAACATCCATAGACTTCAATGGACCTGAGGCAAACACCGATGAACGCGGGCAGCCAGCCCGTCATCCTTGTCGCCCTGTCCGTCCGCTGTTCCCGCGGCACCGGAGCCGCTTGTTCCTTCACGCCTTCCGCTCGAGGAGTGCCCATGCCCGCCACGCTTCCGTTCCGTTCGCTGCTCGCCGCCGGCGCCATCGCGCTGGCCGCCGGCGCGGCCTCGGCCCAGGTCAAGTGGGACCTGCCCGCCGCGTACCCGGCCGGCAACTTCCACACCGTCAACCTCGTCGAGTTCGCCAACGACATCGACAAGGCCACCGGCGGCAAGCTGAAGATCACCGTGCACCCGAACGCGTCGCTG
>JAHCKS010000158.1 GCA_026125665.1 Rubrivivax sp.
TTCGAGCTTGGTCTCGAGAAAGCGGTTGAAGCCCTCGACGGCGAGGCGCTGTTCGTCGGTCGGCAGGAAGTTCATCGGCAGCTCGGTCCTTCTGTGCGGTCGGCGGTGCGGGGCTCAGCGCGCGCTCATGCGCGCGCCGGCATCGATGTGCAGGCAGGTGGCGTTGATGTAGGCGTTCTCGACCACGCTGCGCACCAACTGCGCCAGCTCCGCGGGAGACCCCATGCGTCGGGGGAACAGGATCATCCGGTCGACGATCGCCTGGGCCACCTTCGTGGGCAGGCCGGCCACCATGGGCGTGTCGAACAGCCCCGGAGCCACCGCCACGCAGCGGATGCCGTGGTCGGCCAGGTCGCGTGCCACGGGCAAGGTCAGGCCAATGACGCCGGCCTTGCTGGCGGCATACGCCGCCTGCCCCATCTGCCCGTCCTGCGCCGCACCCGAGGAGAGGTTGACGATCACGCCGCGCTCGCCGTCTTCGGGTTCGTTGCGTGTCATCGCCACCGCGGCCAGGCGCAGCACGTTGAAGGTGCCGGTCAGGTTGACCGCGATGACCTTGTCCCAGATGGCCAGCGGGAAGGGCTTGCCATCGGCCACGGTCTTGGCGGCGTCGGGCACGCCGGCGCAGTTCACGCAGATGTGCACGGCACCGAAGTGACTGAGCGCGCGGTCGACGCCCGCCTGGACCTGAGCCTCGCTGGTCACGTCCACCGGCACGAACAGCGCCGCGTCGCCCAGCTCTGCGGCCACGGCGGTGCCGCGATCGGCATCGTGGTCGAACAGCACCACGCGGGCGCCAGCGGCCAGCAGCGCCTCTGCGACGGCGCGCCCCAGTCCGGACGCCGCTCCGGTGACGATCGCGACCTTGCCTGAAGGATTCATGCCGCGCACTCCATCAGCGGCCGAGGATGGTGATGGCGCAGACGGCTTCCTCGATG
This sequence comes from Rubrivivax sp., assembly GCA_026125665.1. Classification (GTDB taxonomy): domain Bacteria; phylum Pseudomonadota; class Gammaproteobacteria; order Burkholderiales; family Burkholderiaceae_C; genus Rubrivivax. Next base: position 939 of record JAHCKS010000158.1, read on the forward strand.
CCATACAGGCCACCGCCGTTCTCGGCCATGGCCAGCCGGGCGCCTTGCACCTGGCGCGCGCCGGCCTCGCCGCGCAGCTGCGTGACGAGTTCGTGCAGCTGGCCGATGCCGGTGGCACCGATGGGATGGCCTTTGGATTCCAGCCCGCCGGAGGTGTTGATCGGGATGCGCCCGCCGATCGTGGTGGCACCGCTTTCGGCCAGTGCGCCGCCGGCGCCGAACTCGCAGAAACCCAGGTTCTCCGACTGCACGATTTCGCCGATGGCGGTGGCGTCGTGCACCTCGGCCACCGAGATGTCCTGCGGCGCCACGCCGGCGCGCTCGTAGGCGAGCTTGGCCGCCTTGGCGGTGATGTGCTGGCCGACATCCTCGGGCTTGCGCGTGGTGCCAGTGGCTACCACCGAGGCGAGCACGCGGATCGCGCGGCGCCGGCCGGCCAGCCGTGCCAGCACCGCCTCGGAGCAGACGATGGCGGCGGCGGCGCCGTCGCTGATCGGGGCGCACATCGGCAGCGTCAGCGGGTAGGTGATCGGCGGCGCGGCGAGCACCTGCTCGACGGTGTAGGTGTTGCGGTACTGCGCCAGCGGGTTGTGCGCCGAGTGGCCGTGGTTCTTGGCCGCAACGGCGGCAAATTGCCGCTGCGTGGTGCCGAACTCGCGCATGTGGAAGCGTCCGAACGCGGCATAGATGTCCATGAACAGGCTGTACGGCGCCTTCGAGGTGCTGCCCTCGGGCGGCGCGATGCCGCGGCCCATCGCCAGCAGCGTGGTCTTGTTGCCCTCGACGTCCTGCAGGTCCCAGGCGCCGTCGAAGACGCTGAACATCCTGGCCTTGTCGGTGCAGAACATCTTCTCGGCGCCGACCGCAAGCGCCACGTCCACCTCGCCCGAGCGCACCGCCTGCACCGCCAGGTTGAACGCCGAACTGGCGCTGGCACAGGCGTTCTCGAGGTTGTAGACGGGGATGCCCTCGATGCCCAGCGGGCGCAGCGCGATCTGCCCGCGCACCATGGTCTGCCCCTCCAGCACGCCCTGCGTGGCATTGGAGAAGTAGGCGGCCTGGATGTCGGCGGTCGCGAGGCCGGCGTCGGCGAGCGCGGCGTTCACCGCATCGGCCGTGAGCTGCTTGATGCTGCGGTCGAGGAACTTGCCGGTCGGCGTCATGCCGACACCGGCCACGTAAGCGGGTGGAAGTGCGGTCGTGGTCAAGGGGCGCTCCATCGCGGGTTTCAGTAACCCTTGAACTCGGGCTTGCGCTTGCCGACGAAGGCCGCCAGGCCCTCGCGGATGTCGTGCGAGTGGCGGTGGGCGTCCAGCACCAGTCGCTCCAAGCGCAGGGCGGTGGCTTGCGGTTGTTCCAAGCCGTCGGCCACGGCCTGCTTCATGCGGCGCAGCACGAGCGGGCTCTTGGCGGCAATGCGGACGGCCAGCTTCTCGGCCTCGGCGGCGAGTTCGGCGTCGGGCACGACCCGGTTGACCAGCCCGAGCGGCACCAACTCGGCCGCCGGCAAGGTGTCGCCCGTGAACAGCAGGTACTTGGCCGCCGTCGGCCCGATGCGCCGCGGCAGCACGGCGGCGCCGCCCGCTCCGGGGAAGACGCCGAAGTTGGCGTGCGCGTCGCCGATGCGTGCGCCCTCGGCAGCGACGATCAGGTCGCAGGCCATCGCCAGTTCCAGGCCACCGGCCATCGTCAACCCGTTGAGCGCGGCAATCGTCGGCTTGGGCAAGGCGCGCAGCCGGTCGATCATGCCGGCCACGCGATCGAGGAAGGCATTCAGCGGATCCTCGGCGTCCGGCGCGGCGGTGCCGCCCTCGAACACGCCCTTCAAGTCGGCGCCCGCGCAGAAGGCCTTTCCGGCGCCGGTGAGCACGACGACGCGCACATCGCGGTCGCGCGCGATGCGGTCGATGGCGTCGGCCAGTTCGTCGCACAGCGCTTCCGACAGCGCGTTCATCGCCTCGGGCCGGTTCAGCGTGAGCCAAACCGTCTCAGCCCGCCGCTCATAGCGGAGTGCGGAACTCGAATCCAAGACTGTCTCCTGCCGTACGGCGGCGTTATGAGTGGCGCCTGAGGAGGGCCACGAATCTGTCGGGAAGCGTATAGTCACGTTGTAAACCTGTCAAGCGTTCGGTAGACTCGGATCGACACGATCCAACTCAGGCGTTGCCCGCGCAAGTGGGTGTGTGCGAATCAAGACCCGATGCGAAGCGAAGCCCAGCCCATGACCGTGGCCGACCTGTTGCGCAAGCAGGCGACCATGCGGTCCGACGCGCCCGCGCTGCAGGATGCGCAGGGGGTGCTGAGCTTCGCCGAGCTGGACCGCTGGGCCAGCCGCATCGCGCAGGCGTTGCTGGCGAGCGGCGTGCACGCCGGCGAGCGCTTCGCCGTGCTGGCGGAGAACCGGCGCGAATACATCGGGCTGCAGTTGGCCGCTGCGAAGATCGGTGCGATCGTCGCCTGCCTGAACTGGCGGCTGGCCGATGCCGAGGCTGCGCACTGCCTTCGCCTCGTTTCGCCGCGCCTGGTCTTCGTGTCGAGGCGGCATGCCGACGTGCTCGTGCGCATCGGCTGGTCTGACTGCCCGGTGATCGGGCTCGAAGCCGAGTTCGACGGCTTCGTGGCCCCCGGCATCGACGCGGACCCTTTGCTCGAGGTCGACGCCGAGCAGGGCCTGGTGATCCTCTATACCAGCGGCACCACCGGCCTGCCCAAGGGGGCCGTGATCAGCCAGCGCGCGATGGTGGCGCGGGCGATGTGCTTCGCCGCCGAGTACGGCATCACCGCGGAACACGCCTACGTCGCCTGGAGCCCGCTGTTCCACATGGCTGCGACCGACTTCAGCCTGGCCACGCTGATGATCGGCGGCAAGGTCATCGTGCAGGACGGACTCGATGTCGACCGCCTGTGCGCCACGCTCGAGCGCGAGACGATCGGCTGGCTGGTCGCGATGCCGGGGATGATCGACGTGCTCATCGAGGGGCTGCAGCGCAACCGCACGCGGCCGCGCGGCGTGCGGCTGGTCGGCGCGATGGCCGACCTGGTGCCGGCCCAGCAGATCGCCGAGCTCACCGGGCTGCTCGACGCGCCCTATATCAACAGCTTCGGCGCCACCGAGACCGGCCTGGCGCCGGCCTCCGCCGCGCTGCTCGCACCCGGCGTGGTGCCGACGAGCCTGGCCAAGCGCGAGTCGGCCTTCTGCCGCGTGCGCCTCGTCGACACCGACGACCGCGACGTGCCCGCCGGCACCCCGGGCGAAGCGGCGCTGCGCGGGCCCACGCTGTTCTCCGGTTACTGGAACGCCCCCGAGGCCAACGAGAAGGATTTCCGCGGCGGCTGGTTCCACATGGGTGACCTCTTCGTGCGCCACGCCGATGGCACGCTCGACTTCGTCGACCGCGCCAAGTACCTGATCAAGTCGGGCGGCGAAAACATCTACCCGGCCGAGATCGAGCGCGTGCTGCTGGCGCAGCCCGAGGTCGCCGACGCCGCCGTGGTGCGCCGGCGCGATGCGCGCTGGGGCGAGGTGCCGGTGGCCTTCGTCGCGTTGCGGCCCGGTGCCGGCCTCGACGGCGAAGCCCTTGCCTCCGCCTGCCGCGCCGCGCTGGCCGGCTACAAGGTTCCCAAGGAATTTCGCATCGTCGACGTCGGATCGTTCCCGCGCAGCAGCACGGGGAAGATCCAGCGCCACGAGATCGAGCGCCAGTGGCTGTGAGCCCGAGCGCGCGCCCGTCCCGTTCACCCATCGTCCATTCACAGGAGACCCAGATGAGCCAGAGCCAGAAAGTCGTCGTCGCCGGCGTCGGCATGATCCCCTTCGCCAAGCCCGGCGCCAGCGAGCCCTACCACGTGATGGGCGAGAAGGCCACGCGCCAGGCGCTGCAGGACGCTGGGGTCGACTACCGCGCCATCGAGCAGGCCTTCGTCGGCTACGTGTACGGCGACTCCACCTGCGGCCAGCGCGCGCTGTACCCGGTGGGCATGACCGGGATCCCGATCCTCAACGTCAACAACAACTGCTCGACCGGCTCGTCGGCCTTGTACCTCGCCCGGCAGGCCGTGCAGTCGGGTGCCGCCGAGTGCGTGCTGGCGCTGGGCTTCGAGCAGATGCAGCCGGGCGCGATCAAGGCCGCGTTCCCCGACCGGCCGACGCCGTTCGAGCAGTTCGACCACGTCACCGACGAGCTGGTCGGGCACCCCGAGATTCCGCTGGCGCTGCGCTACTTCGGCGGCGCCGGCAAGGCCCACATGGACAAGTACGGCACCAAGCTCGAGACCTTCGCCGCGATCCGCGCCAAGGCCAGCCGCCATGCCGTGAACAACCCGCTGGCGCTGTTCCGCAAGGAAGTGTCGGTCGACGACGTGATGGCCTCGCCGGTGATGTGGGAGGGCGTGATGACGCGCCTGATGGCCTGCCCGCCCACCTGCGGCGCCGCCGCCGCGGTGATCTGCTCCGAGACCTACGCCAAGAAGCACGGCATCTCCACCAAGGTGCGCATCGCCGCGCAGGCGATGACCACCGACTACCCGAGCACCTTCGACGCCAAGGACATGATGCGCGTGGTCGGCTTCGACATGGCCAAGCAGGCCAGCGCGAAGGTTTACGAGGCCGCGGGCATCGGGCCGAAGGACGTCGACGTCGTCGAACTGCACGACTGCTTCGCGCAGAACGAGCTCATCACCTATGAGAGCCTGGGGCTGTGCCCGGAAGGCGGCGCCGAGAAGTTCGTGCGCGACGGCGACAACACCTACGGCGGCAAGGTCGTCACCAATCCGTCGGGCGGCCTGCTCTCCAAGGGCCACCCGCTGGGCGCCACGGGCCTGGCCCAGTGCTACGAGCTGACCCACCAGCTGCGCGGCACGGCCGAGCAGCGGCAGGTCAAGGGCGCGCGCACCGCGCTGCAGCACAACCTGGGCCTCGGCGGCGCCTGCGTCGTGACCCTGTACCAAGCGGCTTGAGAAAGGGCCCTCAACCATGATCGACAAGAAGCACATCGGCTATGCGCCGCCGCCCACGCTGTGGACGGTGGAGAAGGGGCGCATCGCCTTCTTCGCCAAGGTGATCGGCCTGACCGACCCCATCCACACCGACGAGGCGGCGGCCAAGGCCGCGGGCTATCGCGGCATCGTCGCGCCGCCCACCTTCTACTTCGGCGCCGAGAGCGACGCGGGCGTGTCGATGAAGATGATCCAGGCCTTCGACATCGACCTGGGCAAGGTGCTGCACGGCGAGCAGCGCTTCGAGTACCACGCTCCCGTGTGCGCCGGCGACACGCTGCGCATCGAGACCAAGGTCACCGACATCTACGACAAGAAGGGCGGCCTGCTCGAGTTCGTGGTGCGCGAGTCCAAGGTCACCAACCAGCTCGGCGAGCACGTGGCCGACATGCGCGGCGTCATCGTCGTGCGCCACGGCTGAGGCGCGAAAGGAGACGCAGATGAGTTTCGATCCCAAGAACGTGAACGTGGGCGACGCGATGCCCACGCTGGAACTGCCGCCGATCACGCGCACCACGCTGGCGCTGTTCGCTGGCGCGTCGGGTGACCACAACCCGATCCACATCGACCTTGACTTCGCCCGCAAGGCGGGCATGAAGGACGTGTTCGCGCACGGCATGCTGTCGATGGCCTACCTCGCACGCGCACTCACCCAGTGGGTGCCGCAGAGCCGCCTGCTGAGCTACGGCGTGCGCTTCGCCGCCATCACGCAGGTTGCCGACCGCGTGCAGTGCAGCGGCAAGGTGGTCGAGAAGCTCGAGTACCGTGGCCGCCCATGCGCGCGCATCGAGCTGACGGCCTCGCGCAACGGCGAGCAGGTCACGCTCAGCGGCGACGCGGTCGTGGCGCTGGACTGATCCTCATTCACAACGAATCGCATTCGGAGAGACCCATGAAGAAGCTCGAAGGCAAGGTGGCGATCGTTTCCGGCTCCGGCCGGGGCATCGGCCGCGCCATCGCGACGAAGCTGGCCGGCGAGGGCGCCAGGGTCGTCGTCAACGACCTCGATGCTGCGCCCGCAGAGGAGACGGTGGCCGCGATCAAGGCCGCCGGCGGCCAGGCGCTGGCCTGCGCCGGCAGCGTCACCGCCGACGGCTTCGCCGACAAGTTCGTCAAGACCGCCATCGACGGCTTCGGCGGCCTGGACATCATCGTCAACAACGCCGGCTACACCTGGGACAACGTGGTCCAGAAGATGACCGACGAACAGTGGCATGCCATCCTCGACGTGCACCTGACGGCGCCGTTCAAGATCCTGCGCGCCGCGGCGGACTTCATCCGACATCAAGCGAAGGTGGAGGCCGATGCCGGCCAGGAGGTGTTCCGCAAGGTGGTCAACATCTCGTCGATCGCCGGCACCGGCGGCAACGCCGGCCAGGCCAACTACTCGGCCGGCAAGGCCGGCATCATCGGCCTGACCAAGGCTCTGTCGAAGGAATGGGGCCGCTACAAGGTCAACGTCAACGCGGTGGCCTTCGGCTTCATCAAGACGCGGCTGACCGAGGCCACCGCCGACGGCAGCGCGTCGATCGACGTCGAGGGCCGCAAGATCAAGGTGGGCGTCAACCCGGACCTGATGGCGATGATGGAGCGCAGCATCCCGTTGGGCCGTGGCGGCACGCCCGAGGAGGCCGCCGGTTCGGTGTACCTGCTGTGCACGCCGGAGTCCAACTACGTCAGCGGGCAGGTGCTGATCTGCGGCGGCGGGGTCTCGATCTGAGCCTCGCCGCGGCCACGCTGCGCGAGCGGAGCGCCTGCCTGGCCTCGCGTCAGCAGTTCGGCGTGCCGTTGCCGATGCGGCAATCGCCGAGCGCGCGCGTGCCGCCTCGGCGGCGGAGGTGGCCGTGGGCCAGCCACGCGTCGTCGCCCAGCCGGGCGTTCAGCTGCACATCGCCATGACGGCGCTGGCTTCCACCATCTCGGCGGCGGACGAGGGCTTCGCGCGCAACCGCGATGCCTACCTCGCACGCATCGCCGATCTCCATGCCCGCCGGGCGCGCGCCCTGGTCGGCGGGCCGGAGAAGGCGCGCCGCCTGCACCAGGAGCGCGGCCAGCTGCTGCCGCGCGAGCGCCTGGCGGCAGTGCTGGACCCGGGCTCGCCTTTCCTGGAATTCGGCCAGCTCGCCGGCGAAGGCCTCTACGACGGTGTCCCCCCGGGCGGCAGCATCATCACCGGCGTGGGCCTGGTCAGCGGCCGCCCGTGCATGCTGATGATCCACGACGCCACCGTGAAGGGCGCCACCTACTACGGCATCACGGCCAAGAAGCACGTGCGGGCGCAGATGTTCGCCTGGCAGCACCGGCTGCCGTGCATCACGATGGTCCAGTCCGGCGGTGCCAACCTGCCCGAACAGGCGCACATCTTCCCGGACGACGGCCAGTTCGGCTCGATCTTCTACAACCAGATCCGCATGTCGGCCGAGGGCATCACGCAGATCGCCACGGTGCACGGTCCGTCCACCGCGGGCGGCGCCTACCTGCCGGCGCTGTGCGACATCGCGGTCATCGTTCGCAAGCAGGGCGCGATGTTTCTCGGCGGCCCCGAGCTGGTGTACGCGGCGACCAAGGAAGAGGTCGACGCCGAGACGCTCGGCGGCGGCGAGATGCACAGCCGCGTCAGCGGCGTCACCGACCACCTGGCCGAGAACGACGGCCACGCGATCGCCATCGTGCGCGACCTCGTCGCCCACCTCGGCACGCCGCCCAAGCAGCGCTGGGACGTGGCCGCTGTCCGGGCGCCGCTGTACGACCCGCGCGAGATCTACGGCATCGTCAGCGCCGACACGCGCCACCCCACCGACAACCGCGAGGTCATCGCCCGGCTGGTCGACGGCAGCGAGCTGCAGGAGTTCAAGCCGCTGTACGGCGACACGCTGATCTGCGGCTTCGCGCGCATCAAGGGCTTCCAGGTCGGCATCCTGGCCAACAACGGCGTCATCTTCTCCGAGGCGGCGGTCAAGGGCGCGCACTTCATCGAGCTGGCATGCCAGCGCGACATTCCGCTGCTGTTCGTGGCCGACGTGTCCGGCTTCATGGTCGGGCAGGCGGTCGAGCGCGAGGGCATCGCCAAGCACGGCGCCAAGTTCATCACCGCGATGGCCTCGGCCAACGTGCCGCGCTACACGCTCATCACCGGCGGCTCGTACGCCGCGGCGTACCTGGCGATGTGCGGGCGACCGTTCAAGCCGCACGCCATGCTGATGTGGCCCAGCGGCCGTGCCGCGCTGATGGGCCCGGAGCAGGCGGCCACTACGCTGACGATGGTGCGCGACCGCATCCACGAACGCGAGGGCACGCAGTGGACCGACGACGAGCGCGAGCGCTTCAAGCAGCCGATCCGCGCGCAGTTCGAGGCCTTCGCGAGCCCCTACAACTTTGCCTCGAACCTCTGGTGCGACATGGTGATCGACCCGCTGGAGACACGCGACACGCTGGCCCTGCTGTTCGAGCTGGCCGGCCGCCAGCCGCCGCGCGAGACGCGCTTCGGCGTCTTCCGCATGTGATGAGTTCTTCGGGACCCCTGGCATGAACTTCGACTACACCGACACCCAGGCGCAGATCCGCGCCGCCGTGAAGGACCTGTGCGCACGCTTCGGCCCCGAGTACTGGCGGCAGCTCGCGCAGGAGGGCAAGTACCCCGAGGCCTTCGTCGACGCGATGGCCGAGGCCGGCTGGCTGGCCGCGCTGATCCCCGAGGAATACGGCGGCGCCGGGCTGCCGCTGCTCGATGCCTGCCTGATCCTGCAGGAAGTCAACCAGAACGGCGGCAGCGCGGTGCACTGCCACGCCCAGATGTACACGATGGCGTCGATCATGCGCCACGGCAGCGAGGCGCAGAAGCGCCGCACGCTGCCGCGCATCGCCGACGGCAGCCTGCGCCTGCAGGCCTTCGGCGTGACCGAGCCCGACGCCGGCTCCAACACCCTGGCGATCAAGACCTTCGCCCGCCGCGTGCCGGGCGGCTACGTCGTCAACGGCCAGAAGATCTGGACCTCGCGCTACAGCCACTCGCACATGTACCTGCTGATCGCGCGCACCACGCCGCTCGGCGACGTGAAGAAGAA
>JAHCKS010000159.1 GCA_026125665.1 Rubrivivax sp.
GACCTGCCGGCGCTGGCGCGGCGCCTGGCGCTGCTCGCCGGGCTTGCCTGCACGCTGCTCATCGCGCTGCAGTGGCGCGTGCGGCCGGCAACGGCGCGCCCCGGCTGCCGCGCCGGCCTCTTCGACTGCTCGCTGCCGGCCTGGCCCGCCGGCGCCTGGCGCGACCCTTGGCAGTGGCCGACGCTGCTCGCCGGCCTGGCGATGCTGCCGATGATGGCCGAGCTGCCGCTGATGGCCTCGTGGTGCCGCAGCTCGGCCGTCGGCGCGCAGGCGATGGTCATCCTGCACCTGATGGCGATGTTCGCGCCGGCCTGGCTGCTGCGCGGCACGCTCTCGCGCTGGCCGCTGCCGCGGCTGTCGCTGGCCTGCGCGCTGCTGCTCGCCGCGGGTGGGGCGAGCGTCACCTGGGCGCCGGCGCCGTGGGATTGGCTCGGCCTTGCCGCGGCGCAAGGCACGGCATGGGGCCTCGCCTGGGCCGGGCTGCTGTGGGCGCCGGCACGGCGCGGCGGCGCCGGCAGTTCACCGTGGCGCGCCGCGGTCGGTTATGCGCTGCTCACCGCCGCGTTCGGGTGGCTGGTCGAGACTGCCGGCGCACGCGGTGTCGCGGTGGCCCACGCGGCGCTCGGCGTGGCGGCGCTCGCCGCCTGGTTCTTCGCCGCGACGCGGCATCGCGCCGCGCCGCCCGTTCACGACCTCGGGGGCACCGCCGGCACGGGCCGCTGCGGCGGTGTCGGGGGCATCGGCCGCGTCAGGTAGACGCCTTCGCGGCCGACGATCGGCCGGCGCGTGGGCATCATCACCGTGCAGTCGTCGCACGGCGCGCGGATCTCCTCGTCGCCGTCGGTGGCGATGAGCTCGCCCCGGGCGAAGGTCTCGAAGCCGACGAGCGGCCGCGCGAAGCGGAACGAATCGGTCTTCACGACCCGCGTGTGCACGAGCTCGTAGCGGCACGGTGGCTCCGCGTCGCCTTCGGCCGCGCCGCCCTGCTCGGCCTCGACGAGCCCGAAGTGCGCGAGGAAGCGCATCGTCACGCGCCTGGCCACTTCGCCGCTGGCGCGCCTGAAGTGCCCGCCACACTCGGCCACGAGGCCCACGCCGTGGTGCCCGGCCTGGCCGTGCAGGCCGTGCAGGATGAGCGGCGTGCCGGTGCCCAGGCCGAGCGGCATCGTCAGGTGGATGCGCGGCAGGCCGACGGCGAGCGCGGCCGCCGCGTTGCGCTCGAACTGCGGATAGACCCAGAACGGCGGCACGTCGGTGCTCGTCGAGTGCAGGTCGAGCACGTGGTCGGCGGCGGCCACCACCGGCCGCAGCTCGCGCGCCCGCCTCAGCTCCGGGCTGTGCTCGGGGCCGTCGAGCCAGGCCTCGGACCAGATGCGGTTGAGGTTGTGCACGAGCTGGCGGCTGTCCAGCGGCCGCGCGGCGTCGAACGACTCGTAGGCCTCGACGTTGGCGAAGCTCACCGTCAGCGTGCCGATCTTCGGCCGCACGCCGGTGTCCAGCAGGTGCGTGGCCGCGACCATGCCGCAGAACTCGTTGCCGTGCGTCAGCGCGTTGACGAGCACGTGCGGCCCGGGCCGGCCCGAATCGAAGCGGTGCACGTAGGGGATGCCGGTGTTGCCGGCGCGGTAAGGGGCGAGGTCGCGCGGCAGCAGCTCGAACGTGTCGGCCGCGGGTGCGGCGGGCGCCCCCGGCGTCGCGGCGCCGCCGGCGTTCATGGGGTCAGCGTGCATCGAAGGTGTTGCACTGCTGCACGCTGCCCGACTCGAGCCCGCGCCTGAACCAGGTCATGCGCTGCTCGGCCGTGCCGTGCGTGAAGCTCTCGGGGACCACCCGGCCCTGGCTCCTGCGCTGCAGCGTGTCGTCGCCGATCTGCGCCGCGGCATTCATCGCCTCCTGCAGGTCGCTGGCGTCGAGCCAGCCCTTGCCCTTCTGGCTGTGGTGCGCCCAGACGCCGGCCAGGCAGTCGGCCTGGAGCTCCACGCGCACCGACAGGCGGTTCATCTCCACCTGCGAGATGCGGCCGCGCATCTGGTCCACCTGCTTCGTCACGCCCATCAGGTTCTGCACGTGGTGGCCGACCTCGTGCGCCACCACGTAGGCCTGCGCGAAGTCGCCCGGCGCCCCCATCTTCCGCGCCAGCGTGTCGAAGAAGTCGAGGTCGAGATACACCTTGGCGTCGCCCGGGCAGTAGAACGGCCCCATCTCCGACAGCCCCTGGCCACAGGCGCTGCGCGTGGCGTCGCGGAAGAGCACGAGCACCGGCTCGCGGTAGGCGTTGCCGCCGGCCCGGAACAGCTGGCCCCAGACGAGCTCGGTGTCGCGCAGCACGGTGGAGACGAAACGCGCGCCGCTGTCCTGCGGCGCGGCGCCGGGCTGCCCGCCTGGCCCGCCCGGCCCACGCTGCGGCGGCGCCTGCACCACCTCGGCCGGCCCGCCGCCGGACAACAGGCCGAGCACCGTGAGCGGGTTGATGCCGAAGATCCAGCCGGCGACGAGCGCGATGACGATCGTGCCCAGGCCGATGCCGCGCCCGCCGATGCGCGGCAGGCCGCCCATGCCGCCGCCCAGGCGCCCGCCGCCGGCGCCGCGGCGGTCTTCGACGTTGCGGCTCTGTTCGTGGCCTTCCCACTTCATCTGGCGATCTCCTCGCTGCCGGTGCCGGGCGGCAGCCCGGTGCACCCTCGCGCCGCAGGCATTCTCGCTGCCCGCGCCGGCCGGCGCGCCGTCCGCGCGGCGGGGGGCGACGGCGCGTGCGGCGGCACGAAAGTGTTTCGGTGTGCACCAGCGGGGTGAACAACCTGTTGCCTGCGGCACTCCGAGCAGGGCCGGGTGGGTCGATAGACTCCTGGTTAACCCTGAGGGCGAGCACATCCGCAGGGTGCAAGTCCAATCAACGTGCCAGCCAGAGGAGTGTGCTTGATGATGAAGTTGCTCGTTCCCGCCGTGGTGGCGTCGGCCGTGCTCGCCGCCGCCGGCGGTGCCCACGCGCAGGCGACCGTGAAGGAAGACGGCCAGTGGCGCGCCGCGCTCGGCGCCGCGTACACCGCGAGCGGGGGCAATACGCGCTCGACGACGCTGTCGGGCATGGCCGACGCCGTGCGCGCGACGGCCGGGGACAAGACCTCGCTGTACGCGAGCACGCTGTACGGCTCCAGCCAGGGCAGCAAGACGGCCGACCAGTGGCGCCTGGGCGCCAAGCACGACCGCAACCTGAGCTCGCAGCTCTACGTCTTTGGCCTGCTCGAGGGCGAGCGCGACGACATCGCGGCGCTGGACTCGCGCGCCACGCTGGGCGGAGGCGCGGGCTGGAAGTTCTTCAACACGGACGCGCTGAAGTTCGAGGTGTTCGGCGGCGTCGGCTACGTCGCCGACCGCTACGACGCGCCGCGCCTCATCGACGGCGCCGTGCGCCGCAGCTACAGCTACGCGACGCTGCTGGCCGGCGAGGAGTCGGTGCACAAGCTCGGCCAGAGCACGACGGCGCGCCAGCGCCTCACCGTCTACCCCAACCTCAGCAACCGAGGCGAGTACCGCCTGACGTGGGACGCCGGCATCGCGGTGCCGGCGACACAGTCGTTCAACCTCACCGCCGGCGTGAACCTCAGGTACAACAGCGACCCCGGCAGCGGCGTGAAGCGCACCGACACGCTGGTCACCGCCGGCGTGCAGGTGAAGTTCGACTGACCGGCAGCCGCCGGGCCCTGTTCACCCGGGCTCCGGCTCCTCGAGCGCCGAGAAGCGCACCGGCAGCACGGCGCGCGAGGCCAGGTGCCCGGCGGCGTCCTTCTCGATCAGCAGCAGCTGCTGCGACTCGGCGATGCCGGCCGGGATGACCATGCGGCCGCCGGGCTTCAGCTGCTCGAGCAGCGGCACGGGCACCCAGTCGGGCGCGGCGCTGACGAGCACCTTGTCGAAGGGCGCCTCCTCGGGCCAGCCGGCGCGGCCGTCGCCGACGCGCACCTGCACGTTCCTGTAGCCCAGGCGCGCGAGGCGCCGCCGCGCCTCCAGCGCCAGCGGTTCGAGCAGCTCGATGCTGTAGACGCGCGCCACCAGCTCGGCCAGCACCGCCGACTGGTAGCCCCAGCCGGTGCCGACCTCGAGCACGCGGTCGGTGGGCTGCGGGTCGAGCAGGTCGGTCATCAGCGCCACGATGAACGGCTGCGAGATCGTCTTGCCGCAGTCGCTGGGCAGCGGCGTGTCGGCGTAGGCCGCATGCTGCAGGTCCTGGCGCACGAAGGCATGGCGCGGCACCTTGGCCATCGCGTCCATGACGCGCCGCGACAGCGCCGCCTTGCCCAGCCGCCCCGTCTGCAGCACCGTGTGCACCGTGACATCGGCCACCATGCGCTGGCGCAGCGCCGCGAACTCCGATTCGCTCATGGCCACCACCTCCGTGCCCGGATGCGCCCGGGCGCGCGTGCCCTGCCTGCCTACCGTCTCACGTCTTGGGCAGCGTCACGCCGCGCTGCCCCTGGTACTTGCCGCCGCGGTCCTTGTAGCTCGTCTCGCAGACCTCGTCGCTCTCGAAGAACAGCACCTGCGCGCAGCCCTCGCCGGCGTAGATCTTCGCCGGCAGCGGCGTGGTGTTGCTGAACTCCAGCGTCACGTAGCCCTCCCACTCGGGTTCGAACGGCGTGACGTTGACGATGATGCCGCAACGCGCGTACGTGCTCTTGCCCAGGCAGATGGTGAGCACGTTGCGCGGGATGCGGAAGTACTCGAGCGTGCGCGCCAGCGCGAAGCTGTTGGGCGGGATGATGCACACGTCGGCGTGGATGTCGACGAAGCTCTTCTCGTCGAAGTTCTTCGGGTCGACCACGGTGCTGTGGATGTTCGTGAAGACCTTGAACTCCGGCGCGCAGCGGATGTCGTAGCCGTAGCTGCTGGTGCCGTAGCTGACGATGCGGCGCATGCGGCCCCCGGCATCGGGCGCCTCGCGGACCTGGCCCGGCTCGAACGGCTCGATCATGCCGTGCTGCTCGGCCATGCGGCGGATCCATCGGTCGCTCTTGATGCTCATCGGGGCACTCGGGTCCGGTTCTCGCGCCCGCCCCGGGTTTCCGGCTGGATCCAGGCGGGCTTCACGAATCGTGCACCCATTCTAGGTAGCGCCGCGGCGCCGGCGCTCGCGCGCAACGCGGCGCTGGGCTAGCATGGACCCGGCTTTCGCACCGCCTCTTCCCGCCGCCCGCCGCACCCGCCGCCCGAGGTCGCCATGCCGCGCCAAAGCTTCACGCGCCCCGCCTTCGACCTGCTCGTCGACTACGCGCGTTATCACCGCGACCAGCGAAACATCACCACGCACCTGGTCGGCGTGCCGGTCATCGTGCTGTCGATCGCCTTGCTGCTCTCGCGCGCCGCGGTCACGCTGGGCGGCACCCGCCTGTCGCTCGCCTGGCTGGCGTTCGGCGCGGCGTCGCTGTGGACGATCTCGCGCGGGCAGTGGCTGCTGGGCGCCGCGACGACGCTCTTCTTCGCCGCGCTGGTCGCCGCGGCGCACGGGCTGGCCACGCTGGCCGGCCCGGCCTGGCTGGCCGTCGGCGCCGGCCTCTTCGTGCTCGGCTGGGCGATGCAGTTCGTCGGCCACTACTACGAGGGCCGCAAGCCGGCGTTCGCCGACGACCTTGTCGGCCTGCTCGTCGGGCCGATGTTCGTCGTGCTCGAGCTGCTGGCGCTGGCCGGCTTCTGCCGCGCGCTGGTGGCGCGCATCGAGCAGGCCGCGGGCCCCACGATGCTGCGCGACCTGGCGCAGCCGCAGGCGCGTTGACGACGACGCCCCCGGGCCCGGCCCTGGTGATGGGCGCCGGGTCGATCGGCTGCTGGGTCGGCGGCCGCCTGCAGGCCGCGGGCACCGAGGTGCACTTCGTCGGCCGCCCGGCCGTGCTCGAGGAGCTGCGCGTCAGCGGCCTCACGCTCACCGACCTCGACGGCCGGCGCACGCACCTGCCGCCCGCCCAGTTGCACCTGCACGCCGAGGTGCCCGAGCCGGGGGGCACCGCCACGCTGCGCGTGCCGCCGGCGCTGGTGCTGCTGTGCGTGAAGTCGGGCAGCACCGCCGAGGCCGCGGCGCTGCTGTCGCTGCACCTGCCGCCGGGCACGCCGGTGCTCTCGCTGCAGAACGGCATCGCCAACCCGGCGGTGGCCTCGGCGGCCGCGCCGGCGCTCGACGTGATCCCGGGCATGGTCGGCTTCAACGTCGTGCACGCATCGCCCGGGCACTGGCACCGCGGCACCATCGGCGAGCTGGCGGCGCAGGCGCACCCGGCGTTGCAGGCCTGGCAGCCGGTGTTCGCGGCTGCCGGCCTGCCGCTGGCGCTGCACGCCGACCTCGTGCCCGTGCAGTGGGGCAAGCTGCTGCTCAACCTGAACAACCCGGTGAACGCACTGTCGGGCATGCCGCTGAAGCGCCAGCTGCTCGACCGCGACCAGCGCGTGGTGATGGCTGCGCTGATCGACGAGGCGCTGGCGGCGCTCGCCGCGAACGGCATCGCGCCAGCCCGCCTGACACCCGTGCCGCCGCGCCTGATGCCGCGCATGCTGCGCCTGCCCACCGCCCTGTTCCGCGTTCTCGCACGCGCCAGCCTGCGCATGGACGAGCGGGCGTTGACCAGCATGGCCGAAGACGTGGCGCGCGGCCGCGCCACCGAGATCGACGCGCTGAGCGGCGAGGTCGTCCGCTTGGCCCGTGCGGTCGGCCTGTCGGCGCCGCGCAACCAGTGGATGCTCGAGCGGCTGTCGCAGCCGCGGCCGGGCACGATGAGCGGGCGCGAGATGCGCGCCGCGCTCGGGCTCTAGCACCCCGCGAGGTCCTGCGCCCGGTGCCTGCCCTGCGCGGCGGGCACATGCGTGCGCAGCCTTGCGCCGGTCAGTTCCAGTCCGACAGCACGTCTCCGACACCCGCCTTCGCATGCCCGGGCGACACGGCGCGTGTCGGCGTGCCGAGCGAGATCCAGCCGACGAGCGTCTCGCCCGCCTCGCAGAACGCGGCCTGGATGGCCGGCTGGCGCACCTTGTGCCCCGAGAGCATCTTGCCGGCGAAACCGAGCGCGTGCGCGGCGTTGAGGAAGTTCGTGATCGCGCCGCCCACCGCCGCCCACTGCTCGTGCGCCGGCACCAGCGGGTGGCCGAGGTCGATGCGCGCAACCACGGCCACCGTCACCGGCGGGCGCAGCGCCCGCTCGGCGTCGATGCGCGCCTCGGCCTCGTCCTTGCCGGCCTCGCGCGCGACACGCTCGAAGAGCGCGGCCAGGCGACCACGCGCCTCGCCGCGCACGAGCTTGAAACGGAACGGCACGAGCCCGGCGTGGTCCGGCGCGCGCAGCGCCGCCTGCGCCATGAGCTGCAACGCCGCGTCGTCCGGCCCTGGCTCGGCGAGGTGCTTGCCGCCGAGCGAGTGGCGCGACAGCAGCGTGGCCAGGGCCGGCGGCAGCCCGTCGATCGCCATCACCTGCGCCGCAACCTGCGCCATGGGCAGCCGCGCTCAGAACACCAGCGTGCGCCAGCGCAGGTCCGCCGCGCGCGCCATGAACTGCACCGCGCCGCCCCGCGCGCGGCACTCGGGGATCAGCCCCGCCGGATCGACCCCCTGGGCGTGCATCGCGTCCGTGCAGGCGAGCAGCACGGCGCCGTGGTCCACGGCCTCGCGCATCGCGTCGAGCACGCTCTTGTCGTGGCGCGGCGACGCGCGCAGCGCTTCGGCGACACCGGGCACGAGCAGGCGCACCGACGCAGCGGTGAAGTAGATCTCCACCGGCACGTCCATCGCTGCGGCCGCGGCGGCGTGGAAGAAGGGCGTGGCCAGCCGCTGCGGCGCCTCGGGCTCACAGGCCCACAGCAGGATCGCGATGCCCGCCACCTCGTGCTCGACGAATCCGGCCATGGTTCTCGAACGTGCCCTCCGGGCCTTCCGGTCAGTCGACGCGGTTCAGCCAGGCATGATGCTCCATCGCCGGCCGCACGGCCGCCTCGCCGTGCACGAGCTGCGCCGCGTCGGCCGCCAGGTCGGAGAGCACCAGGCGGGCCAGCCAGCCCTCGCCGTACGGGTCGCGATGCACGAGCGCGGGCGCGGCGCCGAGCCGCTCGTTCACTTCCACCACGGTGCCGGACACCGGCGACTTGACCGACACGATCGCCTTCGCGAGCTCGACGACCCCGATCGAGCCGCCCTGCACGACTTCCGTCCCCACGCGCTTCGGCCGCGCCATGTAGATCTCGCCGCCGGCCAGATGGATGCCCAGCGACGTGATGCCCACGCATCCGCGCCCGTCGGCCTCGACGCGCAGCCACACCTGGTGCTCCACCAGGTAATGCAGCTCGTCCGGGAACAGAAACCCCTTGATGAGCACTACGCCCCTCCAACCGCCGCGGGCGAGCGAAGCGAAGCCGCACGGCGAGCGCCGCGACGCCCCACGGGCGTCGGATTGGCGTCGCGAGCGGGCCGAGGTTGCGACGAGCATCGCAGCCGTACGCACGTACGGCGAGAAGCGCAGTCGCAAGATCGGCCCGCGCAGCAGCCAAGCCGATGCCCGTGGCGGAGAGGAGAGGGAGTCGAACCCTCCCAGCAACGCATGGCGCCACCCACCGGGTTTGAAGCCCGGCCGACCCACCAGGATCGTTTCCTCTCCATTGTTCCTTCCACCCCGCGGTCTTCCGGTTGTCGCAAGGTCCGCCGCGCAGGGACGTTCACGCCGCGGCCCGTGGCGCCTCGTCGGCCGCCGCCAGGAACAGCGTCGAGTCGAGGCGCACGCGGTGCACGTCGCCCACCCGGCGGGTGAGGCCGATGCGGTCGAAGTGTTCCAGGATCTGGATGGCGCGCTTGCGCCCCAGCTGCGTCGCGTCGCGGAAGGTCGCGGCCGTGACCCCACCCCCCTGCTGCTGCGCGACGCGCCGCGCGATGGCCGCGAGTGTGGCCATCGTCGCCTGCGGGTAGTACAGGTCTTTCACCACTTGATGCAGCTCGCCGCGCTGCGCCAGCCGTGCCAGCGTCGTGCGCATCAACGGCTCGCTTTCGCCGCTGTCGCGCGCCAGGTCGCGCGCCCAGGCCCCCTCGAAGCCGGCTTCGGCCAGCTTCGGCGCCACCTTCTGCGCGATGCGCTCCTCGCTCGCCGACAGGCGCACGCCGTGCTCGGGCAGGTGCACGAAGGCACCGCGCAGTGCGACGCGGCCTTCACGCTGCAAGCCGGCGAGCAGCGCGCGGAACAGCGGCTCGGGCAGGCGCGGCAACGCCAGCCGCCGCAGCCGCGCCGCGTCGGGGCCGAGCTCGTCGGGCTGCCGCTCGTGGTAGGCGGCGAGGGCCTGCACGAGTTCGGCGCGCGCCGCCTCGGCATGCGCCGCGTCGAGCGCCCAATCGCCTTCGCGCAGCGCGTCCGAAGGCAGCGGCGGCGGCTCGAGCAAGCCCTGCGCGGCCGCGAATCGCGCCAGGGCCAGCCCGAGCGGCGCAGCCCGCACCAGCGCCGCCAGCCGCGACGCCGCCGTGCCGGCCTGCAGCGCGGCGAGCTCGGCCAGCCGCTCCGGCGTGCGCCGGTAGCGCGAAGGCGCGAAGGGGTCGAGCACCGTGCCGCCGGCCAGCGTGCGCATCGCCGAGGCGTCGCGCAGCACGACGCGATCGCCCGCCCAGGCACCGATCGGCTCGCGCAGCACGATCTGCACGCACGCGCCGGCTCCGGGCGCCAGGCTGTCGGCGGCGTCGAGCACGGCC
Organism: Rubrivivax sp.; assembly: GCA_026125665.1. GTDB lineage: Bacteria > Pseudomonadota > Gammaproteobacteria > Burkholderiales > Burkholderiaceae_C > Rubrivivax. The sequence goes on from JAHCKS010000159.1 coordinate 9,698, forward strand.
ACGCTGCCCAGGTGGTCCTCGGCGCCCAGGTGCACGTGCACCGTCGTGCCCGAGCGCAGCGGCCGCGCCTCGTCGTGCCACAGCCGCAGCTGCGCGTCGAGCCGCACCGTGCCGCCGCGCGGCGCCAGC
>JAHCKS010000160.1 GCA_026125665.1 Rubrivivax sp.
GGGCGCCGGGCCGGGCGGCATGGGGGGCCACGGCGGCTACGCCACCGGCTCCGGCGGGCGCAGCGGCTACGGCACGAGCAGCGGCTACAGCACGGCCAGCGGCGGCGCGGCGTTCACGCGCAGCACCCGCGGCGGCGCCACGCTGGGCACCGTCGACGCGACGATGATGGCGCTGATGCGCCGCCTGGCGGTGAGCACGGGCCCGGCCTTCAGCGGCAACGCGACGAGCTACGACACCTCTCCGCAGGCGCTTGCGCCGAACGTCATCCGCGCCCACCGCAACGAGCTGCGCGAGGCGAGCCGGGGCGCGGTCGACCATCTCGTCATCGACGTCATCGGCAGCCTGTTCGACGCGATTCTCGCCGACCCCAGGGTGCCGCCGCAGCTGGCACGACAGATCGCGCGGCTGCAGCTGCCCGTGCTGCGCGCCGCTCTGGGCGACCCGAGCTTCTTCGCCTCGCGCCGCCACCCCGTGCGCCGGTTCATCAACCGCATCGCATCGCTCGGCGCCGCCTTCAGCGACTTCTCCGAAACCGAGGCGCGGGACTTCATCGCCAAGGTGCGCGACCTCGTGCAGGAGGTGGTCGAAGGCGACTTCGAGCTCATCGAGACCTACGAGACCAAGCTCGCGGCGCTGGAGGAATTCGCCGCCGAGCTCACCGCCCGTGCCGCGGCCGCCCACGGCGCCGCGCCGGCGCTGCTGGCGGCCAAGGAGGACGAGGCCCAGCTCACCGAGCTGTACTCGCGCCAGCTCGAGATGGACCTGAGGGGCCTGGCGGTCCCCGACTTCATCGTGCACTTCGTGACGCAGGTGTGGAGCCGCGTGCTGCTGCGCACCGCGCTCGCGCACGGCGGCGACAGCCCGGAGATGAAGCGCGCCCGCCAGACGGCGCTCGACCTCGTCCTCAGCGTGCAGCCCAAGCCGACGCCGGCGCACCGCAAGACCTTCCTCACCGGCCTGCCCAACATGATGCAGGCGGTGAACCTGGGCCTGAACCTCGTCGGCTGGCCCGAGGGCGAGCGGCGCGCGTTCTTCGGCCAGCTGATGCCGGCGCACGCCGAGGCGCTGAAGGCGCCTTCGGCGCGCATGCTCGACATCAACCTGATGGCGCGCCAGGTCGACGGTGCGCTCGCCAAGCCCGTGCCCACGCGCGAGACCCTCGGCGCGCCCGGCATGAAGCTGCCGGTGCTGAGCGAGGAGATCGTGCTGCCGAAGCTCAGCGCCGAGGAGGCGAAGCAGATCGGCCTCGTCGACGAAGCCTCGATCGACTGGAACGGTCGGGTCGACATCGACGTCGCCGCGATGGCCGAAGAGCGCAAGGCGCAGAAGGAGGCCGAGATCGCGGCGCAGCCGATCGGCCCGCTGCCGGCACCGGCCGGCCCGGTGGAGCCGAGCGCCGGCCGCGACCTCGCCGAGCACGTGCACCTGGGCAACGCCTACCACATGCACCTGGACGAGCAGTGGCACCGCGTGCGCCTCGTGCATGTCAGCCCGGCGCGCACGTTCTACGTCTTCACGCGCGGCGAGCGGCACAAGCGCGCGCACACGCTGACGCACCGCATGCTGGTGCGCCTGTGCGAATCGGGCCGCCTGCGCGCCGTCGAGAGCGTCGAGCTGTTCGACCGTGCCACGGCGCGCGCGCGCCAGAGCCTCACGCACCTGGCGCCGTTGGCGGCCTGAGGCCTATCCCGCCGGCGGTGCGGCGCCGGACAGGCGCCGCGCCCATGCCAGCGCCGCGAGCAGGCTCGCGGGATCGGCGACGCCGCGGCCGGCGATGTCGAACGCGGTGCCGTGGTCGGGGCTCGTGCGAACGAACGGCAGGCCGAGCGTCACGTTGACGCCCTGCTCGACGCCGAGGTACTTGACCGGGATCAGCCCGTGGTCGTGCGTCATCGCCACGACGAAATCGAACTCGCCGCGGCGCGCCCGCATGAACACGGTGTCGGGCGCGAACGGTCCCTCGGCGTCGATGCCGCGCGCGCGCGCTGCCTGCACGGCCGGCGAGATGAAGCGGACCTCCTCGTCACCGAAGAGACCGCCTTCGCCGGCGTGCGGGTTCAGGCCGGCCACGGCGATGCGTGGCGCGGCGAAGCCGAAGCGCCGCGCCGACTCGTGCGTGATGACGAGCGTCTGCAGCACGCTGTCGAAGTCGAGCAGATCGAGCGCACGGCGCAGCGCCACGTGGATCGTCACGAGCACGACGCGCAACTCGTCGTTGGCCAGCATCATGCGCACCGGCGGCGGCGCGGTGCCCGGCGCGGTGGCCAGCGCCTGCAGCATCTCGGTGTGCCCGGGGTAGGGCACGCCGGCGGCGGCCAGCGCCTCCTTGTGCACCGGCGCCGTCACGACTGCCGCGGCATCGCCTCGCCGCACCCACTGCACGGCACACTCGATGCAGCGCGCCGCTGCCGCGCCGGCGCGTGCATCGACCCGGCCGAGCGGCAGCGCCGCCAGCCCCTCGGGCAGCCCGGGCACCGCGAGCACCGGAAGGCAGCCGGGCGGCACGGCGGCCAGGTCCGCCGGCTCGTCGATCAGCGCCGTCATTGCCGCGCCGGCGCGTCGCAGCACGGCGGCGTCGCCCGCCACCACGGCGTCGGCCAGCGCGCCGCGCTCGAACGCGCGCGCGATGATCTCGGGGCCGATGCCGGCCGCATCGCCCATGCTCACCACGAGCGGCCGCGTCGTCGCCGGTGCCTGCATCGTCACGCCGGGTTCGGGATGTCGATGAACCGGTGCTCGAGCCCGAAGCGCGCGGCCAGGTGCTCGCCGAGCGCCGCGGCGCCGTAGCGCTCCGTGGCGTGGTGTCCGCAGGCGAGGAAGGCGACACCCGTCTCGCGTGCGAGGTGCGCCTGCGGCTCGGAGATCTCGCCGGTGATGAAGGCATCGGCACCGGCAGCGATCGCCGCTTCGAAGTAGCCCTGCGCCCCGCCGGTGCACCAGGCGACTCGCGTCAGCGGCCGGCCGTCGCCCGGCTCGCACACCGGCGCGCGGCCGAGCGCCTCGGCCGCGCCGCGCGCGAGCTCGCCCGCCGTGCGCCACGGACCCGCGGGCCCTGCGAAGCCGAGCTCCTGCTCGCCGAAGCGCGCATCGGCCGCGAGTTGCAGGCGTCGGCCGAGCTGTGCGTTGTTGCCGAGCTCGGGCTCGGCGTCGAGCGGCAGGTGGTAGGCGAAGAGGTTGAGGTCGTGCGCGATGAGGCGCGCCACGCGCTGGCGCAGCCAGCCGGTGAGCCGGCCGTCCTGCCCTCGCCAGAACAGACCATGGTGCACGAGCAGAGCATCGGCGCCTGCGGCAATGGCCGCCTCGATGAATGCGAGGCTCGCCGTGACGCCGGAGACGAGTTTCCTTACCTCGGTGCGTCCTTCGACCTGCAGGCCGTTCGGCCCATAATCGCGGAAAGCTTCGGGCCGCAGCCGTTCCGCAAGGGCTCTTTCGATCGCGCCGCGTTCAGCCATGGGCCGTGCATTGTGCCCGCCGCGGCAACGTGCCGCTCCTGCCGCCTCGCCGCGCTCCTGCGCTCCTCGCCTCGAACTCCTCTCCAACCGTCCGTCCGCTCCATGTGGCGCCGCACCTGGCTCCTCTTCGCGCAGGCCGTCACCGTGTCACTGGCGGCGCTGTTCGTCGTCGCGACGCTGAAGCCCGAGTGGCTGCCGCGCAACGGCGGCAGCACCGTGCTGCCGCTGCCCACGCTGACGCAGGCGCCGCCGCGCGCGCCGGCCGCGGCGTCGTCAGAAGCCGCCTCGGGCTCGCTGGTGCCGGTGTCGGCGACGAGCTTCAGCCACGCCGCGCGCCGTGCCGCGCCGGCCGTGGTCAGCATCACGGCCACCAAGCTCACGCGCAACCCGCACGCCGACGACCCGCGCTTTCGCTTCTTCTTCGGTGACCGCGCGCCGGCGCCGCAGCAGCAGCTGGGCCTGGGCTCGGGCGTCATCGTCTCGCCCGAAGGCTACCTGCTGACCAACCACCATGTCGTCAGCGACGCCGTCGACATCGAGGTGCAGCTGGCCGACGGCCGCGGCACGCGTGCGCAACTGGTCGGCAGCGACGCCGAGACCGACATCGCGGTGCTGAAGATCGACCTCGGCAGCCTGCCGGTGATCGAGCTGGCCGACGGTCGCTCGCTGCAAGTGGGCGACGCGGTGCTGGCCATCGGCAACCCCTTCAACATCGGCCAGACGGTGACCGCCGGCATCGTCAGTGCGCTCGACCGCACGCAGCGTGGCAACTCGCCGTTCCAGAGCTTCATCCAGACCGACGCGGCCATCAACCCGGGAAACTCGGGCGGCGCGCTCGTCGACGCGCAAGGTGCGCTGGTCGGCATCAACACGGCCATCTTCTCGCGCAGCGGCGGCAACATGGGCATCGGCTTCGCCGTGCCGGTGGACACTGCACGCCACGTGATGGAGCAGGTCATCCGCGGCGGCAAGGTCAAGCGCGGCTTCATCGGCGTGGACATCCGCGACCTCAACGCCGAGCTCGCCGAGAGCCTGGCGCTGCCGGTGAAGAGCGGCGTGCTCATCACCGGCGTGCTCAACGACGGGCCGGCGGCCCGAGGCGGTGTGCGCCCGGGCGACGTCGTCCTGCGCGTCGGCGACAAGGCGGTGACGAACTCGGCCGAGCTGCTGGCCGCGGTGGCGGCGTTGCCGCCGCAGTCGCAGGCGCAGCTCGGGCTGCAGCGCGGCGCAGACAGCCTCTCGGTGCGCGTGACCGTCGGCGAGCGGCCGGCCACCGCCCGCCAGGCCCCCCGCTGACGGCGGCCGGCGCCGGCCCCGTCTACGCCAGGTCGAAGCGGTCCAGGTCCATCACCTTCGCCCACGCGGCGACGAAGTCCTGCACCAGCTTCGCCTGCCCGCCGGCGCTGGCGTAGACCTCGGCCAGCGCGCGCAGCTGCGAGTTCGAGCCGAACACCAGGTCCACCCGCGTGGCCGTCCACAACACCCTGCCGCTGGCGCGGTCGCGGCCCTCGAACACGTCCTTCCTGTCGGAGGTCGGCTTCCACTCGGTGCCCATGTCCAGCAGGTTGACGAAGAAGTCGTTCGTCAGCACCTGCGGCTTGCCGGTGAAGACGCCGTGCCTGGCCTGCCCGACGTTGGTGTCGAGCACGCGCAGGCCGCCGATCAGCGCCGTCATCTCCGGCGCCGTCAGCGTCAGCAGCTGCGCGCGGTCGACGAGCAGGTGTTCGGCCGGCACCTCGGCCACCTTGGCATTCACGTAGTTGCGGAAGCCGTCGGCCATCGGCTCGAGCGCGCCGACGGACTCGACGTCGGTCTGTTCCTGAGACGCGTCCATGCGGCCGGGCCGGAATGGCACCGTCACCGTGACGCCGGCGTCCTTGGCGGCCTTCTCGACACCGGCGCAGCCGGCCAGCACGATGAGGTCGGCGATCGACACCTTCTTGCCGCCCTTGGCCGTGCCGTTGAACTCGGTGCGGATGCCTTCCAGCGTCTTCAGCACCTTGGCCAGTTGCGACGGCTGGTTGACCTCCCACTCCTTCTGCGGCGCCAGGCGGATGCGTGCGCCGTTGGCGCCGCCGCGCTTGTCCGAGCCGCGGAAGGTGGCCGCCGAGGCCCAGGCCGTGCCGACGAGCTGCGACACCGTGAGCCCCGAGGCCAGCACCTTGGCCTTCAGCGCGGCGACGTCCTTGTCGTCGACGAGCTTGTGGTCGACGGCCGGGATCGGGTCCTGCCACAGCAGCTCTTCCTTGGGCACTTCCGGGCCGAGGTAGCGTGCACGCGGCCCCATGTCACGGTGCGTCAGCTTGAACCAGGCGCGCGCGAAGGCGTCGGCGAAGGCCTGCGGGTCGTCGTGGAACCGGCGCGAGATCTTGCCGAACTCGGGGTCGAAGCGCAGCGTCAGGTCGGTCGTCAGCATCGTCGGCTTGTGCTTCTTCGACGGGTCGTGCGCGTCCGGTATCACTTCCGGCGCGTTCTTCGCCACCCACATCTTGGCGCCGGCGGGTGACTTCACCATCTCCCATTCGTACTTGAACAGGTTCTCGAAGAAGTTGTTGCTCCACAGGGCCGGCGTCTTGGTCCACGTCACCTCGATGCCGCTGGAGATCGTGTCCTTGCCGTGCCCGGTGCCGTAGTTGCTGATCCAGCCCAGGCCCTGGGCCTCGATCGGCGCGGCTTCCGGCTCCGGCCCCTTGTGCGACTCCGGCGCCGCGCCGTGCGCCTTGCCGAAGGTGTGGCCGCCGGCGATCAGCGCGACGGTCTCCTCGTCGTTCATGGCCATGCGGCCGAAGGTCGCGCGGATGTCCTTGGCCGCGGCCATGTAGTCGCCGCTGGCGTTCGGGCCCTCGGGGTTGACGTAGATGAGGCCCATGTGCGTGGCACCGAACGGCGCGTCGAGGTCGCGATCGCCGTGGAAACGCGCGTCGACGCCGAGCCAGGCGCGTTCGGCGCCCCAGTTCACGTCCTCGTCGGGCTCCCACACGTCGGCGCGGCCGCCGCCGAAGCCGAAGGTGCGAAAGCCCATCGACTCCAGCGCCACGTTGCCCGCCAGGATCAGCAGGTCGGCCCAGGAGATCTTGTTGCCGTACTTCTGCTTGATCGGCCAGAGCAGGCGGCGCGACTTGTCGATGTTGACGTTGTCGGGCCAGCTGTTCAGCGGCGCGAAGCGCTGCTGCCCGCGGCCGCCGCCGCCGCGGCCGTCGTGGATGCGGTAGGTGCCGGCGGCGTGCCAGGTCATGCGGATGAACTGCGGCCCGTAGTGGCCGAAGTCCGCCGGCCACCAGGGCTGCGAGTCGGTCATCAGCGCCAGGAGGTCCTTCTTCAGCGCCTTGTAGTCGAGGCTCTTGAATTCCTTGGCGTAGTCGAAGCCGGCGCCCATCGGGTCGGACTTCGACGAGTGCTGGTGCAGGATGGAGAGGTTCAGCTGGTTGGGCCACCAGTCGCGGTTGCTCTGGCCGGTGCCGGCCGGGTGCGCGAACGGGCACTTCGCTTGTTCGGACATGGGCTGTCTCCTTTCGGGGGATGGTGCGCGCCGGCACGGCGGCGCACGGGCGAAGGAAGGGAAGCGGGCGGCGAAACTCTAGGCGCATCGGCGGCGCATGGGGAGCCGGCGGAAGCTAAGACGCCGATAGCCATTGCGAATGCCCGGGCCGGTGCCCGGGCGCGAAGGCGCGAGGGCGCGACAGGGCGAGGGCGTTGCCTGGGATGTGCCGCGGCAGGGCCGCGCGCCGGCCGGCGGCTCAGAGCAGGCGTGCCACCCGCTCGAGGATGAGCACGGCGAAGAAGCCGAGCGCGGCGATCAGCGTCCACTTCAGCACGACGATGCCGCGCCGCCGCCACACCACCTGGCTCGTGCCGATGTACATGGCGAAGCACAGCAGCGAGGCCACCAGCAGCAGCCCGAACACGAGGCGGAAGAAGACCATGCGCCGCGCGGGGTCTGGCTGCGCGGCTACCAGGCCGGTGCCAGGTCGGCGAAGCCGCTCGGCGCCTCGGCCTCGCGTTCGAAGCTCACCACCTCGAAGGCCGAGGCATCGGCCAGCAGCTTGCGCAGCAGCTTGTTGTTCAGCGCATGCCCGCCCTTGAACGCCGTGTAGCTGGCCAGCAGCGGCTTGCCGGCCACCTGCATGTCGCCGATGGCGTCGAGGATCTTGTGCTTGACGAACTCGTCGTCGTAGCGCAGCCCGCCGGCATTGAGCACGCGCGTGTCGTCCACGACGATGGCGTTGTCCATGCTGCCGCCCAGCGCCAGGCCGCGTGCGCGCATCATCTCCACGTCCTTCGTGAAGCCGAAGGTGCGGGCGCGCGCGATGTCGCGCTTGTAGCGGCCGGAGCCGAAGTCGAAGCTCACGCGCTGGCCGGTGGCGTCCAGCGCCGGGTGGTGGAACTCGATCTCGAAGCTCAGCCGGTAGCCGTGGAAGGGCTCCAGGCGTGCCCACTTCAGCGCCGCGCCCTCGCCTTCGCGCACCTCCACCGCCTTCAGCACGCGCAGGAACCGCTTGGGCGCGTTCTGTTGCACGACGCCGGCGCTTTGCAGCAGGAAGACGAAGCTGGCGGCGCTGCCGTCGAGCACCGGCACCTCCTCGCCGGTGATGTCGATGGCGAGGTTGTCGATGCCCAGCCCGGCGCAGGCCGACAGCAGGTGCTCGATCGTCTGCACCTTCGGCGCGCCGGCGTCGCCGCCTGGGCTGATGGTGGTGGCCATGCGCGTGTCGCACACCGTGTGCGCGCTGACCGGGATGTCCACCGGCACCGGCAGGTCGGTGCGGCGGAAGACGATGCCGCTGTCGGGCGGCGCCGGGCGCAGCGTCAGCTCCACCTTCTGCCCGCTGTGCACGCCCACGCCGACGGCGCGCGTCAGGCTCTTGATCGTGCGTTGCTGCAGCATGGGCGCGGATTGTCGGCCATCGACCGTCAGCCCGTGGCACCTGGGGCCGCGGGCGCGGCCGCGCCACGCGCCATCGCGCGCAGCCACTCGACGAATGCGGCCACGGCCGGCCGGCGCGCGCCCACCGGGTCGAGCAGCAGGTAGTAGCCGCGCTCGGACTCGATCTGCCCTTCGAACGGCGCGACGAGCCGGCCTTGCGCGATGAGCCCGTCGGTGAGCGGCCGGCGCCCGAGCAGCACGCCCTGGCCCTCGACCGCCGCGGCGGCCGCCGCGTCGTAGTTGGTGAAGGTCAGCGTCGCCGCCGGCTCGAAGGCGCGGACGCCCGCGGTCTGCAGCCAGGCTTGCCACTCCAGCGGCATGCCGGGCGCGTCACCGCCCATCGCGATGTGCAGCAGCGTGTGCTGCGCGAGGTCCTGCGGGCTCTTCAGCGGCAAGGCGCCGCGCAACAGGGCCGGCGCGCACAGTGGCTGCACCGTCTCGGCGAACAGGGCATCGGCCGCTTCGATGTGGCGCGAGTCCTTCGGGCCGTAACGCACGGCGACGTCGAAGCCCTCGGCGGCGAGGGTCCGCGTGTCGTAGGTGGCATCGATGCGCACGTCGATGCGCGGGTGCGCCGCGACGAAGCGAGCCAGGCGCGGGATCAGCCACAACGACGCGAACCCGGGCGTCGTCGTCAGTGCCACCACGTCGCGCTGCCGCGGCGCGCGAATGGCCTGCGTCGCCTCGCGCAGTTCGGCCAGCGCCGTGGCAGCCGCGCGCGCCAGGCGCTTGCCCTCGTCGGTGAGCTCCAACGCCCGGTGGCGGCGGTGGAACAGCGCAGCACCCAGGTCTTCCTCGAGCGCCGCGATCTGCCGGCTCACCGCCGACTGCGTCAGGAAGCGCTCCGCCGCGGCCTTGGTGAAGGACAGGTGGCGTGCCGCCGCCTCGAAGGCCAGCAGCAGGTCGAGCGGGGGCAGCCGGCGGGGATCGGTTCGCATGCTGTACAGGAATGCGAGACTTTCCGAATGATCGTTTGAAGTCTTGCTTTTCAAGGCAGATTATGCAAACCGACGCGGCGAGGTCAAGGCAGTCGGATGAGCGATTCGCATGGCTGGCCGCCTTCGGAGGGTTCCTGCCATGTTTGCTTCCACCTTTGCCCTGCCCGGCCACGCGGCGCGCCGCCTGGTGGCCCCGGTGTGCGTGCGCGCGACGAGCGGCTTGCTGTGGGTCACCGTCGACGGTGACCCCGAGGACATCCTGCTGGCCGCCGGGGAGGCGCGGCGCTTCGACCGCGGCCGCTCGGTGGTCGTCTATGCGCTCGGTGGCGACGCGGGCGTCGAGGTGCTGGCCACCGGCCCGCGGCGTTCGCGCGCGCGCCTCGTCGCCGAGGGCCTGGCCGACCGCATCGCCGCCTGGTGGCACGGCGGGCGCGCGGCGCTCGGGGGTGGTGCGTGATCCCGACCGCCGCGCT
>JAHCKS010000016.1 GCA_026125665.1 Rubrivivax sp.
GCGGCGCTGCGCAGCGCGGCCACCTGCGGCAGCGTCGGCGCGGCGATGCCGGTGACGGCGCGTGCCGGCGCGAACGCGATCGTCAGCACGGCGTGCACCTGCGGCGGCTCGAGCAGCGTGCTCTGCCAGCCGACGCGATAGTCGAGCACGAGCGCGCGTGCGTACAGGCCCGCGGTGGCCCCGAGCGCCAACGCCGCGGCTGCGACGTGCAGCACGAGCGCGGCGCGCCCGGCCGCCAGCGGTACGGTCCACTCGGCCCACAGGGCCGCGAAGCGTTGCTCGGGCGTGCCGGCAGTGAGGCGTTGCACCGCCGCCTGCGCCGCGCTGCCGGCACCGCCCAGGGCGCGCTGCGCCAGGCCGCGCAGCGGCCCGGCGGCCGAACCGCCGGCCGCGCCGCCGCGCATGACGAGCTCACGCAGCGCGGCCAGCGCGATCCAGGCGTAGACGAGCAGGTTCCACGCGACGATCACCCAGGCCGGCGCGGCGAGCAGTTCGATGCGCTGCCCGCCGCCCGCGACTTCGGCGGCACCGCCGAGCACGAGGCCGAGCGCCGGCGCGAGCAGCCAGGCCCGCGCTCCCCAGCGGCGCCGCGCCTGCACGCGCGCCAGCGCGGGCCGCCGCGGCAGCAGGCGCTGCATCGCATGGCGCGCCCGCTCGGCCAGCCAGGCGGCATCGCTCGCGCCCGCGCCGGCGGTCTCGTCGGCCAGCCGGCTCGCCCACCTGGCATCCTCGGGCGACCAGAGGGCGTCATCGGGCGGTCCGCCCGCCTCGCAGGCGCGCAGCACCACGAGGCGCCGCGCGTCCTCTTCGGCGAAGGTCAGGGCGCTGCCGGCGGCCAAGCGGCCCTCGGCCGGCCGGGGCGCAGCAGGGGAGTCGGCAGGGCGGCTCACGGTGCGGCGCACTGTAGCTTGAAGCGACGATGCGACCGCCACCCCGCGCATGCCATCATCGCCACGCCGCCCTCGGCATGGCGGCAGGCGGGGACGCACGATGCGAGCGACGGATGCAACGGCCGCGACGGGGCGGCAGGCGTGGCGGGGAAGCCGGTGGCGGGCTCACCGGCCCGCCACGCGTGCGGCAGGGCTGCTCGCGGCCGCCGCGCTGCTTGCCGGGTGCGGCGTGCCACAGCGGCTCAACCTGCGCGACACCGATGCGAACGACGCGGCGCTGTTCGTCACGCTGCGGCCTGCCGCGTGGTCGCGCCCCGGCGGCCCGGCACGCGGCTTCGAGGCGGGCTACCAGGAGTACCGGGCCGAGGGCCCGCACGTGCTTGGCGCCGGCGAGACGCTCACGCTGGGCGCCCAGGTGGTCAGCGGACCCGACGTGCTGGACCAGCGTGCGAAGGCCGCGGCGTGGCACTTCGGCTTCGTCGACCGCTTCTACTTCGGGCCTTCGTTCGAGCTCGACGTCGGCGTCGGTGGCCTGAAGCTCGACGTGGACTACGAGCTCAGGCCGCAGAGCGGCGCCACCGGCACGCAGCCCTTCGCGCGCTCGCACACGCTGCCCTACGGCACGATCACGCCGCGCCAGCGCTTCGGGCCGCACGTGGCGCTGGAGGCGCGCCTGGCCGTGGCCGGCGCGTTCGACCGCGCCAGCCACGAGCGCCTCGATGCGGCGCTGGTGCTGAGCCCGGTGCGGCAGCTCTCGCTGCGCCTGGGCTACTCGGTGCGCCGCACGGCCGTCTCGTCGTGGAACGATCCCGTGTTCGACCACGTCGACCTGCGCATCCGCGCACGCGGGCCGTCGGCTTCGGTGCGGCTCGATTTCTGAGTATCCCGGGCCGGTGACCGCGCCTGGCGTTCGCGAAGACGCGATGGGCGGCCCACGATCACCTGCGCACCGGGCCGATGCCGTGGGGCCACTCAGGGCATGGCACCCGAACACACGACGAAAGGCCGAGCGAACTTCACCGCCGCCGCCGCGCCTCGGAGCGCCGGCGGCGGTGAGCCGTGTGTTCGGGTGCCGAGCCCTGAAGCGGCCCCCCGCGGCCTCGGACTTGCGCGCCGCGGTTCCGCATGAAGCAAGGTTCAGCTTCTCGTGAGCGCCCCCCGGGGCTGGCCCGGCCGCCTCAGCCGCCCGCCGCTGCCACGTCGGCCACCGCCAGCGCCGTCATGTTGATGACCCGCCGCACCGTGGCGCTGGGCGTCAGCACGTGTGCCGGCCTGGCCGGGCCGAGCAGCACCGGGCCCACCGTCACGCCCTGGCCGCCGGTCATCTTCAGCACGTTGAAGAGGATGTTGGCGGCGTCGAGGTTGGGCAGCACCAGCAGGTTGGCACTGCCCTTCAGCGTGCTGTCGGGCAGGTAGCCGGCGCGCACGCTCTCCGACAGCGCGGCGTCGCCGTGCATCTCGCCGTCGCACTCGATGTGCGGCGCGCGCTGCACGAAGAGGTCGCGCGCTGCGCGCATGCGCTTCGCGCTTTCGCGCTGCGAGCTGCCGAAGATGCTGTGCGAGAGGAACGCCACCTTCGGCGGCAGGCCGAAGCGCTGCATCTCGGTGGCGGCCATCAGCGCGATGTCGGCCAGTTCCTCGGCGCTGGGTGCCTCGTTGACGAAGGTGTCGGTGAGGCACAGCGTGTGGTTCGGCAGCATCAGCGCGTTGACGGTGGCGAAGGTGCGTGCGCCCTTCTTCAGCCCGATGACGTTGCGCACGTGCTCGAGGTGGCCGTCGAAGCGGCCGACGAGCCCGCAGAGCATCGCGTCGGCCTCGCCGCGCCGGAGCATCAGAGCCGAGATCAGCGTGTTCGAACGGCGCACGGCCGCCTTCGCCGCGTCGGCGGTGATGCCTTCGCGCGCCATCAGGCTGCGGTAGAGCTCCCAGTACTCGCGAAAGCGCGGGTCGTTCTCGGGGTCGCACAGATCGAAGTCGCGCCCGGGCTGCAGGCGCAGCGACGCGCGCTCGATGCGCATCTTCACCACTTCGGGCCGGCCGACGAGGATGGGCCGGGCGAGCCCCTCGTCGAGCACGACCTGCACCGCACGCAGCACGCGTTCGTCCTCGCCTTCGGCGTACACCACGCGCGCCGCGCCCTTGGCGTTCTTGGCCTTCGCCGCGGCGAACACCGGCCGCATGAACATGCCCGTCTGGTACACGAAGCGCGTCAGCGACTCCTTGTAGGCCGCGAGGTCGGTGATCGGCCGCGTCGCCACGCCCGACTCGGCCGCCGCCCGGGCCACCGCCGGCGCGATGCGCAGGATGAGGCGCGCGTCGAACGGCTTGGGAATGATGTAGTCGGGGCCGAAGCGCAGGTCCTGCCCGGCGTACGCGCCGGCCACCTCGTCGCTGATCTCGGCCTTGGCCAGCGCGGCGATCTCGCGCACGCAGGCGAGCTTCATCGCCTCGGTGATCTTGGTCGCGCCGCAGTCGAGCGCGCCGCGGAAGATGTAGGGGAAGCACAGGACGTTGTTGACCTGGTTGGGATAGTCGCTGCGCCCGGTGGCGACGATGCAGTCGGGGCGCGCGGCCTTGGCGAGCTCGGGCCGGATCTCCGGCTCGGGGTTGGCCAACGCCAGGATGATGGGCCGGTCGGCCATCGTCTTCACCATCTCCGGCGTCAGCACGCCGGCGGTGGAGCAGCCGAGGAAGACGTCGCAGCCCCTCACCACGTCGGCCAGCGTGCGCGCCTCCGTCTTCTGGCAGTAGCGCAGCTTGCTCTCGTCGAGCTTGGCGAAGTCCTCGCGGCCCTGGCGCACGACGCCCTTGCTGTCCACCGCGAAGATGTGCTCGCGCCGGACACCCAGGCCGACCATCACGTCCAGGCAGGCGATCGACGCCGCGCCGGCGCCCGAGGCCACGACCTTCACGTCGCCGATCTTCTTGCCGACGAGCTCCAGCCCGTTGAGCAGCGCCGCGGCGCTGATGATCGCCGTGCCGTGCTGGTCGTCGTGGAACACCGGGATGTTCATGCGTTCGCGCAGCTTGCGCTCGATCGTGAAGCACTCCGGCGCCTTGATGTCCTCGAGGTTGACGCCGCCCAGCGTGGGCTCGAGCGCGGCGATGATCTCGACCAGCTTGTCCGGGTCCTTCTCGGCCAGCTCGATGTCGAACACGTCGATGCCGGCGAACTTCTTGAACAGGCAACCCTTGCCTTCCATCACCGGCTTGGCGGCCAGCGGCCCGATGTCGCCGAGGCCGAGCACCGCCGTGCCGTTGGTGACCACGCCCACCAGGTTGCCGCGGCTCGTGTATTCGGCGGCCATGGCGGGGTCGTCCTCGATCGCCAGGCATGGATAGGCGACGCCGGGCGAGTAGGCCAGCGACAGGTCGCGCTGGTTCGACAGCGGCTTGGTCGGCGTCAGCGTGATCTTGCCGCGCGTGGGCGAGCGGTGGTACTCGAACGCGGCATCGCGCAGTGCCGCCTCGGCAGCGGACAGGGGTTTCCTCTCGGCCACGCGGTGTCTCCTCGGAGTCTTGGTCGGGGCGCGCAGGTTACTCCGTTCGCGCGGGCCGGGAATCCGAGGCACTACGGGTCCCGCCGGCGGCGGGCAGCGCGGCGCCCGGGGGCCGCGTCAGCCCGCCGCGCGCCTGGCGAGGATCTCGAACGCCGGCAGCGTCCTGCCCTCGAGCACCTCGAGGAACGCGCCGCCGCCGGTGGAGATGTAGCCCACGTCCTTCTCGATGCCGTACTTGGCGATGGCTGCCAGCGTGTCGCCACCGCCGGCGATCGAGAAGGCGCTGCTCTCGGCGATGGCGCGGGCGATCGTCTCGGTGCCCTTGGCGAAGGCATCGAACTCGAACACACCCACCGGGCCGTTCCAGACGATGGTGCCGGCGGCCTTCAGCTTCGTCGCGAGCATCGCCGCGGTCTGCGGGCCGATGTCGAGGATCATGTCGTCGGCGGCGACGTCGGCGGCCGCCTTCACGGTGGCCGGCGCGTCGGCCTTGAATGCCTTGGCCACGACGACATCCACGGGAATCGGCACGTCGGCGCCACGCGCCTTCATCGCCGCCATCACCGCCTTCGCGTCGCCGAGCAGGTCGGGCTCGGCCAGGCTCTTGCCGATCGGCAGCCCGGCGGCGAGCATGAAGGTGTTGGCGATGCCGCCACCGACGACGAGACCGTCCACGTTCTTCGCCAGGCTCTGCAGGATGGTGAGCTTGGTGCTGACCTTGCTGCCGGCGACGATGGCCACGAGCGGGCGTTTCGGGTTCGCCAGCGCCTTCGTGATGGCGTCGATCTCGGCAGCGAGCAGCGGCCCGGCGCAGGCGACCTTCGCGAACTGCGCGATGCCGTAGGTGCTGGCCTCGGCGCGGTGCGCGGTGCCGAAGGCGTCGTGCACGAAGATGTCGCACAGCGCCGCCATCTTCCTGGCGAGCTCCTCGCTGTTCTTCTTCTCGCCCCTGTTGAGGCGGCAGTTCTCGAGCAGCACCACCTCGCCCGGGGCCACTTGCACGCCGTCGACCCAGTTCGCCCGCAGCGGCACCCCCTTCTCGTAGGGTGGCCCGAGCAGCTCGCCCATGCGCGCCGCCACCGGCGCCAGCGAGTCCTCGGGCTTGAACTCGCCCTCGGTGGGGCGGCCGAGGTGCGACGTGACCATCACCGCCGCGCCGGCCTCGAGCGCCATGCGGATGGCCGGCAGGCTGGCGCGGATGCGCGTGTCCTCGGTGATCCTGCCCGCGTCGTCCTGCGGCACGTTGAGGTCGGCGCGGATGAAGACGCGCGCGCCCTTGGCGCGGCCGGCGGCGACGAGGTCGGAGAAGCGGAGGACGTTCATGGCGCGGGTCTCTCGAAAGGCGATGGAGAAGGAGGAAGAAGGTGAACGCGAAATTCTAGGAACTCACCACCCGAGCCCCAGCCGCAGCGGCAGCAGCACCGCCATGCCGACGACGATGGTGCCGAGGATGCCGCGGCGCCACCAGAACCACGCGGCCGCCGCGGCGACGGCGAAGAGGCGCGCATCGAGCAGCGTCGTGATGAGTCGGCCTTCACGCAGCACGATCTCCGGCAACACGACCGCGGCCAGCGCCGCCAGCGGCGCGTAGCGCAGGCCTTCGCGCAGCCAACCCGGAAACGGGATCTCGCGCCGCGTGAAGAGGAAGAAACCGCGCGTCAGCAGCGTGATGGCGGTGAGCCCGACGATGGCAAGCACCGCCTCGCCCGCGGCCATCGGGACGCCCGCGCTCATGGGGGTGTCTCCGCGTCACGGCCGGCCGCAGGCGCGGGCAAGGCCGCGGCGCCGCCGCGCGTGTGCTCGATCAACACCCCCACCGCCACCGCCGCGGCGATGGCCACGACGATGTTCAGGCGCAGCGGCAGCGCGTAGGCCGCCACGGCGGCACAGCCGGCCACGAGCGCCGCCACCGCGGTGGCGCGGTCGCTCGTCAACGACAGCGCGATGCCCAGCAGCGCCAGCACGCCGGCAAAGCCGATGTCCCAGTGCGCTGGCACGAGGTGCGCCAGCAGGATGCCGGCGATCGACGGCACCTGCCAGCCGAACCAGCTCGACACCGCGCCGCCCCAGAAGTAGGGCGGCTGCGCCGGGTCGGGCCGAGGCTCGGGGAAGCGGCGCACGAACAGCGCCGTGTTCAGGTCGGCGGTGAAGTACGCCATGCGCACGCGCTCGTGCCACGCGAGGTGCAGCACGTAGGGCCGCCACACGGCGCTGAAGATGACGAAGCGCAGGTTGACGCACAGCGCCGTGGCCCACACCACCCACACCGGCGCCCCGCTGCTCATCAGCGGCAGCACCGCGAGCTGCGCGCTGCCGGCGAAGACGAGCAGCGACATCAGCACCATCACCTCGATGCCGAGGCCGCTCTTGCCCATCGCCACGCCGGTGATGAGGCCCCAGGCGGCGATGCCGAGCGTGGTGGGGAACATCTCCACCGCGCCGCGGCGGAACTCGGGGTGGCGCCAGAGGCGCGGCGTCGCCGTACCGGCGGGGGCAGGCGCGTTCTCGCCGGGAGGTGGGGCCGGGGTGTCCGAGGGGGGCGAAGCGCTCACCTGCCGCATTGTCGCGGCGTGGCGGGGCCCCGGTCGCCGCGGGCCTTGCGGCGGTGCCGCCCGCGCCTCAGCGGCGGCGCACGCTGCCGCTGCCGGCAACGGTGCTGGACACCTCCGCGTCGCCTCGGTAGGTGACGTCGCCGCTGCCGGCGATGGCCACGTCGAGCTTCTTCTGCGCCTGCACCACCGCGTCGCCGCTGCCGGCGATGCTGACGCTGACCTCGTCGGCGCGCAGATCGCGCGCCGCCACGTCGCCGCTGCCGGCGATGCGGATCCTCAGGCGCGTGGCTTCGCCGTCGGCGCGCACGTCGCCGCTGCCCGACAGCGCGATCTCGCACGACTCGGTCTTGAGCCCCGTCAGCGCCGCGTCGCCGCTGCCCGACAACGCCACGCGCAGCGACGGCGTGCTGAAGGCCTCGACGCGCGCGTCGCCCGAGCCGGCGACGGCCAGCACCGTCAGGCGCGGCGTGACCACCTGCACCACCGGCTTGCTGCGCGTCGTGAGGTTGGCGTCGGACTTCCAGCGCACGACGAGGCGCGCGCCGCTGCCCGACGGCTCGACGACGGTCTCGAGCAGCGGCAGCAGGTTGTCGTCGGCGGTGACGCTGACACTCGTCTTGGCACCCTGGCGCACGACGACGTCGATCGAGCCGAGCAGGCCGACGGCGTCGAAGTCGCCGACCGTGCGCGCTTCGGTGGCGGCGCGGCCGGAGCCGACGACGCGCTCACGCGCCCACGCCGCGGGCGGGGCGGCCAGCGAGGCCGCGAAGGCGGCGGCAGCGAGGGCCTGCAGCAGCAGGGTGCGACGCAGGTGCAGCGGGGTGGGCATGGCGGTTCCTCCGGGCTTCGAGTGCCGCGCACTGTGCCAGCGCCGGGGCCGGGCCATCGGTGCCGATGCGACAGGCTGCAGCACGCGGCGACGATCGCGCCGCAAGGCGCGACGCGCGGCGCGCCGCGACCGCACCCCGCCTTCGGCAGCTCAGTGCAGCTCAGTGCGGCTTGGCGGCCGCGGTGCGCGCTGGTGTGCTGCCGCGGCCGGACTCGGCGCCGCTGCGTGGCGAGTCCTTCGTGCCGGGCTTGTTGCCAGCCGCTTCGCCCTCGCCTTCCGCCTCGGCGGCGGCCGTCGCGTCGGTGGCGGGCATCGGTTCCATCTTGTTCTCGCGCATGTAGTCGTTCATCTCGCGCCAGCCGGCGAAGACGGCCGCCTTGTCCGCCTTGCGGTTGGCGGCGTAACACTGCTCGATCGATCGCGCGGCGTGGCGGCACGCACCGCCGATGGCCTTGCCCTCGGCCTCGCGGCGCGCGGCGACGGCACTGGCCCCCTCGATGCCGAGCAGGTCGCAGCCGGCCATGAGCGGCGGCAGCGCGACGAGGGCAAGGGCGATGAGGCGGCGCATGGTGGGCGAGGGAAGCGCACCGTCGCCGCGGGCGCGGAGACGCTGTGCCTTCCATATCGGCCGGGGCGCGGCTGGCTTGAGGCGTCTGGATGCATTGGCCGTGCGGGGCGGGCAGCTCGTGCCGGCCCGCCCGGAACCCGCCGTGGCCGCGGGGGCCGAACCGGCGGGCGCCAGTCTCAGGCGCTGCCGCCGCGGCGCAGCCACTGCTGCGCCGCCTGCCGGCGGCCGCCGGGCGCCTGCACCTCGAGGACCTCGAGCGCGGCCGGCTGCGCCGACGCCCTCCCGACCGGGGCACCGCAGGCGATGACCAGGCGCCCCGCCCCGGCCGCAACCCGCCCGCCGGGCGGCACGCCGGCGGCACCTTCGACGACGCGGCCGCGCCAGACCTTCAGCAGCTGGCCATCGAGTTCGGCCGTGCAGCCGGGAAACGGGTCGAAGGCGCGCAGGCGCCGCTCGATCACCTCGGCCGGCTGCCGCCAGTCGATCGCCGCCTCGGCCTTGTCGATCTTGCGCGCGTAGGTCACGCCCTCGGCCGGCTGCGGCCGCGCGGGCAGCGAGGGCAGGCGGGCCAGGGCCTGCACGATGAGCCGCGCACCCAGCGGCGCCAGGCGGTCGTGCAGCGTCGCCGCGGTGTCCTCGGCGGTGATCGGCAAGGCCTCCTCGAGCAGCATCGGCCCGGTGTCGAGGCCCTCGTCCATGCGCATGATGGTGATGCCGGTGGTGGCGTCACCCGCCTCGACGGCGCGCTGGATAGGCGCGGCGCCGCGCCAGCGCGGCAGCAGGGAGCCGTGGATGTTCAGGCAGCCGTCGGCAGGCAGGTCGAGCACCCAGCGAGGCAGGATCAGCCCGTAGGCGGCCACCACCATCACCTGCGGCGCTGCGGCGCGCAGGGCCCGCGCGGCCGCCTCGGCCTCGTCGGCATGCTTGCCGTCCAGGCGCAGGCTGCGCGGCTGCGCGAGCGGCAGCCCGCGCTGCCGGGCGAACTGCGTCACCGGCGAGGCCTGCAGCTTCAGGCCGCGGCCCGCCGGGCGGTCGGGCTGCGTGAGCACGAGCGCCACGTCGTGCCCGGCAGCGAGCAGCGCATGCAGCGCCGCGCGCGCGAATTCGGGCGTACCGGCGAAGGCGATCCTCATGGCCCGCGGCGCCGAGCGAACCGGCCGCGCGAGGCCTTCAGCGGCGCAGCTCCTCGCGCGTCTTCTTCAGCATCTTGGTGCGGATGCGCTCGCGCTTCAGCGTGCTCAGGTACTCGACGAACACCTTGCCGACCAGGTGGTCCATCTCGTGCTGCACGCACACCGCGACGAGCCCTTCGGCCTCGAGGTCGAACGGCGCGCCGTCGCGGCCGAGCGCCCGCACGGTGACACGCGCGTGGCGCTCGACCTTGTCGTAGATCTGCGGCACCGACAGGCACCCCTCCTCGGCCACCGCAAGCTCGGTGCTGCGGGCGATGATCTCCGGGTTGATGAGCACGAGCGGGCTGTGCCGCTCGCCGGACGTGTCCATGACGATGACGCGCTCGTGCACGTCGACCTGCGTGGCGGCCAGGCCCACGCCTTCCGCGGCGTACATCGTCTCGAGCATGTCGTCGACGAGACGGCGGATGCGTTCGTCGACCGCCGCCACGGGCTTGGCCACCGTGTGCAGGCGAGGGTCGGGGTAACGCAGGATGTTCAGCTTGGCCATCGTCGTCAGGAGCGCGGCGCGGTGCGGCAGGTCGGCGTGCCGGACGGGCGCCGCGCCAGCGCCGCCCTGCGGCCCGCGGGCAACAGGACGCAACAGGTGTCGGTCCACCGCAACGCCTGCCCCCCGTGAAGGCCTGCACGCGAGGCCGGCGAGGGGGGTGGTTTCATTGCGGCATCAAGGGTTTACGGGCAGAATCTGTGAAACCATATGAGCATTCTCGGCGTGCTTTTCAAGCCCCGTCCGCCTGAGCGGGCGACGCGAAAGAATGCGGTCCGCCATTGTGGCATCGGCGCTGCCTGACCCCATGCCGCAGCGCCATTCCCCGCGCCCCGCGCCGCCTGGCGCGCGGGGTGCCACTCGGTGAATCTGGGAGACCTTCTCGATGACCACCCGCCTGCGTCACAGCCAGCCCACCGCCCGACCCCTGCCCCGGCTGGCGCAGAGCCTGCCCGGGCTGCTGGCCGGCGCGGCGCTGCTGGCCGCCCTGGGCAGCGCCTGGGCGCAGCCGAGCCGCATGCCGATCTACCCGCAGTGGCGCGAGACGGCCCGTCAGGTGGCAGAGGCCGGCGTGCCGCTGGAGGAGCTGGCGCCCAACGCCCCCGACAGCTACACCGTGCAGCGCGGCGACACGCTGTGGGGCATCTCCTCGATCTACCTCAAGCGGCCCTGGCGGTGGCCCGAACTGTGGGGCATGAACCTCGAGCAGATCCGCAACCCGCACCTCATCTTCCCCGGGCAGGTGCTGGTGCTGGAGAAGCTGGGCGATCGTGCCCGCCTCGCCGTCGGCCAGGGCATCCCGGGCACCGTGCGGCTGTCGCCGCGCGTGCGCAGCGAGACACTCGACAACGGGGCCATCGCCGCCATCCCGCTGCACCTGATCGGCCCCTTCCTGGCCGAGGCGGCCGTGTTCGAGACGAACGAGCTCGACAAGGCACCGCGCATCGTCGCCACGCAGGAGGGCCGCGTCATGGTCTCGCGCGGCGAGACAGCCTACGTGCGCGGCGACCTCGCCGGCGCGCGCGACTTCCGCCTCTTCCGCGAGCTCAAGCCGCTCGTCGACCCCGAAACGCGCGAGATCCTGGGCTACGAGGGCCGCTACGTCGGCACGGCCGAGATGGTGGCGGCCGAAGGCACGATGGCCGTTCCGGGCGGTGGCGGTGCCGCCATCGCCGTGCCGGCCACCTTCCGCGTCACCAGCAGCCGGCTCGAGGCGGGTGTGGGCGACCGCCTGTCGCCGGTGCCGCAGCAGGAGCTCGTGGCCTACGTGCCGCGTTCGCCCGACAAGCCCGTCGACGGACGCATCGTCTCGATCTACGGTGACGGGCTCAAGGCCGGTCAGAACCAGGTGGTGGCGCTCAACCGGGGCTCGCGTGACGGGCTCGAGCGCGGCCACGTGCTGGCGCTGTGGCGCGCCGGCCGCATGGCCGTCGACACCACCACGCCGGGGCAGCGCACCGCCATGCGGCTGCCCGACGAGCGGCACGGCCTGCTGTTCGTCTTCCGCACGTTCGAGCGCGTGTCCTACGCGCTGATCCTGAACGTGCAGGACCCGGTGGAAGCGGGCGACCGGTTCACGCAGCCCTGAGCGTCATCGAACGCGCCTCCGAACGCGCTGGCGAGTTCGAGGCCTGGTTCAGGCTGCTCGAGACGCCGGGCCTTGGGCTCGCGCAGGCGCGGCAGCTGCTTGCGGCCTTCGGCTCACCCGAGGCGGTGCTGCGGGCCGCACCTTCTTCGCTGCGCAGCGTCGTGCCGGCGGCGCTGGCCACGGCGATCGCCGGGCCGGCGCCGCCGACTTTCTCCGAGCGCCTGCAGCGCTGCCAGGCCTGGCTTCGGGGTGGAGGCAGCGGGCGCCGGAGCTTCCTCACGCTGGGCGACGCCGAGTACCCATCGGCACTTCTGCAGACGGCGGATCCGCCACTGCTTCTGTTTGCCGATGGCGCCGTGGACCGCCTGGCGGCACCCTCGCTCGCCATCGTCGGCAGCCGCCATCCGACGCCGCAGGGAGAAGAAAACGCACGCGCGTTCGCGGCGGCGCTGAGCGACGACGGCCTGGTCATCGTCTCCGGCATGGCGCGCGGCATCGATGCGGCGGCGCACGAGGGGGCGCTGCGCGGCGCCGGCGGCACCGTGGCCGTGCTCGGTGGCGGACCCGACGTTCCCTACCCGGCCGGCCACGCCGGACTGGCGGCGCGCATCTCGGCGCACCCGGCCGGGCTGCTGCTGAGCGAGTACGCACCCGGCACACCGGCACTGAGAGACCACTTCCCGCGCCGCAACCGCATCATCGCCGGCCTGTCGCTCGGCACGCTGGTGGTCGAGGCCGCGCTGCGGTCGGGCTCGCTGATCACCGCGCGGCTGGCCACCGAGGCGGGGCGCGAGGTGTTCGCGATTCCCGGCTCGATCCACTCGCCCCAGTCCAAGGGCTGCCACGCGTTGATCAAGCAGGGCGCCAAGCTGGTGGAAGTGGCCGCTGACATTCTTGAGGAGATCCGTGCCGCTCAGGCACGTCCGCCCATCGAGCGGGAAATGGGTGAGCCCGGCGACCCGGGCGCCGGAGACGGCCCCGCGGACCCGTTGCTGCGGGCCCTTGGCCACGATCCGGCGACCCTCGACGCGCTGCAGGCTCGTACCGGCTGGCCCACCGCCGAACTGAGCGCGCGCCTGCTCGAGCTTGAACTGCAGGGCGCCGTCGCGCGCCTGCCTGGAGGGCTGTACCAACGGCGTACCGCGGGTTGAGCCCGAAAGACGGCTGCGGCCGACGGTTGCCTTCATGGCATCCAGCACCGCCGTGCCACCCCCCACACCCCGACGGACCATGCGGCCTTTCGCCGCGCCGCCCCGCCGAGCCGCTCGGGTATAGTGGGTCGCATGTTCGACGTGCTCGTTTTTCTCTATGAGAACTACTGGCGCCCGGACGCCTGCCCGGACGAGCAGCAGCTGCGCCGCAAGCTGAGCGCCGTCGGCTTCGAGAACGACGAGATCCAGGAGGCGCTGCGCTGGCTGGATGGGTTGGCGGATTCCGCCGAGTCGCACGCCACGGCGCAGTCACCCGGCAGCCACCGCATCTACACCGTCGCCGAGCGCGAGGTGCTCGGCGACGCGTCGGTCAACTTCATCAGCTTCCTCGAGTCGGCCGGCGTGCTGCCGCCGGCGATGCGCGAGATGGTCGTCGACCGCGCCATGGCCGCCGGCGGTGGCCCGATCGACCTCGAGGACCTGAAGATCATCGTGCTGATGGTCTTCTGGAGCCTGGGCGAGGAACCCGACGCGCTGATCCTCGACGAGCTCTTCGTCGACGACGAGGACCGGCTGATCCACTGACGGAACCTGCTGCGCGGGCCGATCTCGCGTCTGCGCTCCTCGTCGTACGGGTGTACGGCTGCGGTGCTCGACGGAACCTCGGCCCGCTCGCGACGGTCCCTTGGCGTCGTCGACGATCGGCTCAGTGCAGCAGGCGCGAAACGTCGACGTCGAGCTTGGCCAGCGCGCTGCGCGTGGCGCGAACCGTGAGCGATTCGTCCTGCGCCGGCACCAGCAGCCCGGCCTGGAGATAGCTCGCCAGACGGTGCTGCTGGAACAGCACGCAGCGCCCCTGCGGCGTGACGAACAGCGACAGCTGCTTGCGCAAGCCGTGCCAGGCCAGCTGCACGGCCTCGGTGCGGCCGTTGCGGTCGAGCATGTACCAGCTGCCCACCTGCAGCTCGCGCGCCCAGGCCACCATCGCGGGGGTCGGCATCGAGCCACCCTCCAGCACCACCTCCATATCGCTGCTCTGGTGGCCCGAGAGGTCGAGCACCATCGACTCGTCGATCTCGAGGTTGTCGACGTCGGGCAGGAGCTCCTCCAGCGACTCCAGCCGCTCGGTCATCTCGCGCAGGTTCTCGTCGGGGATCACCGCCGCCTTGGCGGTGAACGCCGCGGCGAGCGAGTTGTTCAGCTGCTGGATGTGCTCGTCCTGCTTGGCATGGTCCATGCCCGCCGACGCCATGCCCTCCCGCAGCGACTTCAGCAGCGGCGGCAGGCGTCGGATGACCTCGGCGCGCTCCTCGCGCGTGACCTTGGCGCTGGCGCTCCAGATCAGGTCGGCAGCGGCGCGCTTCATCGCCTTCGTCTGCTCACCCTGCGCCGTGTAGCGCACGGCCATCGTCGCCAGCACGTCGGCCCAGACGTGGAAGAGGAACTGGCGCACCCCTTCCTGCACCGGCATCTCGTTGAGCATGCGGCGCAGCTCGATCGTGTACTGGATGGCCAGCGTCTCGCGCTGCTCAACCTGCTGCGCCAGCGACACGCCCTTCTTCGTGGCCTCGTTCTCGTTCTTGAAGTAGTGCTCGAGCCACTTCTCGAACTCGGTCAGCACGGTCTGGAAGACACGGCGGCCGGTGTCCGGGTAGGCCTCGACGACCTGCACGATGCGCTTGATCTCGCGCTCCAGTGCCTCGCTGACACCCGGGCCGCCGGGGCCGCCGCTGTCGAAGCCCATCACGCAGGCCCCCATGCGGTCGATGAGGCGCCGCGCCGGGTGGTCGACGGTGGCGAAGAAGTCCGGCTCGGCCACGGCAACGCGCAACACGGGCATCTGCAGCCGGGCGAACCACACGCGCACCGACGCCGGGATGCGGTCTTCGGTGAGGATGCTCTGGAACAGCAGCGCGACGATCTCGATCGTCGCCCGCTCCTCGGGCGTGGCGGCCGCCTTCTTCAGTGTCTGCTTGCGGTGGTGCAGTTCCTCCAGCAGCGCCGGCGTGGTGACGACGACCACTTCCTCGCGCCCTTGCTGCACGGTCGGCTGCAACCGCTGGCGGATGCCCTGCGCGGCGGTGTCGATGGCGCGCACCAGGCCCGGCGACACCGGGCGCTCGACCGGCATCGCCCCGCCGCCACTCCCACCGACGTACGTGCCGCCGGCGAACTCCGGCACGTGCCGCGCCACCAGGCGGTTCAGCCGCCCGAGCACCGCCTCGGCGTGCTCGCGATTGCGTGGCAGCGGCGCGGCGCGCGTCATCAGCCGCGTCTCCTCGCCCACGTCGCGGTGGCCGGCATACCCCGGGCGGCTCGCGCCGTAGCCGACGCCCGTGCTGTAGGGCCCCCCAGGCACCGTGGGGCCGACGGCCAGGCCGAGGCTCTCCGAGTCGTGCTGCGAAGGGGCTCCCCCCATCCAGCCCATGCCGGCGTTGGGGTGCGTGCGCGAGCGCTTGATGAACGGCCGCAGGTCCACCTCGGGCAGCACGCGCTGCTCGACCAGCCAGCGGTTCGTCTCGTGGTAGCCCTCCTCGACGAGCAGCGCGAACTCCTCGTGCAGCACGGCCTGCAGCTCGCGCCAGCTCTCCAGCGACAGGCCGGCGCTGCGCCAGGCCTCGAACACGATGCGCGCCAGCACGTGCGCGCGCATCACGTCGTGCGCGTCGATCTCCGAGCGCCCTTCGAGGTGCGCGACGCGCGAGCGCAGGTCAGCGAACTCCCACGACGCGCGGTCCATGATGGCCAGCGCCAGGCGCGAGGTGATGATCTCGCGCTCGATCGTGTCGTCGCTCACCAGCGTGAGGTCGTCGCGCTTGACGCCGGCCAGCGTCAGCTCGCTGCCGCGCGTGGCCGACTGGCCGATCGCCTGGCGCAGACCGCCGACGATGCCGCGGTGCCAGGTCT
This sequence comes from Rubrivivax sp., assembly GCA_026125665.1. Lineage (GTDB taxonomy): Bacteria > Pseudomonadota > Gammaproteobacteria > Burkholderiales > Burkholderiaceae_C > Rubrivivax. The sequence continues at coordinate 15,666 of JAHCKS010000016.1, forward strand.
GTGCGTTGTTGCCGAGCGTCTGCACCAGCTCGCGCCGACGCATGAACACGGCGTGCTCGCAGGGCTTGTCGAACAGGATGCGCGCACCGTCGATGCTGGCCTGCACGACGTGCACGAGCCCCTTGACGAGCTCCTCGACGTACCGCCGCCGCGCCTGATGCGCCAGGGCTTCGGGCGACGCGGCGGGCGGCATGTGGGTGGCTCGTTATCGAGGCGTTGTTGCGCCCACTCTACACCACGGCCCCGGCGTTCGGGTCGCCCGGGTCATGCTCGCGCGGGCCGGCCTTCACGAGGTCCTCGCGCTTCACGCCCAGCCACATGGCGATGCCGGCGGCGACGAAGATCGACGAGTAGATGCCGAACAGGATGCCGATGGTCAGCGCGACGGCGAAGTAGTGCAGCGTCGGCCCGCCGAAGACCAGCATCGAAAGCACCATCATCTGCGTGCTGCCGTGCGTGATGACGGTGCGGCTGATGGTGCTGGTGATGGCGTGATCGATGACCTCGCGCGTGCTCATCTTGCGCATGCGGCGGAAGGTCTCGCGGATGCGGTCGAAGATGACCACCGACTCGTTGACCGAATAGCCGAGCACCGCCAGGATGGCCGCCAGCACGGCCAGCGAGAACTCCCACTGGAAGAAGGCGAAGAAGCCGAGGATGATGACGACGTCGTGCAGGTTGGCGACGATGCCCGCGACCGAGAACTTCCACTCGAAGCGGAAGGCGAGGTAGGTCATGATGCCGAGCACCGTGACGGCCAGCGCCAGCGCGCCGTCGCGGGCCAGTTCGGCGCCCACCGACGGGCCGACGAACTCGGTGCGCTGCAGCTTCAGCGGCTCGCTGCCGTCTGCCTTGGCGCAGGCCGGACGGCTGACCTGCTCGCCCTGCGGCGTGGTGTACTGGCGCGTCGAGACCTGCCCCTGCTCGGCCGCACACAATGCGCCGAAGGCCTGCGTGGCCAGCTCGTCGCCCTTCGTGCCTTCGCCGCGCACCGGCAGCCGGATCAGCACGTCGCGCGAGGTGCCGAAGTTCTGCACCTGCACCTCGCCGAGCTGCAGCTTCTCGACGGCGGTGCGCGCGCGGCCCACGTCGGCGGCCTGCTCGTAGGCCACCTCCATCAGCGTGCCGCCGGTGAACTCGATCGACAGGTGAAGCCCGCGCGTGGCGAGGAAGAACACCGCCAGCGCGAAGGTGACGAAGGAGACCACGTTCAGCACCAGCACGTGGCGCATGAACGGGATGTCCTTGCGGATGCGGAAAAACTCCATCTGACTCCCTTCGCCTGCTCAATGGAGTTTTGGGGAAGGCTCATGTGCGCGCAGCGCACGTGGTGACTTCACCAAGAACTCCATCGCCTGGGATCCTCTTGCCGGGCCTCAGGAACCGGCCAGCGGCTCGGCACCGCCGGCCGCCTTCGCGCCGCCGGGCCGCCAGACCTGGCCGATGGACACGCTCTTCAGCCGCTTCTGGCGCCCGTACCACAGGTTCACGAGGCCGCGCGAGAACATCACGGCCGAGAACATCGACGTCAGGATGCCGAGGCAGTGCACGACCGCGAAGCCGCGCACCGGCCCCGAGCCGAAGGCCAGCAGCGCAAGCCCGGCGATCAGCGTCGTGATGTTCGAGTCGAGGATCGTGCCCCAGGCGCGCTCGTAGCCGGTGTGGATGGCCTGCTGCGGCGGCGCGCCGCCGCGCAGCTCCTCGCGCACCCGCTCGTTGATGAGCACGTTGGCGTCGATGGCCATGCCGAGAGTGAGCGCGATGGCCGCGATGCCCGGCAGCGTCAGCGTCGCCTGCAGCATGGACAACACCGCCACCAGCAGCAGCAGGTTGAAGGCCAGCGCCAGCGTGCTGAACACGCCGAACAGCAGGTAGTACGCGCACATGAACGCGGCGATCGCGGCGAAGCCCCAGACGACGCTGTTGAAGCCCTTGGCGATGTTCTCGGCGCCCAGGCTCGGGCCGATCGTTCGTTCCTCGATGATCTCCATCGGCGCGGCGAGCGCACCGGCGCGCGTCAGCAGCGCCAGGTCGGCCGTCTCCTGCGGCGTGAAGCTGCCGGTGATCTGGAAGTCGCTGCCGAACTCGCCCTGGATCGTCGCCACCGAGATGGCCTCGCCCTTGCCCTTCTCGTACAGGACGATGGCCATCAGCTTGCCGAGGTTCTCGCGCGTCACGGCGCGCATCGCGCGGCCGCCGACGTCGTCCAGGCGCACGCTGACCGCGGGCTGCTGGTTCTGGTCGATGGTGGCCGAGGCGTTCTGCAGCTGGTCGCCGGTGGCCACGACCTCGCGCTTCAGGCCCACCTGGCGCGTGCTGCCGTCGCGCTCGCGCGAGGGCACCACCTCGGCCGCCGCAGAGGTGTCGGTTTCGACGAGGCGGATCTGCAGCGTCGCGGTGCGGCCGATGATGTCCTTGGCACGCGCCGTGTCCTGCACGCCGGGCAGCTGCACGACGACGCGGTCGGCACCCTGCTGCTGGATCACCGGCTCGGCGACACCGAGCTCGTTGACGCGCTTGTGCAGCGTCTCGATGTTCTGCTTCAGCGCCTGCGCCTGGATCTCGTTGACCGCGGTCGGTGCGAGGCGGCCGACGAGGCGAACCGCGCCGGCGTCGCCGCCGCCCTCGGTGGCCCACTGCATCGTGGGCAGGCGGTCGGCGAGCAGGGCGCGCGCCGCGTCGGCGGCGCCCGCGTCCGGGAAGCCGACGGTGATGCCGTTCGCCTCGCGGGTGATGCCGGAGAAGCGCAGCCGCTTCTCGCGCAGCGCCGTGCGCGCGTCGCTGGCATAGGTGTCCACGGCCTGCTTCAGCGCCGCCTTCATGTCCACCTGCATGAGGAAGTGCACGCCGCCGCGCAGGTCCAGGCCCAGGTACATCGGCAGCGCGCGCAGGTCGGTGAGCCACTTCGGCGAACGCGACAGCAGGTTCAACGCGACGATGTAGCGCCCGTCCTCGGGGTCGGGGTTCAGCGCCTTCGCGATCGCGTCCTTGGCCTTGATCTGCGTGTCAGTGTCGGCGAAGCGCGCGCGCACCGACGTGCCGTCGAACTGCACGAAGTCGGCCTGCACGCCGGCGGCCGCGAGCGCCTGGCGCACGCGGTCGGCGGTGGCCGAGTCGACCTTGACCGTGGCCTTGCCGCTGCTCACCTGCACGGCCGGCGCCTCGCCGAAGAAGTTGGGCAGCGTGAAGAGCGCGCCGATCACCAGCGCAACGCCCAGGATCGCGTACTTCCACCAGGGGTAGCGGTTCATGCAGCGCACCCCTCCGCGGCCCCGCACACGCGCCGTGCGTGGCGGCGGCCGACCGCATGGCCGGCGGCACGCTTCACTTGAAGGTGCCCTTCGGCAACACCTGGATCACCGAGGCGCGCTGCACCTGCACCTCGACGCCGTTGGCCACCTCGACGTGCAGGTAGCTGTCACCGAGCTTGGCGATGCGGCCGAGCACGCCGCCGGCGATGACCACCTCGTCGCCCTTGGCCAGCGCCTCGACCATCGCCTTGTGCTCCTTCTGCTTCTTCATCTGCGGCCGGATCATGATGAAGTACAGCACCACGAACATCAGCACCAGCGGCAGCAGGCTGACGAGCGACGACTCGGCGCCGCCGGCGGCGGCTTGGGCGTAGGCAGGGGAGATGATCACGTCGTGGATCCTTGGCCGCGCGCTGGCGGGGGAAGGTCAGCGGGCGGGCCGGGTGAGCGGCCGGGCGGGCCGGAACTGGGCCGGGAAGGCGAAGCGCGTGATTTTAGTCGCGCCCAGGCGGTGAAGACCCCGGGGCGTGCCGGGCCGGTTCCGGGAAGGAGCGACCTTGACTTCGGCGCGCGGTGCTGCCCCGCAACCCGCAGAACCTCACGGCCTCGTCACTTTCCTCGTGTGGCAGGCCCGCAGCCCGCCCATCCACGTCAAGGCTTGGTCGACACTTCGGGTTTGCCAATCTCCCGACCCGCACCCGTGACCGAGTCCAGCCTGCTCCACGACCTCATTCGCGTCGCCGCGGGCCGCAGGCCCGAGGCCGTCGCGCTCACGTACGGCGAACGACACGTGACCTACGGCGACCTCGATGCGCAGGTTGGCTCCGTGTCACGCGGCCTCGTCGGCCTGGGCCTGCAGCGAGGCGAGCGCGTCGCCGTGTACCTGGACAAGCGGCCGGAGATGGTGGCCACGTGCTTCGGCAGCGCCGCGGCCGGCACCGTGTTCGTGCCGCTCAACCCGCTGCTCAAGCCAGACCAGGTGGGCTACATCCTGCGCGACTGCGGCGTGCGGCTGCTTGTCACCTCGGCCGACCGGCTGGCGCTGCTGCAGCCGGTGCTGGCCGCCTGCCCCGAACTGCGGCATGTGGTCGTCACCGGCGACGACGCGCCCGCCCTGGCGGGCACTCCGACGGCCGCGCTGACGCGCTGGCGCGACCTCGTCGACGCGCCAGCGCGCGCCACGCACCGCGTCATCGACACCGACGTGCTGTCCATCCTCTACACCAGCGGCAGCACCGGCAAGCCGAAGGGGGTCGTGCTCTCGCACCGCAACATGGTCACCGGCGCGAAGAGCGTCGCCAGCTACCTCGGCAACCATGCGGATGACACGCTGCTCGCGGCGCTGCCGCTGTCTTTCGATGCGGGCTTCAGCCAGCTCACGACGGCGTTCCACGCCGGCGCAAGGGTGGTGTTGCTGAACTACCTGCTCCCGCGCGACGTGCTGAAGGCGATGGAGCGCGAGCGCGTCACCGGCCTCACCGCGGTTCCGCCGCTGTACATCCAGCTCGCCGCCCTGCAGTGGCCGCAGGCCATCGGGGAACACCTGCGCTACTTCGCCAACACCGGCGGGCGCATGCCGCGCGAGACCCTCGGCGCGCTTCGCCAGCGCGTGCCGCGCGCCAGGCCCTTCCTCATGTACGGCCTCACCGAGGCCTTCCGCTCCACCTACCTGCCGCCCGAGGAGGTCGACCGCCGCCCCGACAGCATCGGCAAGGCGATCCCGAACGCCGAGATCCTGGTCCTGCGCGAGGACGGCACCGAATGCGCCCCGGACGAGCCGGGCGAGCTCGTGCACCGCGGCGCCCTCGTCGGCATGGGCTACTGGGGAGATGCCGAGAAGACGGCCGAGCGCTACAAGCCGCTGCCGGCCGGCGTCGGCGGCCGCGAAGGCGCGCTGACGCTGCCGGAGATCGCCGTCTTCTCCGGCGACACGGTGCGGCGCGACGCCGAGGGCTTCCTCTACTTCATCGGCCGGCGCGACGAGATGATGAAGACCTCGGGCTACCGCGTCAGTCCGACCGAGGTGGAGGAAGTGCTGTACGCGACGAAGCTGGTCGGCGAGTGCGTCGCCTTCGGCGTCGACCATGCGAGCCTCGGCCAGGCGATCCAGGTCATCGCCACGGCGCCCGACGGCAGCGACGCGGTCGCCGTCGACCAGCTGCTGGCCGAGTGCAGGCGCCTGATGCCCGCGTACATGGTGCCGCACGGCGTGCGACCGATGCGCGGGCCGCTGCCGCGCAACCCCAACGGCAAGATCGATCGCAAGCTGCTCGCCACGCGCTGGGTGGAGGAGCACGAGACGGGAGAGGCCACGGCGGCAACCGCGGAGGAAGCCAAGGCATGACGACGACCCTCGCCGCGCGTCCCGTGCACGTGCCGATGGACCAGTTCGCCGTGCGCGACGGCGAGCTGATCGTCGGCGGCATGACGCTCACGCGCCTGGCCGCGCAGGTCGGCCGCACGCCCTTCTATGCCTACGACCGGGGCCTGCTTCGCGCGCGCGTCGCCGAGCTGCGTGCGGCGCTGCCGCACGAGGTGAAGCTGCACTTCGCGATGAAGGCCAACCCGATGCCGGCCGTCGTCGGCTTGATGGCCGGCCTGGTGGACGGCATCGACGTGGCCTCGGCCGGTGAGCTGAAGGTGGCGCTGGACGCCGGGGCCGACCCGGCCGAGGTCAGCTTCGCCGGTCCGGGCAAGCGCGACCCCGAGCTCGTTCAGGCGGTGGCGGCCGGCGTGCTCGTCAACGTCGAGTCGGCGCGGGAGCTGCCGGTGCTCGCCGCGGCGGCGCGCGCACTCGGCGTACCGGCGCGTTTGGCGTTGCGCGTCAACCCGGACTTCGAGCTCAAGGGCTCGGGCATGAAGATGGGGGGCGGGCCGAAGCAGTTCGGCGTCGATACCGAGTACGTGCCGCAGCTGCTGCGCGACATCGCCGCCGACAGCGGCCACCTCCGGTTCGAAGGGTTCCACCTCTTCTCCGGCTCGCAGAACCTGCGCGCCGAGAGCATCTGCGAAGCGCAGCGCCAGAGCTACGAGCTGGCGTTGCGCCTGGCGGGCGAGGCGAAGCTGCCCGTGCGCTTCCTCAACCTCGGCGGCGGCTTCGGCATCCCGTACTTCCCCGGCGACGCCCGGCTCGACCTGGCGCCGATCGGCGCCAACCTCGCCGCGCTCGTCGAGCGCGCGCGGCGGGAGATGCCGCAAGTGCACCTCGTCGTCGAGCTCGGCCGCTACCTCGTCGGCGAAGCCGGCGTCTACGTGACCCGCATCGTCGACCGCAAGGTCTCGCGCGGCCAGGTGTTCCTCGTCGCCGATGGCGGGCTGCACCACCACCTGGCGGCCTCGGGCAACTTCGGGCAGGTCGTGCGCAAGAACTACCCGGTCGCGATCGGCAACCGCGTGGGCATCGGAGCACCGACGGAACCCTCCTCGATCGTGGGACCGCTGTGCACGCCGCTGGACATCCTCGCCGATCGCATGGATCTGCCGGTGGCCGAGGTCGGCGACCTTGCGGTGGTCTTCCAATCCGGCGCTTACGGCGCGAGTGCGAGCCCGCACGGCTTCCTTGGGCACCCGCTGTGTGCCGAGGTCCTCGTCTAGGAGTCTGCGCGGCAGAACCGGGTAGTTCCGGATGCCGCGTGGCATGGCATATGCGTTGATGGGGCTGGCTGCAAGCGATCCCCCCTGCGAACCTGACCAAGTGATGCTGCTGCCGGCGGCGCCGCAAGACTGGCTGCCGGCGGGCCGCCTGGCCCTTTTTATCAATGACACGCTTGACGCGCTGGACCCCCAGGCGTTCTACGCGCGCTACGACGGCGGAGGCTCGCGCACCCAGCCCTTCCACCCGGCGATGATGGTCAAGGTGCTGGTCTACGCGTATGCCACGGGCGTGTTCAGCCCGCGCAGGATGCAGCGCCGGCTGCACGAGGACCTGGCGTTGCGATGCTGGCCGCGGGCAACTTCCCGCGCGACCGCACGATCTGCGACCTCCGGGCGTTCCATCTGAAGGAGTTGTCGGACTTGTTCGTGCAGGTGGTCAGGCTCGCCCGCGAGATGGGGCTGGTCAAGCTGGGCACGGTGGCCATCGACGGCACCAAGGTCAAGGCCAACGCCAGCCGCCACAAGGCGATGAGCCACGAGCGTATGAAGCGCGCCGATGCCGAACTCAAGGCGCAGATCGACGCGCTGCTGGCACGTGCCAAGGCTACCGACGAGGCCGAGGTCAACGAGCCGGAGTTGGACCTGCCGGCTGAGATCGAGCGGCGCGAGACGCGGCTTGCAGCCATCCGCCAGGCCCGTGAACGACTGGAGCAACGCCAGCGTGAGGCCGACCTCCAACGTGGCCGCAGCGATGACGACGACCGCCGCACGCGTGGCCCCGATGGCCAGCCCAGGGGTGGGCGCCATAAGCGCGAGTTCGGGGTGCCCCAGGACAAGGCGCAGGAGAACTTCACCGACCGGGACAGCCGCATCATGAAGCGCACCGGCGGCGGCTTCGACCCGGCGTACAACGCGCAGACCGCGGCGGACGAGGCCGCGCACGGCATCGTGGGGGCCGAACTGGACAACGCGGCACCGGATGCGAACTGGCTGCTGCCGATGATCCAGGCGGTAGGTGACAACCTGGGCGAACTGCCCGTGCTCGGGCTGGCCGATGCGGACTACCGCAGCGAAGACAACCTGAGGAACGCCCCGATCGAGGTGGTAGTAGCGCTGGGCCGCGAGGGAGAACGTGCTGGGGCTGCGGCAGTTCAGCCTGCGAGGGCTGCACCGCGTGCGTGCCGAGTGGAAGCTCGTGTGCATGGCGTTGAACCTGCGGCGCATGGCGATGCTCAGCGCACGCTGAGCGACGGCAAAGCGCTCGTCAGGCGAACTGCAGCCTCCCTCGCGGAGGGAGGCCGCAGGTGCGGTCGAACGAGCCGGAGCTCCCCCACGGAGGAGGATCAGGGGGCAGCGCGTAACGCCGCACGCTAGGGGGCTGGGCGGCTTCTGGAGCGCGGACTCCCAGGCGTGCGCGAGGCAGCCGCGCTGACCTCGCCCTGACCGGTCCGCGCGGGCCCATCCGCGACCTGAACCCCGGGCTGCGGCGCGCCCGCACCGTCCGTGACGAATGTCCCAGTCGGTGACCCTGACAGTGACCGGCTTCCCGATCGCTAAGCTGTTGATCTGAAAAGCTGGCACACGGCCTGCTTCATGCAACGACATCTTCCTTCGCTCGGAGCCTTCAACATGCGCCCTCTTCGCTCCCTCCTGTCCGCTGCCGTGCTGGCCCTGCCCTGCCTCGCGCAGGCTGCCGGATCCCTTACGATCTGCGTTGATGACGCCGCCGGCGGCTTCAACTACACCACCGCAAGTTGCGTCGTCGACAACGGCGCGGGCGACTTGGTGGGCACAACCGGCGCGATCGTCACCGTCAACATGCTCGGCGGCTTCACCATCACTTCGGCGATCGGCGAGCCCCTGTTCGCGCCGGGCTTTGGCATGTCGATCAGCACCGACGGCTCGGTCACCGGTTCCTGGATCATCGGCATGGCGCAGACGGGCCTGAACTACGGCATCGGCACGCCGACCGAGACATCCGTGAACGCCAGCTTCACGGGCTCTGCCAGCGGCCCTGGCACGGCAAGCTACGCGGTCTACGTGGACGACCTCAATCGTGGCCTGGACTCCTGGGGTCCGGTCGGGACGTCCGTCGCCAGCGGGGGCTTCGGCAGCGGCAGCGCCCAGGTGACGCTGTCCGATCCGTTCTCGATGCTGGCCTTCGTGGCGCTGGACGCGACCCGCGGGCAGACCTACTACAGCACCGACCTGACCGTCAACGTTCCGGAGCCGGCCACGCTTGCGCTCGTTGGCACGGCGCTGCTCGGCATCGGCGCCGCGCGCCGGCGCAAGTCGAGCGCGGCCTGAACGCGAATCGCCCGCGCCACGACGTCGGCCGCCAGGCCGACGCCGTTGTCACTTCCGAGGACCGCGCCGGATCACGCCTCAAGCCAGCGCCCTGCCGATCAGGATCTTCTGCACCTCGCTCGTCCCCTCGTAGATCTGCGTCACGCGCACGTCGCGGTAGATGCGCTCGACAGGGAAGTCGCTGACGTAGCCGTAGCCGCCGAAGACCTGGATCGCCGCCGAACACACGCGTTCGGCCATCTCGCTGGCGTTGAGCTTGGCCATCGCCGCTTCCTTCAGGCACGGGCGGCCGGCGTCCTTCAGTGACGCGGCATGCCAGATGAGCTGGCGCGCCGCCTCGATCTGCGTGGCCATCTCCGCCAGCTTGAACTGCACCGCCTGGTGCTCGAAGATGCGCTGGCCGAAGCTTTGCCTCTCCTTGCTGTACGCGAGCGCCGCCTCGAACGCGGCGCGCGCCATGCCCACGCTCTGGCTGGCGATGCCGATGCGGCCGCCTTCGAGCCCCGACAGCGCGATCCTCAGCCCCATGCCTTCGTCGCCGAGGCGGTTGGCCACCGGCACGCGGCAATCCTCGAACAGGATCTGCGCCGTGTCGCTGGCGTGCTGGCCCATCTTGTCCTCGAGCCGCGCCACCTTGTAGCCCGGCGTCGAGGTCGGCACGACGAAGGCGCTGATGCCCTTCTTGCCGGCCGCCTTGTCGGTGACGGCCATGACGATGGCGAGGTCGCCGTTCTTCCCGCTCGTGATGAACTGCTTGACGCCTTCGAGCACGTAGTGGTCACTCTCGCGCCGCGCGGTGGTGCGCAGGCCGCCGGCCTCGGAGCCGACATGCGGCTCGGTCAGGCAGAAGGCGCCCAGCATGTCGCCGCGCGCCAGCGGCTTGAGGAAACGCTCCTTCTGCTCCTCGTTGCCGAAGGCCATGAGGATGCTGCACACGGGGCAGTTGTTGACGCTGACGACGGTGCTGGTGGCGCCGTCGCCCGTGGCGATCTCCTCCAGGATGACGGCCAGCGCCAAATAGTCGAGCCCAGCGCCGTCGTGCTCGGCCGGCACGGCCACGCCGTAGCAGCCGAGTGCCGCGAGGCCGCGCAGCGGCGCGCGCGGGAACTCGTGGCTCTTGTCCCAGGCCGCGGCGAACGGTGCGATCTCCGCCTGCACGAAGGTGCGCACGGCGTCCTGCACGGCAAGGTGGTCGGCGGAGAGCAGCATGGATTCGGTCCGGTCCTGGCGGTGATTGCGCCGGCGCTCAGCCCGCGGATCGCGCGCTGGCGAGCCGCAGCGCCAGCGCCGCGAACACCGCTCCGCCCAGCACCTGCAGCCCGCGCACGAGACCTGGCGAGCTGCCCAGCCGCCGCAGCCGCGCCGCCACCAGCACCACGGCCAGCAGGAACACCGCGCCCTGCGCGATGCCGAGCAGCCCGAGCCCGATGAAGGCGAGCGTCTTGTGTTCCGTGCCGGCGTGGATGAACTGCGGCAGGAAGGCGAGGAAGAACAGCGCCACCTTCGGGTTGAGCAGGTTCGTCAGCACCCCGGCGTGGAAGTCCGCTGCGAGGCTGCGTTGCGCTGCGGCCGGGGTGCAACCCGCGGCCTCGGCGCCCGCTTGCGTGGACCCGGTCGGCCCGCGCCAGGCCTGCCGCCACATGCCGACGGCCAGCCACAGCAGGTAGGCCGCGCCGGCCCACTTGATGACCGCGAACAACGTCGTCGACACCGCCAGCAAGGCGGCCAGGCCGAACGCCGCCGCGAGCACGTGCACCACGCAGCCGGCGTTGATGCCGGCCGCCGCCGCGAGCCCGGCGCGCACACCGCCCTGCAGCGTGCGCGTCACCGTCAGCAGCATGTCCACGCCCGGCGTGGCGTTCAGGATGAACACCGCGGCCGCGTAGAGCAGCAACTCCTGCGGCCCCGCGAGGCCGAGCCACTGAAGCATCAGAGCATCTCCACCGCCATCGCCGTGGCCTCGCCGCCGCCGATGCACAGCGCCGCCATGCCGCGCTTCAGCCCGCGCTTGCGCAGCGCACCGAGCAGCGTGACGACGATGCGCGCCCCCGACGCGCCGATCGGGTGCCCGAGCGCGCAGGCGCCGCCGTGCACGTTGACGATGTCGTGCGGCAGCTTGTACTCGGCCATCGCGGCCATCGTCACCGCGGCGAACGCCTCGTTCACCTCCCAGAGGTCCACCTGCCCCGGGTGCCAGCCCGCCTTCTTCAGCGCCTTGGCGATGGCCCCCGCGGGGGCGGTGCTGAACCACTCCGGCGCCTGTGCGTGCACGGCGTGGCTGACGATGCGCGCCACGGGCTTCAGGCCGCGCTGCGCGGCCGTGCCGGCGCGCATCAGCACCAGCGCCGCGGCGCCGTCGCTGATGCTGCTGGCGTTGGCCGCCGTGATCGTGCCGTCCTTCTTGAAGGCCGGCTTCAGGCTCGGGATCTTGTCGAGCTTGGCCTTGAACGGCTGCTCGTCGAGCTTCACCACGGCGTCGCCGGCCTTGCCGGGCACCGTGACGGGCGCGATCTCCCAGTCGAAGCTGCCGTCCTCGTTGGCCTTCTTCGCGCGCGTCGTCGAGGCGATGGCGAACTGGTCCTGCGCCTCGCGCGTGAAGTTGTACTTCGCGGCGCAGCTCTCGGCGAACACGCCCATCGCCTTGCCGCGCTCGTAGGCGTCCTCCAGGCCATCCATCGCCATGTGGTCGAACATCTGCGCGTGACCGTAGCGCAGCCCCTTGCGCGCGAACAGCAGGTGCGGCGCGTTGGTCATGCTCTCCATGCCGCCGGCCACCAGCACGTCGGCGCTGCCGGCGGCCAGCATGTCGTGCGCGAACATCATCGCGCGCATGCCGCTGCCGCACATCTTCGAGAGCGTCACCGCACCGGTGGCGTCGGGCAGGCCCGCCTTGCGCATGGCCTGGCGCGCCGGCGCCTGCCCCTGCCCGGCCATCAGGCAGCAGCCGAGCAGCACTTCGTCCACCGAGTCGCCGGGCACGCCGGCGCGCTCGACCGCCGCCTTCACGGCCACGGCACCGAGCTCCCACGCGGCGAGCGAGGCGAAGTCGCCGAGCATGCCGCCGATGGGCGTGCGGGCGGCAGAGACGATGACGATCGGGTCGTTCATGGCAGGGCTCCTTCGTGCGGGCGGGTTGCGGGCGGCGACTCAGGACGACGATGCATGCGCCGAAGTCACGAGTGTGCCGCGGTTCTCCTCGGCGGCGAGGCGGTTGATGTAGGCCTGGAACTCGGCGTCCTCGCCGCGCAGCAGGAACGGCAGCGCGTTGGCGAAGTCCTCGCGCCGGCACCACTCGCGCATGTAGTCGTCCCAGCTGTTCCAGCGCCGCTGCTCGGTGGCGCTCATCTGCGGCCGCCAGGCGACGAGGAAGGCGCGTTCGAACAGCGAGATCAGCATGTCGAAGATGACGAGCATGCGCTCCTTCTGCTCCGCCGTGGCGTTCGGCAGCGCGGCGTTGATGCGCAGCTGCAGGTCGCTGTTGGCCAGCACGACCTTGAGGAAGTCGTTGTACGCATCGGCCAGATGCTGGTAGCCCTCTTCTTCCTCGTTCTCGCGCTCCTTGCGCTGCTGCGCCACGAACACCCACACCGCGAACGGCAGGCCGATCACGGTGACGGCGTAGCTCAGCAACTCGAGCAGGTCGCGCCAACTCTGCCAGGCGGTGGCTGCTTGCACGGCGCGAGTATGCCTGCCGGCCGTCCACGGCCGCTGCCGCGGCGGCGGCGGCGGCGGCGGCGGTGCCGGCGGCGCGGGCTATCCGGGACGCTCACCCGCTGTCCCGAGTGCCCTCGCCAGCTCGGCGTCGAGCCACGGCACGAGGGCATCGAAGCAGCGCGAGAGTGCACTGGACATCGCGCCCGCGGCCGCCCAGGCACCAGGCGCCGGCACCGGGGCGGTGGCGTCGAACCGGCGCCTTGCCTCGCGCCGGCGCGCGGCGCGGTCGAACAGCGCCGCGCTCAGTGTCACCCGGCCCGTGCCCGGCAGCGTCGAGACGTCGTGGTAGAGGGCGTCGACGCCCAGCACCAGCAGCCAGTCGGCGCTCATCGGATCGCCGAGCTGGCCGACGGCACCGGCCAGCCCGGCCTGCTCGATGCGCAGCTGCAGCAGCCGGGGCACGCGCCGCACCGGCCGCTCGACCCAGCTGGCCAGCTGGTAGAAGGCGAACTCGTGCTCGCGCCTCGTGTAGGCGATCGACAGCGTGTCGGCCAGCGCCTGCGAGGCCGCAGGCTGGATGAGCAGCGCCGGCACCAGGGGCTGCGCACGGCGCCGCGTCGCCGCCGCGGCGGCACCCGGGTCCTCCAGCCCCAGCAGCCTCAGGCCGCTGTCGTCGCCCGCCACGTCCAGCCGCACGCAGCCCGCCATCACGGCCGCGCCTGCGATGCCGAGCGCCAACGCATGGCGGCGGCCGGCATGACGTCGCGCGGCGACGCCCCCGGTCCTTCGGGCAGCGCCTGCCGCGCTCGCGTCGATGCGGGCCACGGGGGTCCGGCTCACGGTGCGCCGGCCTCTCCGGGCCCGAGCGTGCGCGGCGGTGGGCCGAGCAGGGCCGCGCGCGGATCGCGCAGCCGGTCGAGCACCCGCGAGGCGGCTTCGGTCGTCAACCGCATCTCCGAGACGGCGGCAGCGAGCTGGTCGTCGATCTGCGCCGCCGCCGACTCCATCCGCTCTCCGGTGCGTCGCGCCTGCCGCTCCACCGCCTCCACCGATGCGGCAAGCCGGCCGAGCGTGCCACGCGCTTCGGCCAGCAGCTGCCCGGCTTCGGCCAGCGCGTGGTCGGCTCGCGTGCCCACGCGCTCCACCGTCTGCGCCGTGCGCTCGCCGGCGGCACCGAGCTGCTCGCCCAGCGCCTGCGTCGAGGCGGCGACCCGCTCGCCGCTGCTCGCCAGCCCGCCGGCGGCCGCGGCGATGCGCGTGGCCGCCTCGCCCACCGCGGTTGCCGCGGCACTGCCACGCTCGAGCGCGCGATCGACGCGCCCGAGCCGCTGGTTGATGCCGGCGCTCAGCGTGCGCAGCTCGTGGATCGTGTCGATGAGCGCCTTGCGGTTCTCGGCGTTGAGCAGCAGGTTCAGCTGCGCCAGCGCCTGCGCTGCCTGCTCGCCGATGCGCTGCGCGCGGCCGGCCAGTTCCTCGAGGTTCGAGCGGCCCTCGGCGATGACCGGGTGGCGCTCGCCTGGCGCGCGCTCGGTGAGCGGCGGCCCGGGCGGATCGGGCGTGCGCAGCGTGATCGCGGCGATGCCGGTGACGATGTTGCGCGTGATCACCGCGTCGGTGTTCGCGCGCACCGGCGTGCGCCGGTCGACGCGGATCAGCACGCGCACGCGGTTGACCGCACCGTCGGACAACGAATACTCGTCGACACGGCCGACCTTGATGCCGCGCAGGTTGACGGGCGCGCCGACTTCCAGGCCGTCGAGCGCCTGGTGCTCGAAGTGGATGACGTACACCGTGGTCTGTTCGCGCCCGCGCAGGTCCTGCAGCCACACCAGCGCGCCGGCCAGCAGGCCGACGAGCACGAGCACGGCCGCTCCGACCCAGGCGTAGCGTGCTTCGGCTTCCATGGTCGCCAAGCTTAGCGGAGCATCGAGCGCACGGCGAAGTAGCGCTGCACCCATTCGTCGTCGGCCCGCGCCACCTCGGCCACCGGGCCGTCGGCCAGCACGCGGCCGCGCGCCAGCACGATGACGCGGTCGGTCACGGTGAGCAGCGTGTCCAGGTCGTGCGTGACGACCAGCACCGTCAGGCCGAGGTCGTCCACGAGTCCGCGCACCAGCGCGTCGAAACCGCGCGCCGTGATCGGATCCAGACCCGAGGTCGGCTCGTCCAGGAACAAGAGCTCGGGCTCCAGCGCGATGGCGCGCGCGATCGCCGCCCGCTTGCGCATGCCGCCGGAGAGCTCGCTCGGGCGCTTCGCCCCGGCCTCCGGCGGCAGCCCCGCCTGCTGCAGCCGCAGCGGCACGAGCGCCTCGACGGTGGCACGGTCGAGCCGGGTGTGCTCGAGCAGCGGCACGGCGACGTTCTGGGCCACCGTCAGCGACGAGAACAGCGCGCCGTCCTGGAACAGCATGCCGAAGCGGCGCCGCACCGCGGCCACCTCCTGCGGCGTGCCGGACCAGACATCGGTGCCGAACAGGCGCACGCGGCCGGCGTCGGGCCGGTGCAGGCCGATGGCTTCGCGCAGCAGCACCGACTTGCCGGTGCCGCTGCCGCCGATCAGCGCGACGAGATTCGCCCGGCCGACGGTGAACGACACGCCGTCGTGCACGGTCTGCGCGCCGAAGCGCGTGACGACCTGCTCGACCTCGATCACCGGCGCTTCGGCGTCCATCCGGGTGTTGCCCTGCGCTACCAGCCCGCGGCCTGCAGCACGACGGCGAACAACGCGTCGATGAGGATCACCGCGACGATGCCCTGCACGACGGTGGACGTGGTGGCCGCGCCGACGGCGCGCGTGTCGCGCGCCACCGTCATGCCCATGCGCGTGGCGACCACGGCCACGACGAGCGCGAACACCGGCGCCTTGGCCAGGCCCGCCAGCACGTGGCGCAGCTCCAGCGCCTCGCGCAGCCGGCCGAGGAACGTGCCCGGCCCGATGTCGAGCATCGGGCCGGTGACGAGCATGGCGCCGGCGATCGCCGCGACGTCGCCGACGAAGACGAGCAGCGGCAGCGTCAGCACGAGCGCCAGCACGCGTGGCACCACCAGCACCTGCCACGGGTCGAGCCCGAGCGTGCGGATGGCGTCGATCTCCTCGGCCAGGCGCATCGCCCCGAGCTGCGCCGTGAACGCCGCGCCCGAGCGGCCGGCGACGATGACGGCAACGATGATCGGCGCGAACTCGCGCGTGGCGCCGACGGCCACGCCGTCGACGACGAAGATGTTGGCGCCGTACTTCTCGGCCTGCAGGCCGAGCAGGTAGGCCAGCACCAGGCCGATGAGCAGCGTCACCAGCCCGACCACCGGCACGGCGTTCAGGCCCACCTGCTCGACCTGCACGGTCAGCTCGCGCCAGCGTACACGGCGCGGCCGCACCAGGGCCGCGGCCAGAGCCGCCAGCGTCGCGCCGAGGAACCGCAGGTGGCCGAGGAGCAGCGCGACGAAGCCCTGCGTGGCACGGCCGAGGCCGGCCAGGCCGGCGCGCGCCGCGTGCGCCATGGCCAGGCCCACCCGCAGCGACGGGGACCCTCGCCCCGGTGCTGCCGGTGCGCCGGCTCGCGCGGCGTGCGCTTCCTGCTGCTGCCGGGCCCGCCGCACCTGCTCGACCACGCGCACCGCGCGTGCGTCCAGGCCGGCCCAGGCGATGTCGCCCGCGCCCTGCAGGCGCTCCAGGAGCCACCAGGCCGCGGCGGTGTCCAGCCGCTCCAGCTCGGCACCCTCCACCCGCACCTGCTGCACGCCCGGCCACCTTGTCGGCACGCCGGCCGGCCAGGCGGCCTCGATGCCGGGCAGCTCGGCGAGCTGCCAGCGCCCGCGCAGGCGCAGCGTCACCTGCCCGGCCTCGGCGTGCAGTGCGAACCAGGGCGTGGAGGCCTGCATGCGGCGGTGTGCGCTCAGAACCGCATCGTCGCGGACACGCCGAGTGCCCACGAGGCGCCGCGCGGGGCCGCCGGGTCCGGTCGCGGCCAGAAGTGGCCGAGGATCACCTCGCCGATCAACCAGCGGCGCAGCACCGGCTGCTGCCAGCGCACGCGCACGCCGTAGTCGGCCACGTCGACCGGCGCGCCGTGCACACCGGTGGCCAGGCCCTCGAGCGCCAGCAGCCGGTCCTCGCCGTAACCGCGGTACGCGCCGAGCAGCGTGAACCACTCGAGCTCCTCCTCGCGGCGGGTGATCGTTCCCGACCCGAGCCATCGCACGGTGAGAAGCGGCCCGAACGCATGTTCGAGCGACAGGGCCGTCGTCGAGCCGACCTGATCGCGCACGGTCCAGAAGAAGGTCTGGCTGAAGGCGGCGAGGTCGTCCTCGCCGTGGCTCCAGGCCTCGCGATAGCGTGCCTGTGCGTACACGCGCAGCGCGCCGCGCACGCCGATGCGGAAGTCGAACAGGTCGCGCAGTGTCACGCCGAGCCCGCCGAAGAAGCTCTGCTGCTCGTCGGTCTCGGTGCGCAGGCGATCGCGCTGGCTCAAGGTGCCCGGGCGGTCGACCACCCCCTCGCGCTCGTTGCCGCGGCCGATGAAGACGTACGCGTTGCGCTCGACGTTGGGCAGGCGCAGCCGCGCGTCGAAGCGCACGCGCTGGTCGAGGGTCTCGCTCTCGCGCTTCAGCAGCGCCAGCGACAGGCGCCCGTCCCGGACGCTGCCGCCCTGCTCGAAGCGCAGGTCGCCGAACCAGCTGTCGACGCTGCGCGCCAGCCACTCGGCACCGCTGCGCACGGCCTCGCGGGCGGTCTCGAGAGCGGGCTCGGCGGCAGGCCCGGCGGCAGGTGCGGGAGCGCTCGCCGCCGGGCCCGGCGCCGAAGGAGGCGCCCCGGGCGGCAGCGGCTTCGGCTCCTCGCCGTGCGCACCGAGGCACGCGAAGGCCGCGAGACCCGCGGCGAGCAGCAGGCCGACCCGCCCGCCGGCCGCACGCGCCGGGTGGCCGCCACCGCGGGCGTTCATCTGCCGGCGGCCACCGCGGCACCTTCGGCGCGGACCTGGCGGTCGCCCCGGGCCATCCCGGTGCCGAGGACGAAGCGCTTGGTCGCCTCGTACGGGAAGACGTCGTGCACGTGGCCGGCGAGGATGCGCTCCTTGTGCGCCTGCCAGAACGCGGCGTCCAGCAGCTCGGCGTGGTGCGCCAGGAACACCTCGCGCACGCGCGCGTCGCCGAGCAGGAACGGGCCGAAGGTCTCGGGGAACACGTCGCCCTTGTTCACCGTGTACCACACCTCGCCGGACAGTTCCTCCTCTTCGGTGCGCGGCGTCGGCACGCGGCGGAAGTTGCACTCCGTGAGGTACTCGATCTCGTCGTAGTCGTAGAAGACGACCTTGCCGTGGCGCGTGACGCCGAAGTTCTTCCACAGCATGTCGCCGGGGAAGATGTTGGCCGCGACGAGGTCCTTGATCGCGTTGCCGTACTCGATGACGGCGTGCTCGAGCCCTTCGGGGCTGGCCTCCTGCAGGTAGATGTTCAGCGGGATCATGCGCCGCTCGATGTAGAGGTGGCGGATGACCAGCGTGTCGCGGTCCTCCTCGAGCAGGCTGCCGCAGAAGTGGCGCAACTCTTCGATCAGCTCTTCCTCGAAGCGGTGGCGCGGGAAGGCGACGTTGCTGTACTCCAGCGTGTCGGCCATGCGGCCGACGCGGTCGTGCTGCTTGACGAGCAGGTACTTGCCCATGATCTGCTCGCGCGTGGTGTCCTTCTGCGGCGGGTAGAAGTCCTTGATGACCTTGAAGACATAGGGGAACGACGGCAGGTCGAACACCAGCATCACCATGCCCTTGATGCCCGGCGCGATGCGGAAGAGGTCGCTGCTGTGCCTGAGGTGGTGCATGAAGTCGCGGTAGAAGAGGTTCTTGCCGTGCTTCTGCAGGCCGAGCGCGCTGTACAGCTCGGCGCGCGGCTTCTTCGGCATCAGGCCGCGCAGGAAGTGCACGTAGGCGCTCGGCACTTCCATGTCGACCATGAAGTAGGCGCGTGCGTAGCTGAAGACGGCACGCAGCTCGTCCTCGCCGAACAGCGCCGCGTCCACCACCAGCCGGCCGGCGTCGTTGTGCAGGATCGGCAGCGTCAGCGGCACCTCGACGAAGCCGTTGATGATCTTGCCGACCAGGTACGCGCCCTTGTTGCGGTAGAAGAGGCTGGACAGCACCTGGATCTGGAAGTTGGTGCGCGCGCGGAACGCGCCGAGCTCGGCCAGCATGGCCTGCGTGACGTTGGCAGCGTCGCGGTCGATGTCCTCGAACTCCCGCTCGAGCTGGAAGTTGTGGATGATGCGCTTCCAGGTCTCGCGCAGGTTGTCGCGCGTGGGGTAGTAGGCGCGGTAGGTCGGCAGGCTCGCCGGCTCGTCCTGCTCGATGTACTCGGTGCTGACGGCCGGGCGCACGAAGATGAAGTCGTTGTTGAAGTAGCTGCGGTGCAGCAGCTTCACCGTCACAGAGTTGAAGAAGGTCTCGGCGAGCTCGGGCTGGTGGTGGTCGGTGAGCAGGCCGATGTAGTGCAGCTTGGCCTGCTGCCAGGTGTCCATGCCGAGCTGGTCGACGGCGAACTCGCCGCGCAGCCGCTCGACCGCCTCGTTGACGCGCAGGTCGTAGAACTCGATGCGCTCGCGCTGCGCGCGCTGCTGGCCGTGCCAGTCGGCGCGCTCGAAGCGCTGCTTGGCCGCGGCGCTGGTCTCGCGGAACAGGCGATAGTGCTTGTTGAAGCCGTCGCGCAGCGCCACGGCGATCTCGTAGGCGCGGCGGTCGGTGAGGCTTTGCGGGAACATCGGCCGGGCGCGTCGCGCGGGCAGGCGGGCGGGCGGGCGGCGCCTCAGAACGTGGTGTCTGCGCTGGCCTGCCGCGGGTAGCGCTTGATGGCCGCGGCGAAGACCTGCACCACGGTCTCCGGGCGGTCCATCGTCACCTCCAGGTCCTTCAGCAGGCCATCGGAGAGGCCGTAGACCCAGCCGTGCACGGCCACCTTCTGGCCACGCGCCCAGGCGTCCTGCAGCACGGTGGACAGTGCCACGTTGCCCACCTGCTCGATGACGTTCATCTCGCACAGGATGTTCTCCTGCTCGTCGGGCGGCAGGTGGTCGATGCGCCGGCGGTGGCGCAGCCGCACGTCGTGCACGTGCCGCAGCCAGTTGTCCGCGAGCCCCACGCGCAGCCCCAGCAGCGCCGCTCGCACGCCGGCGCAGCCGTAGTGGCCGACGACGATGATGTGCTCGACCTTCAGGTGATCGACCGCGAACTGGATCGTCGACAGCGCGTTGAGGTCGGCGTGCACGACGACGTTGGCGACGTTGCGGTGAACGAACACCTCGCCGGGATCGAGGCCGGTGATCTCGTTGGCCGGCACGCGGCTGTCGGCGCAGCCGATCCACATGTAGCGGGGGCTCTGCTGCTGCGCCAGGCGCGAGAAGAAACCGCTGTCGCGCGCTGTCGTCGCCGCGGCCCAGCGGCGGTTGTTCTCGAGCAGGTGCTGCAGTTCCTCTCTCATGGGGCGAGCCTCACGGGGCGAGTGTAGGCGGCGAGGGCCGGTGGCACGGCGACCCGGCGCTTCACATCGTCTCGGCGAAGAGCTCGCGGCCGATCAGCATGCGCCGAATCTCGCTCGTGCCAGCGCCGATCTCGTACAGCTTGGCGTCGCGCCACAGCCGCCCGAGCGGGTAGTCGTTGATGTAGCCGTTGCCGCCGAAGACCTGGATTCCCTCGCCGGCCATCCAGGTGGCCTTCTCCGCGCACCACAGGATGACGCTGGCGCAGTCCTTGCGCACCTGGCGCACGTGCTCGGCACCGAGCCGGTCGAGGTTCTTGCCCACCGTGTAGCAGAAGGCGCGCGCCGCCTGCAGCACCGTGTACATGTCGGCCACCTTGCCCTGGATGAGCTGGAACTCGCCGATGCTCTGGCCGAACTGCTTGCGCTCGTGGATGTAGGGCACGACGTTGTCGAGCACCGCCTGCATGATGCCGATGGGCCCCGCGGCGAGCACTGCGCGTTCGTAGTCCAGCCCGCTCATCAGTACCTTCGCGCCGCCGTTCACCGCACCCAGCACGTTCTCGGCCGGCACCTCGACGTCCTTGAACACCATCTCGCCGGTGTGGCTGCCGCGCATGCCCAGCTTGTCCAGCTTCTGCGCCGTGGAGAAGCCCTTCATGCCCTTCTCGACGATGAAGGTGGTGACCCCACGTGCCCCAAGCTCGGGCTCGGTCTTCGCGTAGACCACCATCACGTCGGCATCGGGGCCGTTGGTGATCCACATCTTCGTGCCGTTCAGGAGGTAGAAGCCGCCCTTGTCGACGGCCTTGAGCTTCATGCCGATGACGTCGCTGCCGGCACCGGGCTCGCTCATCGCCAGCGCACCGACGTGCTCGCCGCTGACGAGCTTCGGAAGGTACTTGCGGCGCTGCGCGTCGCTGCCGTTGCGCTTGATCTGGTTGACGCACAGGTTGCTGTGCGCGCCGTAGCTGAGACCGATCGACGCGCTGCCGCGGCTGATCTCCTCCATCGCCACCATGTGCGCCAGGTAGCCCATGCCGGCGCCGCCGTAGGCCTCGGGCACCGTGACGCCGAGCACGCCCAGCTCGCCCATCTTGCGCCACAGGTCCATCGGGAAGCGGTCGCTCTTGTCCACCTCGGCGGCGCGGGGCACGATCTCGGCTTCGGCGAAGCTGCGCACCGCGTCGCGCAGCGCGTCGATGTCCTCGCCGAGCTGGAAGTCGAGGCCGGGCAGGTTCATGGCGGTCTCCGTGCGCTGGATCGGTTGGGCTGCCCGTCGATCATAAGGACGCGCCGGCAACGCGCCCGCCCGATGCCGGCGCGCCCGACGCCCCTGGCGACACTCAGCGGCGCGGCGGCGCGCGCAGCAGCCGCCGGCAACGCTCCTCGTGCTGCGCGATCTCCGACAGCGTGATCTCGATGTCCTCGCGTTGCTGCTCCAGCGCCTTGCGGTGCGCGGCCAGCACGTCGAGGAAGGCGCGGAGTTGCGGCTTTTCGTCGGTGCCGGCGTCGTACATGTCCACGAGCTGCTTGATCTCCGACAGCGTGAGCCCCAGCCGCTTGCCGCGCAGCGTGAGCTTCAGGCGCGTGCGGTCGCGGTGCGAGTAGACCCGGTTGCGGCCCGCGCGCGCCGGCGCGAGCAGGCCCACGTCCTCGTAGAAGCGGATGGCGCGCGCGGTGATGTCGAACTCCGAGGCGAGCTCGGCGATCGTGTAGGTGCGCGGCGTCGGCATGGCGGCGTGGAATATATCGACGCGCGGCGCGCGCCCCGCCCGCCATCGGTGCGGCGTCGGGGCAAAAAAAAACGGCAGGACGGACGAACCGCCTGCCGTTACCTGATGAGGGCCCGCGCACTGCGAGAGTACTGCCAGGCCCTACCTTCCCCGATGAAACCTGCAATGAATGACAGCTTGGTTCGCAGTGTGCGCCGTCCGGGCCGCCGCGGCCATCCTACGTATGGTGGACCGCACGCCAGGCGCCGCCCCCCAAGAGGTGGGGATCGCGGCCGGGACGAAGTGCGAGGCGCACCGCGCAGGGGCGTGCGCCGCGCCGGCTTCTTCAGTCGAACTCGGGCAGCACCTCGCTGCGCAGGGCGCCACGCGCCGCCTCGAAGCCCGGCAGCGCCGAGCGCACCACGTCCCAGAAGGCCGGGCTGTGGTTCATCTCGCGCAGGTGGGCCAGTTCGTGCGCGACGACGTAGTCGATCACCGGCAGCGCGAAGTGCACCAGCCGCCAGTTCAGCCGGATCGAGCCGTCGGCGTTGGCGCTGCCCCAACGCGTGGCCGCCGCCGACAGCGCCAGCCGGCGCACGCGCACGCGCAGCCGCTCGGCGAAGACGGCCGAGCGCTCCTCGAAGATGCGCCGGGCCTGGCGCTGCAGCCAGCTTTGCACCGCGTCGCGGATCTGCACCGGCGCCGCGTCCTGCGGCAGCCCCAGGTGCAGCGTCAGCGCCGGCACGCCGGGCAGCGTCGCCTCGGCTTGGCGCAGCACCGAGCCCGTGATGCGCGGGTCGAGCACGACGATCACCGTCTCGCCGAGGAAGGGAAAGCCCGCGCCGTCGCGCCAGTCGATGCGGGCGCGCTCCAGCCGGCGCAGCCGCTCGCGCTGCTCGTGCAGCTTGCGCAGGATCCAGTGGCCCTTCTCGCGCAGCGCCGCCTCGATCTCGGACAGGCTCACCCAGCGCGGCGCGCTGACGGTCAGGCCCTCGGGTCCGACGA
Source organism: Rubrivivax sp. (assembly GCA_026125665.1). GTDB lineage: Bacteria > Pseudomonadota > Gammaproteobacteria > Burkholderiales > Burkholderiaceae_C > Rubrivivax. The sequence goes on from JAHCKS010000016.1 coordinate 38,653, forward strand.
GGAAGCCGATGGTGCGGCGGCGCGCCCGGCGCAGCGCGTAGGCGACGTGGTGCTCGCCAAGGCGGATCTCGCGCGTGGCGTGCGGGTGGCGGCCGGATGTCGGCGGCTCGAAGGACGGTCGCTCGGGGGTCGCGGGCAGCGGCTCCGGCGGCCGTTGCGGGCCGGCCCCTGCCGAGCCGGAAGGTGGCGCCGAACGGGGCGGACGGGCGGACGGCGACCCTTCGTCGCCGAGGCCTCCCGCCTCCACGCTGCCCCCCGCCACCGACAGCGGCGACTCCGGCGCCTGCGTATCAGGCACGGGGTCGAACAGCGTCAGCTGGATCGGCGGCTGGGTCGGCGACCTCGGCGCCTGGGCGCTCGGCATGAGCGGTCATTGTAGGTGCGCCGTTGGCAGCGCCACGCACGCGCCGCCGCGCGCCGCGGCCGGCTCTCAGGCCAGCGCGCGGTCGGCCCCGGCGCGGGCCGCCGGATAGGCCTCGGGGTCGAGCCGCCGCATCTCCGCCTCGATCCACGCCTCCACCTCGCGCATCACCTCGTCGGCGTCGCGGCCGGCGGTGTGGATCGGCCGGCCGATCGACACGTCGACGACGCCTGGCCGCAGCAGGAAGCTCTTGCGCGGCCAGCAGCGCGCGGAGGTCACGGCGATGGGCACGATCGGCACGCCGGTGGCCACGGCCAGGCGCGACGCGCCCGTCTTGTAGGTGCCTTGGCCGCCGCGCGGCGTGCGCGTGCCTTCGGGGAACATGATCACCCAGATGCCTTCGGCGAACAGGCGCCGCCCCTGCTCGGCCACCTTGTTCCAGGCCTCGGCGCGCTTGCTGCGGTCGATGTGGATCATGTCCAGCCGCCCCATCGCCCAGCCGAAGAACGGGATGTACAGCAACTCGCGCTTGAAGACGTAGGCCAGCGGATGCGGCATCAAGGTCGGCAGCGCGAAGGTCTCCCAGGTGCTCTGGTGTTTGGGCGCCAGCAGCACGGCACCCTTGGCGTCGGCGGCGCTCGGCACGCGCTCGAGTCCCGACACACGCGCCTGAACCCCGCAGATGACGCGGCTGCCCCACATCACGACACGCAGCCAGCCGACGCAGGCCCAGTACAGCGTCGTGCTGCTGGCGAAGGGCGCCATCAGCAGCACCGCCGTGGCCCACGGCACCACCGTCACGGCCATCCACAGCACGAACAGCAGCGAGCGCAGCGCCGGCAGCAGCGTGCCGCCCGGCGCCGGGGCGGCGTCCATCAGGCCAGGCTCCCGAGCATCGAGACGCCGAGGTTGTCGCGCCGCAGCAGGTGTTCGGCAAAGGCCCCCAGGCTCTCGTGCACGACGGTGCCCGGAACCTTGTCCTGCATTTCCTGCACCTGCTCGGGCGTCAGGCCGGCGGCGCGGCCGCTCAGCACGAGGTGCGGCTCGCAGCCGGCCGCCTCGGCCGCTTGCAGGTCGCGCAGCGTGTCGGCCACCATCGGCACGTGGCGCAGGTCCACGCCGTAGCGCAGGCCGATGTCGCGCATCATGCCCGGCAGCGGCTTGCGGCAGTCGCAGCGCTCCTCCGGCGTGTGCGGGCACAGGAACACCGCATCGAGCCGCCCGCCGGCAGCGACGAGCAGGTGGTTCATGTGCGCGTGGACGGCGTTCACCGAGGCCATGTCGATGAGCCCGCGGCCGATGCCGGCCTGGTTGGTCGCCACCACGGTGTGCCAGCCGGCGTGGTTCAGGCGCGCCACGGCTTCCAGCGCACCGGGGATCGGCACCCACTCCGAAGGCGCCTTGACGTGGTCCTCGCGGTACTTGTTGAGGATGCCGTCGCGGCCGAGGATGACCAGCTTGGTGGTGTGCATGCCGTCGCCTCGTCGGGTGGAGTCGGTGCGCATTGCCGGCGATGACCTCAGGTGGCCAGCCTGGACAGGTCGGCGACGCGGTTCATCGCGCGATGCAGTTCGGCCAGCAGCGCCAGCCGGTTGCGGCGCAGCGCCGCGTCGTCGGTGTTGACCATCACGCGGTCGAAGAAGGCATCGACCGGCGCCTTCAGCGCCGCCAGCTCGCGCAGCGCGCCGGCCAGGTCGCCGGCGTCGAAGGCGTGCCCGGCGCGCGGCGCCACGTGGCCCAGCGCGGCGTGCAGCTCGCGTTCGGCCGGTTCGACGAGGCGGGTCGTGTCGACGCCGTCGGCCGCAGCCGGCGCCCCGTCGGGCATCGCGTCGGACTTGCGCAGGATGTTGCCCACGCGCTTGTTCGCCGCGGCCAGCGAGGCCGACTCGGGCATCGCCGCGAAGGCGCGCACCGCCACCAGGCGGCGCGGGATGTCGCCCCATCGCGCCGGCGCCAGCGCCACGACCGCATCGACCTCCTGCGCCGACCAGCCCTGTTCGCGCAGCGCGCCCGCGAGGCGCTCTCCGAGGAAGAGCTGCACCTCGGCCTGCGCCTGCCCGTGCGTGGCCGGGAAGGCGCGGTAGGCGATGGCCACGAGCTCGGGCACCGCCAGCGGCAGGTCGCGCTCGACGAGCATGCGCACCACGCCCAGCGCGTGCCGGCGCAGCGCGAACGGATCCTTGTCGCCGCTGGGCAGCTGGCCGATGCCGAACAGGCCCGCCAGCGTCTCCAGCTTGTCGGCCAGCGCAACGACGAGGCCGACCTCGCCGCGCGGCAGCGCATCGCCGGCGAAACGCGGCTTGTAGTGGTCCTCGATGGCGTCGGCGATGGCATCGCGGCAGCCGTCGTGGCGGGCGTAGTACGCGCCCATGATCCCCTGCAGCTCCGGGAACTCGCCGACCATGTCGGTCAGCAGGTCGGCCTTGGCCAGCGTCGCGGCCTCGTCGGCGAGATCGGCCAGCGCCAGGCCGCCCAGCTTCTCCCCGATCGCCCGCGCAATGTGGCGCACGCGCTCGACGCGCTCGCCTTGCGTGCCAAGCTTGCCGTGGTACACCACCTTCGCCAGGCCCGGCACGCGCGAGGCCAGCGTGCGCTTGCGGTCCTGATCGAAGAAGAACTTGGCGTCGGCCAGGCGCGGCCGCACGACCCGCTCGTTGCCCTGCACGACACGGCTGGCATCGGCCGGCCGGATGTTGCTGACGACGAGGAAACGTTCGGCGAGGCGTCCGTCGGCATCGAGCAGCGGAAAGTACTTCTGGTTGGCCTTCATCGTCAGGATGAGGCACTCCTGCGGCACGGCGAGGAACTCGCGCTCGAAGCGGCAGACGAGCACGTTGGGCTTCTCGACCAGTGCCGTGACCTCGTCGAGCAGCGCGTCGTCGTCGATCGCCTTCAGCCCCTCACGCGCCGCGGCGGCGTGCAGCTGGCGCAGCAGCTCGGCGCGCCGCGCCTCGAACCCGGCGATGACGCCCCCCTGCTCGTCGAGCACGCGGGCGTAGTGGTCGGCGTCCTGCAGCTGCACGGGGTCGGTGGGCGCTTCGAAGCGGTGGCCCTTGGTGTGCCGGCCGGCCTCGAGGCCGAGGGCGGCGACGGGCACGACATCGGCGCCGTGCAGCGCCACCAGGCCATGCGCCGGGCGCACGAAGTGCACGCTCGTCCAGCCGTCGGCGAGCTGGTACTGCATGACCTTGGGAATCGGCAGCGCGGCGAGCGTCTCGTCGAGGGCGTTCTGCAGGCCCGCCTGAATCGCAACACCCTTGGCCAGCGTGCGCAGAAAGACGGCGTCGGCCTTGCCCTCGGCCTGCACGTACAGGCGATCGGGCCCGTCGACGGCATCGGGCCAGCGGTCGGCCAGGTTCTCCCTGCCGAGCTTCGCCAACGCCTTGCGCATGGCGGGCGTTGGCTTGCCGGAGCCATCAAGCGCCACGGACACCGGCATCAGCTTGCGCGACACCTCTTCGTCCGGCGCGACCTTGAACACATGACTCACGTGCGCCGCCAGTCGCCGCGGCGTGGCGAAGGTCGTCAGCACCGACGTGCCGGTGGCCAGCCCCTGCGCCTTCAGCGAGGCGAGCAGCCCTTGCCCGAACGCTTCGCCGAGCTTCTTCAGCGCTTTCGGCGGGAGCTCCTCGACGAGCAACTCGACGAGCAGGTTGCGCGCGTGCTGGGTCATGCCGCGAGTTCCTTCGCCTGCTTCGCCGACTTCGCCTTCTCGAGCTGCTGCAGCACCTCGGCCGCGTGTTCCGGGCGCGCCAGCGGGAAGCCGAGCCGCGCCCGGCTTTCGAGGTAGCTCTGTGCCACCGCCCGCGCGAGGTTGCGGATGCGCCCGATGTAGGCAGCGCGTTCGGTGACGCTGATCGCACCGCGCGCGTCGAGCAGGTTGAAGGTGTGCGCCGCCTTCAGCACCTGCTCGTAGGCGGGCAGCGCGAGCCGCTGCTCCATCAGGTGCCTGGCCTGTTTCTCGTGCGCGGCGAAGGCGGCGAGCAGGAACTCCACGTCGCTCAGCTCGAAGTTGTAGGTGCTCTGCTCGACCTCGTTCTGGTGGTAGACATCGCGGTAGCTCAGCTTCCCCGCCGGCCCTTCGGTCCACGTCAGGTCGTACACGTTCTCCACGCCCTGCAGGTACATCGCCAGGCGCTCCAGCCCGTAGGTGATCTCGCCGGTGAGCGGCTTGCAGTCGATGCCGCCCACCTGCTGGAAGTAGGTGAACTGCGTCACCTCCATGCCGTTGAGCCACACCTCCCACCCGAGGCCCCAGGCGCCGAGCGTCGGGTTCTCCCAGTCGTCCTCGACGAAACGCACGTCGTTGACCGCGAGGTCGAAGCCGAGCGCCTGCAGGCTGCCGAGGTAGAGCTCCAGGATGTCGGCCGGCGCCGGCTTCAGCACCACTTGGTACTGGTAGTAGTGCTGCAGGCGGTTCGGGTTGTCGCCGTAGCGGCCGTCCTTCGGGCGCCGGCTCGGCTGCACGTAGGCCGCGCGCCACGGCTCGGGGCCGAGCGCGCGCAGGAAGGTCGCCGTGTGGCTCGTGCCGGCGCCGACTTCCATGTCGTAGGGCTGCAGCAACGCGCAGCCTTGGGCAGCCCAGTAGTCCTGGAGGCGGAGGATGATCTGCTGGAAGGTCAACATGGCCCGGGCACGCAGGTCGAGGTCGCTCGCGTAAACCCTTGAGTTTACGGGCCGGCTGCGCCGCTAGCCTCGCCGCCCATGTCTGCGCAGCAGCTGGTGCTGAGCCTCGTGCTCGCCGTCATGGTGTTCACCGTCGCGCTCGAGCTGCGCGTGCAGGACTTCAGGCTCGTGGCGCAGATGCCGCGCGCGGTGATCGGCGGCCTCGTGCCGCAGTTCGTCTTGCTGCCGGTGGGCACCTGGCTCGCCACGCTCGCGCTCGACCTGCCACCCAACACCGAGGCGGCGATGATCCTCGTTGCCTGCTGCCCCGGCGGCTCGCTGTCGAACTACGTGACGCACTTCGGGCGCGGCAACACGGCCCTGTCGATCAGCATCTCCGCCGTCGCGGCGCTGCTGGCGCTGGTGCTGACGCCGTTCAACTTCACCTGGATGGTGTCGAGCAACCCGGCCACCGCCGCCTGGCTGCGGCAGCTGGACATCGACGCGTCGGCCATCTGGTGGAGCCTGCTCGCCATCCTCGCCGTGCCGATGTCGCTCGGCCTCGTCGCCAACCACCGCTGGCCCGAAGCGACGAAGAAGCTGCGCAAGCCGCTCGGCCGCTTCAGCCTCTTCGCGCTGTTCGCGTTCATCGCGCTCGGGCTCGTGCGCGAGCGGCACCTGCTCAACGTGCAGCTGCTGCCGCAGCTCGGGATCGTCGTCGCGCACAACGCCGCGGGCCTCGCACTCGGCTGGCTGGCGGCCACCGCCTTCCGCCTGGCCGAGCGCGACCGCCGCGCCGTCGTCATCGAAGGCGGCATGCAGAACTCGGGGCTGGCGCTGGGCATCATCGCCGTGCAGTTCAACGCCGACCTCGGCATGGTCATCATCGCCAGCCTCTGGGGCATCTGGCACATCGTGTCCGGCCTCACGCTCGCGACGCACTGGAGGCGCAGGGATGCTCGACTGGGTCATTGAAGGCGGCACCGTGGTGGACGGCGCCGGCGGCGAGCCGTTCACCGCCGACGTGGCGGTGCAGGGCGGCCGCATCGTCGAGGTCAACCGCGACGGCCGCATCACCGGGGCGGCACGCGAGCGGGTCGATGCCGCCGGCGCGTGGGTGACGCCCGGCTTCGTCGACATCCACACGCACTACGACGGCCAGGCGAGCTGGGACGAGACCTTCAGCCCCAGCATCCACCACGGCGTGACGACGGTGGTGATGGGCAACTGCGGCGTCGGCTTCGCGCCGAACGTGCCGGGCCGCGAGGCCGAGCTCATCGCGCTGATGGAAGGCGTGGAGGACATCCCCGGCGTCGCGCTCGCCGAGGGCGTGAAGTTCAACTGGCAGAGCTTCCCGCAGTACATGGACGCGCTCGACGCGCTGCCCCACAGCCTGGACTTCCTGGTGCAGGTGCCGCACGACCCGCTGCGCATGGCGGTGATGCGCGAGCGCGCGCTGGCGCAGGAGGCGGCCACGCCCGAGGACATCGCGGCGATGCGCGCACTGCTGCGCGAGGCGCTGGAAGCCGGCGCCGCCGGCTTCTCCAGCGGCCGCACCGACAACCACCGCACGGCGCGCGGCCAGGCCACGCCGGCGTCCGAAGCGGCCGCTGCCGAGCTCACCGGCCTGGGCGAGGCCTTCCGCGGCCTCGGCCACGGCGTCGTGCAGATGGTCAACGACTTCGACGTGCTGCAGGGTCCCGAGGGCTTCGACGCCGAGTTCGACCTCGTCGAGGCGCTGGCGCGCGCCGCGGGCCGGCCGCTGTCGATGAGCTGGATGCAGCGCGACCCCGGCGGCGAGCAGTGGCGGCGCATGCGCGAGCGGGTCGACGCCGCCGCGGCCCGCGGCCTGCCGTTGTACCTGCAGGCGGCGTCGCGCGGCATCGGGGTGCTGAGCGGGCTGGATGCCGCCACGCACATCTTCATGGGCTTCCCCGGCTACAAGGAGGTGGCGCACCTGCCGCTCGCCGAACGCGCCGCGGCGCTGCGCGAGCCGGCGCGTCGGGCGCGCATCCTCGGCGAGAAGAGCGAGCGGCTGTCGGGCGACGGCAGCTCGGTGCCGCCGCTGGTGGACCTGCTGCTGGCGCGCATCGAGCTCATCGCGTGGCGCATGTTTCCGCTCGGCGCCGGCGCCGGCGCGGCGCCGGACTACGAGCCCCCGCTTGCCGCGAGCTTCGGCGCGCGGGCGAAGCAGCAAGGCACGACGGCGCTGACCGCGCTGTACGACCACCTCAGTGAAGGCGGCGGCGACAACCTCGTCTACTTCCCCATCTTCAACTACAACGACGGCTCGCTCGACGTGGTGCGCGAGATGCTCGCGCATCCGCGCGCGCTGTTCGGGCTGTCGGACGCCGGCGCGCATGTCGGCACGATCTGCGACGCGAGCTGCACGACGTTCCTGCTCACGCACTGGGTGCGCGACCGCGCCGCGGGGCGCCTGCCGTTGGGCACCGCGGTGCAGATGCTGACCTCGCGCAACGCGGGCTTCATCGGCCTGGCGGACCGCGGGCGCATCGCTCCCGGTCAGCGTGCCGACCTGAACGTCATCGACCCGAGGCGGCTCGCGGTCGGCACGCCGCGCCTGGTGCGCGACCTGCCGGCCGGCGGCCGCCGCCTCCTGCAGGTGGCCGAAGGTTATGTCGGCACGTGGGTGGCGGGCGTGCCCGTGCAGCGCGATGGCCACGTCACGCCGGCGCGGCCGGGGCGGCTGGTCCGGATGGGCCCGCCCGGGCGGCCCTGATCAGCACGAGACCCCAGGCCGGCGCTGGCGTGCAGCCCAGGCCACCACGGCCAGCGCCACCAGTGCCAGCGGCGCGAGCCCGAAGCGGCCCGCCCACCACGCATAGGGCGTGACGCCTTCGCGCCCCTGCACGCGCGCCACGAGCGTGCCGCGCGTGTGCGGCAGCACCATCGCGGCCACGCGCGCCTCGTGCGTGATGGCGGCCGTGGCGCCGGTGTTCGTCGCGCGCACCATCGGCACCTGGAACTCCAGCGTGCGCAGGCGCGAGATGTGCAAGTGCTGCTGCACGGCGACGGTCGGCCCGAACCAGGCGATGTTGCTGAGGTTGGCCATCAGCGTCGGCGCGGCGGCGGCACCACCTGCGAAGCGCCGCGCCAGCTCCTCGCCGAAGAGGTCCTCGTAGCAGATGTTGGGCGCGATGCGCTGCCCCGCAGCCGCGAACGGCGGCGGGTCGAGCCGGCCGCGCGTGAAGTCGCCGAGCGGGATGTTCATCAGCTCGGTGAACCAGCGGAAGCCGAACGGGATGAACTCGCCGAAGGGCACGAGGTGGGCCTTGTCGTAGCGGTACGGCGCCGTGCCCCCGAGGCCGACCACCGAGTTCGTGTAGCCGCGATCGAAGTCGCCGAGCGGCACGCCGACGAGCGCCGCGCGACCGGACCCGGGCGCCCGGGGTAGGTTCGATGCGCCCGATGTCGCACGCGCATCGGCGCCGAAGTGCTCGACCAGCCCCTCCCAGTAACCCGGCGCGAAGCCCCGCAGCTGGTCCGGCAGCAGCGGCACGGCCGTCTCCGGCACGACGACGAGGTCGGCGCGCGCGGTGAGCAGCGCCTTGTGCACCGCGGCCAGCGTCTGCGGCAGCCGTTCGGCGTCGAACTTCTCGTCCTGCGGCACGTTGGTCTGCACGAGCGCCACCGTCAGGTCGCCGGCCGCCCGCGTGAACGCCGGCACCGGCACCAGCACAAGCGCCACCGGCAGCGCCAGCGCCGCTGCCACGGCGGCCCAGGCGCGTGTCATGCACCCGAAGGCCACGGCGGCCGCGATGCCGGCCACGGCAGCGCCCATGCCGTAGACGCCCAGCCACGGCGCCAGGCCCGCCAGCGGCGCGTCGACCTGCGAGTAGCCCGATGCCACCCACGGGAACCCGGTGAAGAGCACGCCGCGCGCGAGCTCGGCCAGCAGCCACAGCGCGGCGAACAGCAACGCATCCGACGCCGCCACGCCGCGGCGCCAGCGCGCGAACGCCGCGGCGGCGGCGCCCAGGTAGAGCGACAGCGCCGCCGCCAGGGCCAGGACCGCCAGCGCAGCCAGCGGCGCCGGCAGCGCGCCATAGCGGTGCATGCTGATGAACAGCCACCAGACGCCGGCCAGCAGCCAGCCGGTGCCGAAACTCCAGCCGAGCACGAAGGCGCGGCCCGGCGCAGCCCGCGCCAGGCGTGCCGCTAGCCCGGCCACGGCCACCAGCGGCAGCGGCCACCACGCCGTGTGCACGAAGGCCAGCGTCTGCAGCGCGCCCAGCGCGGCCAGCGCCGGCGCCTCCAGCACCACCGGCACCGTGCGCCCTGCGCCCGCGCGGGGCTGCTGCACCGCGCCGCCGTCGCTCAAGCGCCGCTCAATCGGCTTGCGCGCCCTCGGCCGCCTCGGGCCGCGGCACGCGCGCCACGCGGAACCAGCGCACGGCGCCACCGCGCGTCAGCATCACCGAGAAGCGCAGGCCGCCGAGCTCCACCGCCTCGCCGCGGCGCGGCACGCGGCCGAACTCGTGCGCGACGAGGCCGCCGATGGTGTCGAACTCCTCCTCGGGCAGGCGGGTGGAGAAGGCCTCGTTCACCGCGTCGATGCCGACGTCGCCGGCCACGCGGTGGCTGCCGTCGGCCAGCGTGTAGATGCCGTTCTCGCGCTGCTGCTCGTCGAACTCGTCCTCGATCTCGCCGACGATCTCCTCGAGCACGTCCTCGATGGTGATGAGGCCGGCGGTGTTGCCGAACTCGTCGATGACGATGGCCAGGTGGTTGCGGTTGCTGCGGAAGTCGCGCAGCAGCTCGTTCAGCCGCTTGCTCTCGGGCACGAAGACGGCCGGGCGGATCAGCGTGCGAAGGTGCAGCTCGGGCGAGCGCTGGCGCTTCAGCAGGTCCTTGGCCATCAGGATGCCGATGATGTTCTCGCGCTTCCCCTCGTAGACCGGGAAGCGCGAGTGCGCGGTGTCGATGACGACACCGAGCAGCTCCTCGTAGGGTGCGTCGATGTCCAGCAGGTCCATGCGGGGCGCCGCCACCATCACGTCGCCGGCGGTCATGTCGGCCATGCGCAGCACGCCTTCGAGCATGACGCGCGACTCGGGCTCGATCAGCTCGCGGTTCTCGGCGTCGGCCAGCGTCTCCAGCAGCTCGGCCTTGCTGTCCGGCCCGGGCGAGACGAACTCGACCAGGCGCTCGAAGAAGCTGCGTTTGCCCTGGCGCGCCTCGGCACGCGGGTCGTGCCAGAGTGCGCCTGGGCGCGTCGACGGAGGTTCGGACACGGGGGTGTCGTCGATGGGGGGATGGGGAGGATACCGCAGGCCTTCCCCCGCGCCCGCGGGCCGCCGCGCCGGGCACCGGCGCGCCGATTCACCCTCGGCTTGACAGCCCCGGGCTCTTGCAAGACAGTCCGCGGCCCTCATCTGAGCGGGCCCGCGGCGTCAGCCGCGCGTCCCGCCGCCCCGTCCGCGCTGAACACCATGTCCCTCATCCCCGCCACCATCCTCACCGGCTTCCTCGGCGCCGGCAAGACGACGCTGCTCAAGCGCGTGCTGACCGAGGCGCACGGCCAGAAGATCGCCGTGATCGAGAACGAGTTCGGCGAGGAGAACATCGACAACGACATCCTCAGCGTCAACACCGAGGAGCAGATCATCCAGATGAGCAACGGCTGCGTGTGCTGCACGATCCGCGAGGACCTGCGCAGCACGCTGGCCGACCTGGCCGAGAAGCGGCGCAAGGGCGAGCTCGCCTTCGACCGCGTCGTCATCGAGACCACCGGCCTCGCCGACCCCGGCCCGGTGGCGCAGACCTTCTTCATGGACGACGAGATCGCCGAGAGCTACCTGCTCGACAGCGTGCTCACGCTGGTGGACGCCAAGCATGCCGAGACGCAGCTGGACACCCGCCAGGAAGCGCGCCGGCAGGTCGGCTTCGCCGACCAGATCTTCATCAGCAAGAGCGACCTCGTGGCCCGCGACGAGGTCGACGCGCTGATCCACCGCCTGAAGCACATGAACCCGCGCGCACCGCAGCGCACCGTGCACTTCGGCGAGGTGCCGATCACCGAGGTGTTCGACCTCAAGGGCTTCAACCTCAACGCCAAGCTCGACATCGACCCCGACTTCCTGAGTGGCGACGAGCACGCTCATCACCACGATCACGACCACCACGACCACGAGCACGGCGAGCATTGCGACCACCCGCACCACCACGCGCACGACGACGACGTGAAGAGCTTCGTCTTCCGCAGCAAGAAGCCGTTCAACCCGGCCAAGCTGGAGGACTTCCTCGGCGCGATCGTGCAGGTCTACGGGCCGAAGATGCTGCGCTACAAGGGGGTGCTGAACATGAAGGGCAGCGACCGCAAGGTCGTCTTCCAGGGCGTGCACCAGCTGATGGGCAGCGACCTGGGGCCCAAGTGGGCGCCCGGCGAGGAGAAGATGAGCAAGATGGTCTTCATCGGCATCGACCTGCCCAAGGACGTGCTGATGCAGGGCCTGGAGCAGTGCCTGGCCTGAGTGCGTCCTGCGTGCGTCCCCGAGTGCACCCGGGCGGGCGACCTGGCACTCGCGGCGACTCCGGCAGGTCAAGGAACGGTTCGTGAAGGCTGCGACATCCCCTGTTCGGCGGCGCCTCGGCGGCCGCGACCCCGTGGCTACAATCCGCGCGCCTCTAGGGGCCCCGGCCTGCGCGCCGCGACCGGCAGGGGTTCCCGAGAGGCCGGCCAGCGGCCTCACTCGCCCGGCGAGCAGGCCACAACCGCAGTAGTGTTCTTCCGAGGCGAGGAGAGTCCTGTGAGCAAGCCCACGGCCAAGGCGCCTGCGAAGGCCCCGGCAAAGTCCGCGGGCAAGCCTGCGCCCAAGGCGCATGCCAAGCCCGCGGCAGCGGCGAAGAAGCCGGCCGCCAGGCCCGCCCCGAAGGCTGCGCCGAAGCCGGCGGGCAAGCCGCCCGCCAAGCCCGCCGCGAAGACACCTGCCAAGCCCGCTGGCAAGCCGGCGCCGAAGGCGCCTGCCAAGCCGGCCGCCGCCAAGGCTGCTGCGACGCCGCCCGCCAAGGCGCCCGCCAAGGCGGTTGCGGCGGAGAAGCCCGCCGCCAAGTCGGCCTCGGTGAGCCCTCCGGGGCCAGCCCCTGCACCGGCTCGGCCGGCGGCAGCGGCCGCGCCGGCGGTGGCTCCCTCGTCGCCGGCCCCGGCCCGCGCCACGGCCGTGTCGGCCCTGGCCGGCGCCTCTTCCATCACCGCGGCCCAGGCGACTGTGATGCCCGCCGCCCCCTCGCTCCTGTCCACTCCCCTGGCGTCGAACCGGTTCACCGACCGGTTCGCGCCACCGCGCCCCACGCCACCCGAAGTGATCGAAGCCTCCGCCCGCCCGCCCAAGAAGATCGACCCGAAGCTCGCCAACGCCTGGAAGGCCAAGGCCGGCCGCGACCTCACCGACGACGAGCTGCTCGCCATGCCCGACAGCGAGTACATGAACGACAAGCAGCTCGAGTTCTTCCGCTACCGGCTGATCAAGCAGAAGGACGACCTGCTGTCCAACGCCGACGAGACCACCGAGCACCTGCGCGAAGACACCTCCATCGTGCCCGACCCGGTCGACCGCGCGACGATCGAGGAAGAGCACGCGCTCGAGTTGCGCACGCGCGACCGTGAACGCAAGCTGCTGAAGAAGATCTCGCAGTCGCTGGCGCGCCTGGAGAGCGGCGACTACGGCTACTGCGACGAGACTGGCGAGCCCATCGGTCTGGCGCGGCTGCTCGCCCGCCCCACCGCCACGCTCTCGCTCGAGGCACAGCAACGTCGCGAGCTGAAACAGAAGATGTTCGGCGACTGAACGCCGGTTTTGCCCGGCCGCGTGCCGGTGAGCCGACACGCCAGCGTTTGCGTCGCGCCCCCCCGACCCGGGGAAGGCCTCGCCACCGGCGCGTGAGCAATATGGCGGGCCCCGCGCCGCAGGCCGGGCAGCCACCGCCGGATCTGTAACCGCCGGGAGTTAAAGTCAGCCAATGGCCGAGAACGAGAGCTTCTTCCGCAAGGTGGTGCGGTTCGTCGCGAACCCGGCCACCGACTGGAACGAGCTGAACTCGCGCCAGGACGACTCGCGTGAGCTCGACCTCGAGAAGTCCGAGCTCAAGGCGATGATCGAACGCAAGCGGCGCAACGACTTCGTGCGCAAGCGCGAGTTCGACATGCTGCGTCGCATCCGCCGCGAAGGCCTGTCACCCGAGCAGGCGGCGGCACTCGAGGGTGCCTCGCGCGTCGACGACTCCGAGGCCCGGCTGGCGGACAGCCCGGCCCGCGCCGATGTCGCCGTGAAGGCGAAGATCGACGAGATCGAGCAGCAGATGGTGGGCGAGAACTTCGCCCCTGCCTCGGCCCGGCGCCCGCCGAGCCCGCCGGCGCCGCTGAGCGCGCCGGGACGCGGCTTCGCGCCGCCTTCGGGCGGGCCGTCGAGCCTGCCGCCGGGCGCCGAGCTGCCGATGCTGCACGACGAGATGCCGGCGACCGATGACGCCGAGTCGAGCGAGCACATCGACCCTGCGCTGTACGTGCCCGTCGCCTTGGGCGCGTCCGCGACCGACTCGGCACGTGGCAGTTCCCCAGCGTCGGCATCGCGTGGCCTGCCGCCGCTCTTCGCCGCGCCCCCGGTGGCACCCCTTGCGCCGATGCAGTTCGCGCCGACCACCGATGCCGCCACGGGCGACCTGAACAGCCCGCTCGCCGTCGAGGTGAGCGAGGTCATGCACGACCCCGAGCTCGACGAGCCGGTGATCTCGTTCGCCAACGCCGACTTCCAGCAGTGCGAGGAAGCGCTGCAGCGGCTCACCGGCGCGGCCGGCGTGCGCCACCAGCATGCCGAGACCTGGCTGGTGCTCTTCGACCTGTACCGCGCCACGGGCCAGCAGCAGCGCTTCGAGAGCCTGGCGCTCGACTATGCGCAGCAGTTCGGCTGGTCGGCGCCGCAGTGGTACTCGCTGCCCAAGCTCGTGGCCGAGGCCATCGCCGACGAACCGGTGCTGCCGAGCGCCACATCGGGCCGTGTCGCCGGCGGCGACGTCGGCTGGGTGAGCCCGCCCGTGCTGGACATCGACGCCGTGGCGCGGCTGCGCTCGCAGACGCTGCAGATGCCGCTGCCGTGGGTGTTCGACTGGGGCCAGCTTCGCACCATCGAAGCCGAGGCGGCGATGCAGCTGTCGACGCTGTTCCGCCTGTGGGCGGGCCAGGCGATCGAGATGCGCTGGATCGGCGGGGACCGCCTCTTCATGGTCCTCGCGGAAGCCGCACCCACCGGCGTGCGCGACGCCGACCCCGCGTTCTGGCTGACCCGCCTGGACGCGCTGCGCCTGGCCAACCGCGCCGACCAGTTCGACGAGGCGGCCATCGACTACTGCGTCACCTACGAGGTGTCGCCGCCATCGTGGGAGGCGGCGCGCTGCAAGGTGCACATCAGCAGCCACAGTCTGTCGACGCGCACGCCGCCGATGTCGGTGGTGAGCGAGGTGTCGACGAGCTTCCTGGAGTCGGGCCTGTCGGAAGACGCCGCCGGCGTGGAGGTCGCCAACGTCGAGCTGTCGGGCCAGCTGGTGGGCGACATCGGCGCGACGCTGAAGCGGCTCGAAGGCCAGCTCGGCCAGGCGCCGCTCGTCAACGTCTCCTGCTCACGCCTCATCCGCGTCGACTTCATCGCCGCCGGCGACCTGCTGAACTGGGTGCTGGCGCGCCGCGGCGAGAACCGCACCGTGCAGTTCCTCGACGCGCACCGCCTCGTCGCGCTCTTCTTCGGCGCGATGGGCATCAACGAGCACGCCAAGGTCGGCGTCCGCAAGGTCTGACCCTGCCCGCCGCCGGGACCTGGGCGGGCCGGCGCGCGCCCGGGCGGCTGGCGGCTACAGTGCCGCCATGGACACCTACCACGGCACCACCATCGTCAGCGTGCGCCGCGGCACGCAGGTCGCGCTCGGCGGCGACGGCCAGGTGACGCTCGGCCAGGTCGTCGTCAAGGCGAGCGCACGCAAGGTGCGCAAGCTCTACCGCGACCAGGTGCTCGCCGGCTTCGCCGGCGCCACGGCCGATGCCTTCACCCTCTTCGAGCGCTTCGAGGCCAAGCTCGAGAAGCACCAGGGCCACCTGCAGAAGGCCGCCATCGAGCTGACCAAGGACTGGCGCACCGACCGCGTGCTGCGCCGGCTGGAAGCGATGCTCGCGGTGGCCGACCGGCAGCACTCGCTCATCATCACCGGCAACGGCGACGCGCTCGAGCCCGAGCACGGCATCGTCGCCATCGGCTCGGGCGGCCCGTTCGCGCAGGCGGCGGCGCGCGCGCTGCTCGAGCATTCGCAGCTGCCGGCGGCCGAGATCGTCAAGCAGTCGCTGAAGATCGCCGGCGAGCTGTGCATCTACACCAACCAGCACCACACGATCGAGGTGCTCGAGTGAACACGGCCGCCGGCAGGTCCTCGATGACGCCGCGGGAGATCGTCTCCGAGCTCGACCGCCACATCGTCGGCCAGCAGGCTGCCAAGCGCGCCGTGGCCATCGCACTGCGCAACCGCTGGCGCCGCCAGCAGGTGGACGACAAGCTCCGGGGCGAGATCACACCGAAGAACATCCTCATGATCGGCCCCACCGGCGTCGGCAAGACCGAGATCGCGCGGCGCCTGGCACGCCTGGCCGATGCGCCCTTCGTCAAGGTCGAGGCGACCAAGTTCACCGAGGTCGGCTACGTCGGCAAGGACGTCGACACGATCGTGCGCGACCTCGTCGACGTGGCCGTGAAGCAGGAGCGCGAGCGCCAGATGCGCGCGCTGCGCACGCGCGCCGAGGACGCCGCCGAGGAGCGGCTGCTCGACGTGCTGGTGCCGCCGCCGCGCAATGTCGGCTTCGGTGCCGAGACGCCCGCCGCCGACAGCACCACACGGCAGGTGATGCGCAAGCGGCTGCGCGAAGGCACGCTCGACGACAAGGAGGTCGAGATCGAGCTGGCCGACAGCAAGCCGGCGCTCGAGATCCTGGGGCCGCAGGGCCTGCCCGGCATGGAGGAGATGGCCGAGCAGCTGAAGGGCCTGTTCGAGCAGGCGCGCGGCCGGCGCACGCACACGCAGAAGATGAGGGTTCGCGAGGCGCGCGAGCGGCTCACCGAGGAAGAGGCCGCCAAGCTCGTCAACGAGGACGACATCCGCGGCGCCGCGCTGGCCAATGCCGAGGGCAACGGCATCGTCTTCATCGACGAGATCGACAAGGTGGCCACGCGCAGCGAGCTGCAGGGCGCCGATGTCAGCCGCCAGGGCGTGCAGCGCGACCTGCTGCCGCTCGTCGAGGGCACCACCGTCAGCACCAAGTACGGGGTGGTGAAGACCGACCACATGCTGTTCATCGCCAGTGGTGCCTTCCACCTCTCGCGGCCGAGCGACCTGATTCCCGAGCTGCAGGGGCGCTTCCCGATCCGCGTCGAGCTCGCGTCGCTGTCGGTGGCCGACTTCGAAGCCATCCTCACGAGCACGCAGGCGAGCCTCGTCACGCAGTACCAGGCGCTGCTGGCCACCGAAGGCGTGACGCTCGAGTTCACGCCCGAGGCGGTGCGCCGCATCGCCGAGATCGCCTTCGAGGTGAACGAACGCACGGAGAACATCGGCGCGCGGCGCCTGGCCACGGTGATGGAGCGGCTGCTCGACGACGTCAGCTTCGACGCGCCGCAGCGTGGCGGCCAGACCGTGCGCATCGACGCCGCCGAGGTCAACCGCCAGCTCGCCGAGCTGGCGACGAACGAGGACCTGTCGCGCTTCATCCTCTAGCGCGACGAGAAGCACGGCGGCCCGATCGGGAGAAACGACATGCCAGACACGCGCGCGTGGCTGCGGCCGCTCGGCGGCAGCGGCCTGCAGGTGGCGCCCATCACGCTCGGGGGCAACGTGTTCGGCTGGACGGCCGACGAGAAGACCTCGTTCGCCGTGCTGGACGCCTTCGTCGACGGTGGCTTCAACCTCGTGGACACCGCCGACATCTACTCGACCTGGGTGCCCGGCCACCGGGGCGGCGAGAGCGAGACGATCATCGGCAGGTGGCTCGGGGCGGGCGGCAGGCGCGGCCGCGTGCTCATCGCCACGAAGGTGGGCAAGCCGATGGGCAGTGCCGGCGACGAGGCGTCCGCGGGCCGCCGCGGCCTGTCGCGCCGCTGGATCCGCCAGGCCGTGCACGACTCGCTGGCGCGGCTGCAGACCGACCGCATCGACCTCTACCAGGCGCACGAGGACGACACCGGCACGCCGCTCGAGGAGACGCTCGCCGCCTTCGCCGAGCTCATCGCCGAAGGCAAGGTGCGCGCCATCGGCGCCAGCAACTACGCCGCGCCGCGCCTGGCCGAGGCGCTCGCCACCAGCGCGCGCCTGAAGCTGCCCCGCTACGAGAGCGTGCAGCCGCACTACAACCTCATGGAGCGCGCCGGCTACGAGAACGAGCTCGAGCCGCTGGTGCGCCGCGAGGGCGTGGGCGTCATCAACTACTACGGCCTGGCGCGCGGCTTCCTGACCGGCAAGTACCGCAGCGAGGCCGACCTCGGCAAGAGCGCACGCGGCGGCGGCAGCGTCCGCGCTTACCTGAACGCACGCGGCCATGCGGTGCTGGGCGCGCTGGACGCAGTTGCCGCTGCGCATGCCGCGGAGCACGCCACGCCCGCGCAGGTGGCGATCGCCTGGCAGCTGGCGCGGCCCGGGATCACGGCGCCCATCTGCAGCGCCACCAGCGTGGCGCAGTGGCAAGAGCTGGCCGGCGCGGCGCGCCTCGTGCTCGCGCCAGGCGAGATCGCGGCGATCGACCGCGCCAGTGCCGGCTGAAGTACCGCCCGGCCCCGAACGAGCCAGAACAAGAAAGCTTCACGATGCCCTCGTTGCCCCTCTTCATCGCCCCGGCCCGCTTCGACGAGCCCGCCGCGGCGCTGGCCCAGGTGCAGGCCATCTACGCCAGCAGCGTCGATCACCTGCGCAGCGCGCTGCAGCGCTTCGTCGCCGGCGAGGACGTCGGCCACGTGCGTGCCTGCTACCCCTTCGTGCGCGTGCGCACCGACACCGTCGTGCGCGCCGACTCGCGCCTGAGCTACGGCTTCGTCGCCGGCCCGGGCAGCTTCGAGACGACGCTGACACGACCCGACCTCTTCGCCGGCTACTACAAGGAGCAGTTCCGGCTGCTGCTGAAGAACCACGGTGTGTCCCTCGAGATCGGCACGAGCGCGCAGCCGATCCCGGTGCACTTCTCGCTCGCCGAGCACGACCACCTCGAAGGCAGCCTGGGCCCCGAGCGCCGCCAGCTGATGCGCGACCTGTTCGACCTGCCCGACCTGACGGCGATGGACGACGGCATCGCCAACGGCACGCACGAGCCACCGCCTGGCGAGCCGCGGCCGCTGGCGCTGTTCACCGCGGCCCGCGTGGACTACTCGCTGCACCGCCTACGCCACTACACCGGCACGGCGCCCGAGCACTTCCAGAACTTCGTGCTCTTCACGAACTACCAGTTCTACATCGACGAGTTCATCAAGCTCGGCCATGCGCTGATGGCGCTGCCCTCGAGCGACTACGAGGCCTTCGTCGAGCCCGGCAACGTCGTCACGCGCAGGAGCGGCGCCGCGCCGCAGCCCGGCGACGAGCTCGGTGCGCCACCGCCACGGCTGCCCCAGATGCCCGCCTACCATCTGGTGCGGCCCGACGCGAGCGGCATCACGATGGTCAACATCGGCGTCGGCCCGGCGAACGCGAAGACGATCACCGACCACATCGCGGTGCTGCGCCCGCACGTGTGGCTGATGCTCGGCCATTGCGCCGGCCTGCGCAACAGCCAGCAGCTCGGCGACTACGTGCTCGCGCACGCCTACATGCGCGAGGACCACGTGCTCGACGAGGACCTGCCGCCGTGGGTGCCCATTCCTGCGCTGGCCGAGGTGCAGCTCGCGCTGGAGCAGGCGGTGGCCGAGGTGACGCAGCTGTCCGGCTACGAGCTCAAGCGCATCCTGCGCACCGGCACCGTCGTCAGCACCGACAACCGCAACTGGGAGCTGCTGCCCGAACCCGGCCCGACGCGCCGCTTCAGCCAGAGCCGCGCCGTGGCGCTGGACATGGAGAGCGCCACCATCGCCGCCAACGGCTTCCGCTTCCGCGTGCCATACGGCACGCTGCTGTGCGTCAGCGACAAGCCGCTGCACGGCGAGATCAAGCTGCCGGGCATGGCCAACACCTTCTACCGCGAGCGGGTCGACCAGCACCTGCGCATCGGCATGCGAGCGGTGGAGCTGCTGCGGCAGGAGCGGCCGGGCAGCCTGCACAGCCGCAAGCTGAGGAGCTTCACCGAGGTGGCCTTCCAGTAGACCGCTCACGGCGCCGGCTGCCCGCGCCCGCACCCGAACCGTGTGCGGACCGTGCCGAGAGGCGCCGCGGCGGTGCAGCAAGACTTCTTTGCCTTCGCGCAATCGAGGCGATGGGCCGCGTCGGTACAACCGACGCCATGAACCGTGCTCCATCGGGGATCGCTTGCGGTGTGCTGGCCATCGCGATGCTGGCCGGCTGCGCTTCGCTGCAGACGCCGGGCGAGGCGGCGCCCTTGCCCGAGCCGCCCGCCGCCTGGCGCGCCGCGGTGTCGGTGGGCGGGCCGGGCGACAGTTCCCCGCAGGCCCTGGCTGCGTGGTGGCGCCGATTCGCCGACCCCACGCTGGGCGCCCTCGTCGACGACGCGCTGCGCTCGGCGACCGACGTCCAGGCAGCGCGTGCCCGGCTGCGGTCGGCACGCGCCGCGCGCGACCTCGCCGCGGCCGGCCTGCGCCCGAACGTCGGCGCCAACGCGTCCGCGCAGGCCAGCCGCAGCGAAGGCCGCGCGACGACGCGGCAGTACCGCTCCGGCTTCGACGCCGCCTGGGAAGCCGACCTCTGGGGGGCCGGCCGCGCCGGTGTCGCCGCCGCCGAAGCGGACGTGCAGGCGGGCGCGGCCGCGCTCGGCCAAGCGCAGGTCGCCATCGCCGCCGAGGTGGCGGCCACGCTCATCGACCTGCGCAGCCTGCAGGCGCGCCGGGCCACCACCGAGGCCAGCCTTGCCAGCCAGCAGCACACGCTTCGCATCACGCAGTGGCGCGCGGAAGCCGGGCTCGTGACGCAGCTCGATGTCGAGCAGCAGCGCACCACCGTCGCGCAGACGCAGGCGCAGCTGCCGGCGCTGCAGGCAGGCATCGAACAGGCCATGCACGCGCTTGCCGTGCTCACCGGCCGCGCGCCGGGCGAGCTGAACAGCCGCCTGGCCGCCGCCGCGCCGCTGCCCGAGGCGCCGGCCGGACTCGCGCTGGACATCCCGGCACGGGTGCTGAGCCAGCGTCCCGACGTGCAGGCCGCAGAGGCGCGCGTGCGCGCGGCCGTTGTGCGCGTCGATGCCGTCGATGCGCGACGCCTGCCGAGCCTGCAGCTGTCGGGTTCGATCGGTCTGTCGGCGCTGTCGCTTTCCACCCTCGTGCCCGGCACCGGCGTCGCGTCGCTGCTGGCCGCGGTGGATTGGCCCGTGCTCGACTTCGGCCGGCTGCGCGCGCAGGTGCGCGGCCAGGAGGCGGCCCTCGAGGAAGCGCGCGTCGACCACCGTGCCACCGTGCTCGCGGCGCTGCAGGAGGTGGAAGACACCCTCGTGGCGCTGCGCGGCGCGCGCGAACAGCGCGCGAGTCAACAGGGCGCGGCCGAGTCGGCGCGCCGCGCGGCGCGGCTCGCCGAGCAGCGTTACGCCGCGGGCCTCACGGACATCACGTCGGTGCTGATCGCGCAGCGCTCGCTGCTCGCGGCCGAAGACGCGCTGGCCACGACGAGCGCCGCCGTCGCCACCCAGCATGTGCGCCTGTACAAGGCCCTCGGCGGCGGCTGGACGCCGACCGGCGAAGCTGCCACGGCCGACCCCGCCACCGCCCCGACCACCACCGCGGCATCCGCTGCCGAACGCGGAGATCGCCGATGAACGACACGAACGCCTCCGAAGCGCGCGAGGTCGGCGTGGCCGCACGCGCCGGATCCGGCAGCGCCGCACCGGCCGCTGCCGCTGCCGCGACCACGGCGCCCGCGCCGGCCGAAGCAGCAGCGGCGGCCATTGCCCCGACGCCGCGCCACGGCGCAGCGGCGCTCGACGACTTGCTGGGCGTGGGCGCCGGCAGGCGGCCGTTGTGGCACCGGCCGGCCGCGTGGGCCGGCGTCGCGCTGCTGGCCGCCGCGGCCGGGTTCACGTGGTGGTGGCTCGGCCAGCGCCAGGCCGCCGCCGCACCGCGCTACGTCACGCAGCCGGCGACACGCGGCGCGCTGACCGTCACCGTCACCGCCAACGGCACGCTGCAGCCGACGCAGCTCGTGGCCGTCGGCAGCGAGCTCTCGGGCACCGTGGCGCGCGTGCTCGTCGACGTCAATGCCCGCGTCAAGCGTGGCCAGCTGCTGGCCGAGCTCGACACCGCCCGCCTGTCGGACCAGGTGAAGCGTTCCCGCGCCGGTGTCGCTGCGGCCGAGGCGCAGGTGCAGCAGGCGCGGGCCACGCTCGCCGAAACGCGTGCCACGCTCGAGCGGCTGGAGGACGTGGCGCGCCGCTCCGGCGGCGAGGTGCCTTCGCGCCAGGAGCTCGACACGGCGCGCGCCGCCGTCGCGCGCGCGCAGGCGGCCGAGGCGAGCGCGCTCGCCGCCGTGGCCGAGTCCGCCGCCGCGCTCAGCTCCGACGAGACCAACCTGCGCAAGGCGTCGATCCGCGCGCCGATCGACGGCGTCGTGCTCGCCCGCAACGTCGACCCGGGCAACGCGGTCGCCGCGTCGCTGCAGGCCGTGACGCTGTTCAGCCTGGCCGAGGACCTGGCGAAGATGACGCTGCAGGTCAACGTCGACGAAGCCGACGTCGGCCGCGTGCAGGAAGGGCAGAAGGCCACGTTCACCGTCAGTGCCCATCCGAACCGGCGCTACCCGGCCACCATCAGCCGCCTGCGCTACGGCTCGACGACGAAGGACAACGTCGTCACCTACCTCGCCGACCTCGACGTGCCCAACGCCGACCTGAGCCTGCGCCCGGGCATGACGGCCACCGCCACCATCACCACGGTGGAGCGCGCCGACGCGCTGCTGGTGCCCAACGCCGCGCTGCGCTTCAACCCCGAGGCGGCCGCCGGTGCGGCGGCGAGCAGCAACAGCGGCGGCGGCATCGTCGGTGCGCTGATGCCGCGCCCGCCGCGCGGCACGAACGTGCCCAAGCGCGCCGGCACCGACACCTCGCGCGTGCGCCAGGTGTGGGTGCTGCAGGACGGCCGGGCGGTCGCCGTGCCCGTGACGCCGGGCGTCAGCGACGGCCGCGTGACCGAGGTGACGAGCGAGCAGCTGCGCCCGGGCATGCCGGTCATCGTCGACCAGGCAAGCGCGGCGCGCTGAGGCCGGCAGCCACCGAGAAGACGGCGATGCGCGACACGCCCCTCATCGAGCTCGCCGGCGTGACGAAGACCTACGGCAGCGGCAGCGCCGCGTTCCAGGCACTGCGTGGCGTCGACCTCGCCATCGACGAGGGTGACTTCGTCGCCATCATGGGCCCGAGCGGCTCGGGCAAGTCGACGGCGATGAACATCCTCGGATGCCTGGACGTGCCGACGAGCGGCGAGTACCTGTTCCGCGGCGTGCCGGTGCAACGGCTCTCGCGCGACCAGCGTGCGCTGCTGCGCCGGCGCCACTTCGGCTTCGTCTTCCAAGGCTTCAACCTGCTGCCGCGCACCAGCGCGCAGGAGAACGTCGAGCTGCCACTGCTCTACCGCGGCGAGAGCGCGGCGGCGCGCCACGCCGGTGCCTGCGCCGCGCTGGCCGCGGTGGGCCTGACGGGCTGGGAGCACCACACGCCGGCCGAGCTCTCCGGCGGCCAGCAGCAGCGCGTGGCCATCGCGCGCGCGCTCGTCACCCGCCCCGCCGTGCTGCTGGCCGACGAGCCGACCGGCAACCTCGACTCGCAGCGCGGCCGCGAGATCATGGAGCTGCTCGCGGCGCTGAACACCGAACGCGGCATCACCGTGCTGATGGTGACGCACGAGCCGGAGATGGCCGCCTACGCGCGGCGCATCGTGCGCTTCGTCGACGGGCGCGTGGCGAGCGACGTGACGAACCATGCCGCCACGCCGGCTCCGGTCGTGGCGAAGGAGCCCGCGTGATGGCCACCACGGCCTGGGGCACGCTCGGGCAGTGGTCCAGCACCCTGCTGCTGGCGCTGCGCGAGATCCGCCGCAACCTGCTGCGCTCGTTCCTCACCATCCTCGGCATCGTCATCGGCGTGGCGGCGGTGATCACGATGGTCACGGTGGGCAACGGCGCCACGCGCGCCGTGCAGGACCAGATCACGAGCCTGGGCACCAACCTGCTGCAGATCCGCCCCGGCCAGCGCCTCGGCCCCGGCCGCGACGCCGCCGGCTCGCCGCCCTTCCGCGTCGCCGACGCCGAGGCCATCGCGGCGCAGGTGGGCGGCGTGCGCGCCGTCGCGCCACAGGCCACCGCCGGCGGCACCGCCGTGTACGGGGCGCGCAACTGGTCCACCGTCGCCTACGGCACCACCAACGCCTACTTCGAGACGAACAACTGGACGCTCGCCAGCGGCCGCGTGTTCGAGCCGGTCGAGGAGCGCGCCGGCGCTTCGGTGTGCGTGATCGGTGCCACCGTGAAGCGCGAGCTCTTCGGCAGCGTCGACCCCGTCGGCGAGCGCATCCGCTTCCGCCAGATCAGCTGCGAGGTCATCGGCACGCTCGCCAGCAAGGGCCAGGCGGCGATGGGCATGGACCAGGACGACGTGCTCGTGATGCCGGTGGCCACCGTGCAGCGCCGCCTCACCGGCAACGTCAATGTTGGCACGCTGCTCGTCTCGATGGCCGACGGAGCCGACGCCGAGCGCGTGAAAGCCGACCTCACGCGCCTGCTGCGCGAGCGGCGCAAGCTCGCCGACGGCGACGAGAACAACTTCAACGTGCTCGACACGGCGCAGCTGGCGCAGACGCTGTCGGGCACCACCGCGGTGATGACGATGCTGCTCGGCGCGGTGGCCGCCGTGAGCCTGCTCGTCGGCGGCATCGGCATCATGAACATCATGCTCGTCAGCGTCACCGAGCGCACGCGCGAGATCGGCATCCGCCTGGCCATCGGCGCGCTCGGGCACGAGGTGCTGCTGCAGTTCCTCATCGAGGCCGTGGTGCTGGCCGCGCTCGGCGGGCTGGTGGGCATCGTGCTGGCCACCGTCGCGTCGGTCGTCATCACCCAGGTGATGGGCGTGCCGTACCTGTTCGACGCCGGCGTCAACCTCGCGAGCTTCGCCTTCGCGGCGCTGATCGGCGTCGTCTTCGGCTACTTCCCGGCGCGGCGCGCGGCGCGGCTCGATCCGATCGAGGCGCTCAGGCACGAGTAGTTCTTCTGACGCGATGATCGGCGAGGCGCCGTGGCGGGATCGGGCGCAGCCGCCGCGCCGTCGTCGATGTCGATCCGCGACCCCGTCGTTCGTCGTCATCACTGAGGCCGGCCTCGCCGCCGGCGTTCCCCACACCAAGGAGAAAGCGATGGCTGCCGTTCCCGCCAGGATCACCCCCTCCCTGTGGTTCGACTTCAACGCCGAGGAGGCGGTGAACCACTACCTCGGCATCTTCGAGCGCGGCCGGATCATCCAGAGCTCGCACTACGACGAGGCGATGCCCGAGCACGCCGGCAAGGTGCTGATGATCGAGTTCGAGATCGAGGGCCAGCGGCTGCAGGCGCTGAACGGCGGGCCGCAGTTCCCGTTCACCGAGGCCGTGTCGCTCTCGGTGAGCTGCGACGACCAGGCCGAGGTCGACCGGCTGTGGAGCAGACTCACGGCCGACGGCGGCCGCGAGAGCATGTGCGGCTGGCTGAAGGACAAGTACGGCCTGTCGTGGCAGATCGTGCCGAAGCAGCTCGTCATGCTGATCAACCACCCGGACAAGGCCGCAGCCCGGCGCGCCATGAAGGCGATGCTCGGCATGCGCAAGATCGACATCGCCGCCGTGCAGCGCGCCTTCGACGGGCGCTGAGCGGACCTGCCGCCGCCACCCCGCAAGGAGAAGCGAGATGACCTATGTCGATGGCATCGTCTGCGCCGTGCCCACGGCGCGCCGCGACGAGTACGTGAAGTACGCGCAAAGCGTCGCACCGGTGTGCAAGGCGCACGGTGCGCTGGCCGTCGTCGACTGCTGGGGCGACGACGTGCCCGAGGGCCAGCTGACGTCGTTCCCGATGGCCGTGAAGTGCGAGCCGCACGAGACGGTGGTGTTCTCGTGGATCGTCTGGCCTTCGCGCGAGGTGCGCGACGCGGCCTGGCAGAAGATGATGGACGACGCGCGCATGAAGCCCGAGACGAATCCGATGCCCTTCGACGGCAAGCGCATGATCTTCGGGGGGTTCCGGACCATCTCCGAGGCCTGACCGTCGACCGCGCCACAAGGGTTCCTGTTCCATCGGTGTCGCACGTCGACGCAGGTGGCGGGATCGAGACGGCGGGGTGCGCTGCGCATTTCGCGGCTCCGCACACACTCACCTCACTGGCTGATCGAACGCGCGTCGGCCTCAGCCTGCCGCCTGCGCCGCGGCTGCCCGCGCTCGTTCGGCGAGCAAGGCCTTCTCGCGCTCGTTGGCCGTCAATGCCGCAGCGCGCTCGAAGGCCTGTCGCGCGTCCTGCGCGCGCCCGAGCTTGGCCAGCAGGTCGCCGTGCACCGCGTGCAGCAGGTGGTAGCGCTGCATCTGCGGCTGCCCGGCCAGCGCCTCGACGAAGGGCAGCGCCACCGCCGGCCCCGAAGCCATGCCCACGGCCACCGCGCGGTTCAGCTCCACCACCGGTGAAGGCGTGCGCTCGAGCAGCCGGCCGTAGAGCGCGACGATGCGCGCCCAGTCGGTGTCGGCCGCCGTGCGCGCCACGGCGTGACAGGCCGCGATGGCCGCCTGCAGCGCATAGGGGCCGGCATCACTGCCGGGCAGGGCCTGCGCGCGCGCCAGCGCCGCGAGACCACGGCCGATGAGCAGGCGGTCCCAGCGGCTGCGGTCCTGGTCGAGCAGCAGCACCGGCCGGCCCTGCGCGTCGGTGCGCGCGCGCAGGCGCGAGGCCTGGATCTCCATCAGCGCCACGAGCCCGTGCACTTCCGCCTCGCCCGGCGCCAGCGCGGCGAGCACGCGCCCGAGGCGCAACGCCTCCTCGCACAGCGCCGGGCGCATCCAGTCGTCGCCGGCAGTGGCCGAGTAGCCTTCGTTGAAGACGAGGTAGATCACCTCCAGCACCGCCGCCAGGCGCGTGGCCAGCGCCTCGCCGCGCGGCACCTCGAAAGGCACGTTCGCCTCGGCGAGCGTGCGTTTGGCGCGCACGATGCGCTGGGCGATCGTCGGCTCGGGCACGACAAAGGCGCGCGCGATCTCCGCCGTGGTGAGGCCGCCGAGCAGCCGCAGCGTCAGCGCGAGCTGCGCCTCGCGCGAGAGCACCGGGTGGCAGGCGCTGAAGACGAGCCGCAGCAGGTCGTCGCCGTAGTCCTCGCGCCTGGCGTCGAGCGCGTCGGTGAAGTCGGGCACGACGTGATCGCCGCGGGCGTCGGCATCGGCACCGAGCTCCTCGTGCTTGCGCTCGTGAAGCGCCCGCTGGCGCAGGTGGTCGAGCGCGCGGTTCTTCGCCGTGGCCATCAGCCAGGCCGCGGGGTTGTCGGGCAGGCCGCCTTCCCGCGCCATGCGCGGCCAGTGCTCCAGCGCGGCGACGAGCGCTTCCTGCGCCAGGTCTTCGGCCAAGCCGACGTCGCGCACCACGCGCGCCACGGCACCGATGATCTTCGCCGACTCGATGCGCCAGACGGCGGTGATGCGCGCCTCGATGCCCGCCCCGGGGCGTGCCTCGACGCCGTCCTCCTTGGGCGGCCCGGTGCGCCGGACGGCGTCGCGATCACCGTGCGCGCCGTGCGCGCCGGGCTGGGCGTCGCCCGTCGCCGATCGGTCGGCTTTGGCCATCTGCAGGGCGCGCGGCGCAGCTTCAGCCGCCCTGCTTCGCGGCCTGCGCGCGCAAGCGCTCCTCCTGCGCTCGCAGTTCGGGAGTGAAGGCTTCGCCGAAGTCCTCGGGCTCGAACACCGGGCGGATCTCCACCTCGCTCGCCTCGAGCATCGGGTTGGGGCAGCGGCGCAGCCACTCGATCGCCTCGTCCATCGAGCGGACCTGCCACAGCCAGAAGCCGGCGACGAGTTCCTTCGTCTCGGCGAACGGGCCGTCGATCACCGTGCGCGCGGCGCCGTCGAAGCGCATGCGCACGCCCTTGGAGCTGGGGTGCAAGCCCTCACCGGCCAGCATGATGCCGGCCTGCACGAGCTCCTCGTTGTAACGGCCCATCGCCGCGAGCAGCTCTTCGCCGGGCATCACTCCAGCCTCGGACGACGGCGTCGCCTTGACCATCACCATCACGCGCATGACCTCATCTCCTGAACGTTGAAAGGAAGGACCTTCCCCCCTTGCCACGACGACGACCGGCAGGCCGCAGAATCGACACCCGCGCACGGTGCCCGTGCCACCCGGAGGCCGCGACATGCAGTTCCTGCTGCTCGTTTATACCGACGACTCACTGCTGGCCGAGCTGCCGCCCGGCAAGTTCGACGCGCACATGCGCGAGTGCCTGCAGCACGCCGACGGCCTGCAGGCGCGCGGCACGCTGCTCGGCTACCAGCAGCTGGAGGCGCCCGCCACCGCGAAGGCGCTGCGCATCCGCGGCGGGCAGACGCAGGTGCTGGACGGCCCGTTCGCCGAGACCAAGGAGGTGCTGGCCGGCTTCAACCTCGTCGAGGCGGCGTCGATGGACGAGGCGGTGAGTCTGGCGCAGGAGTGGCCCTGGGCCCGCTACGGCTGCATCGAGGTCAGGCCGGTGCGTGACGTGGCCGCGGTGCGCCGGCGCGTCGGCGCATGACAGAGGGGGCACGCCGGCGAGGACGACGTGGCGGCGGTCGGGCGCGCGCTGACCGGGCCCGGTACCGCGCCAGGCGCGCGGGCCGGGACCGGGAGGAGATCGTGCGGGCCGCAGGCCTGCCCGGCACCGATGGGTCGTGCTCGCGGTGTCGTGGCCGCTCCGCGCGCGTCGTCATGTTTCAGGCGCGCTGCGCCAGCAGCGGCCGCAGGGCCAGCAGCCCGAGCACCGGCCCCACCGCTAGCCAGGGAAGCACCTGCGCCAGCGTGCCCGCCGCGGCGGCACGCACGAAGACCTCGATGCTGAGGGCGGAGACGGCGAAGCCGATGCTGTTCGTCAGCGTCAGTACGCTGCCGACGGCTTCGCGGGGGGCGTTGGCGGCGGTGAGGGCGCTGAACTGGGGTGAATCGCCGACGACGGTGATGCCCCACAGCACCGCCCACGCGAGAAAGAGCGCGGTGGTGGCCTGGAGCATCCACGGTGCCGCCAGGCAGCACAGGCCGCTGGCGGCGAGCTGCACTGCGGCGACGCGGGCGCTGCCGTAGCGCCCGACGAGCAACCCTCCGCCGACGCAGCCCAACGCCCCGGCCCCCAGGGCCGCGAAGGCCCACCATGAGATGGCCACCGAGTCGGCCAGACGGGTGGCGAGGATGGCCGGCATCAGCACCCACACCGTGTACAGCTCCCACATGTGGCCGAAGTAGCCGAACACCGAGGCGCGCACGCGACGGTCGCGCCACACGCTGGCGAGCGCGGCGATGCGAAGCTTCGGCGCGCCGCCCGCGGGCCCGGCGGCGGCCTGGGGCTCCGGCACCAGCCAGACGATGGCCATCCCGGCGGTCGCGCACAACAGGGCCACGGCCACGAAGACGGCCTGCCACGGCAGGCCCGCGCCGCCGGCTGCCAGGGCCCGCAGCGCGTGGGCGCTGGCGCTGCCGACGACGAGCGCGCCGACGAGCCAGCCGAGTGCGGCGCCGAGGCCACGCGGGAACCACTGCGCGGCGATCTTCATGCCCACCGGATAGATGCCGGCCAGGCAGACACCGGTGAGCGCCCGCCAGAACACCAGCGCCGCATACGAGTGGGCGGTGGCGGCGGCGCCCAGCGTCGCCAGCCCGGCGGCGAGCGCGCAGACCAGGAACACGCGCCGGGCCGGGAAGCGGTCGGCGACCGTGCCCAGCGCGAACAGCAGCGTGCCGGCGATGAAACCGATCTGCAGCGACGAAGACAGGGTGGCCACCGCCGTGGCCGGCCACTGCCGTCCCGCTGGGCTGGCCTGCAGGTCGGGCATCACCGCGTTGACGGCGAACCACGGCGACGTGCCTAGCAGCTGCGCCAGCACGATCACCGGCAGCACGCGGCGCGGCACGGCCGGTGCGGCCAGCGTGGGGGGCGAGGACATCGCCTCCAACCTTACCGAGGCGTGTGCACGGCTGTCACGCGGACACCCACCCTTGTGCGGCTGCACGCGATCCCTTACGCTGGGCCGCCCCACCCACCCGATCTCACCAGATCCGACCGGCCGCCCGGCGGCCCATGGGGCACGCGCAGATGCCTCCATGCGGCCCGCACCGGCGGCGAGGAGACGTTGCATGCCAACCCCAGCTTCGACCGGCGCCGCACCCGCGGTGTCGGCCATTCGCACTTTCGCCCTTGTCGGCCCGGCGGCCGCGGGCAAGACCAGCCTCGCCGAGGCGCTGCTCGTGAAGAGCGGGACCGTCGGCGCCGCCGGCAGCCTGGAGCGCGGCAGCACCGTCAGCGACTACGACCCGCTCGAGCGCAGGATGCAGCACTCGCTGAACGCCTCGGTGCTGCATATGGAGCACGCGGGCACGCGGATCCACTTCATCGACACGCCCGGTGCGAGCGACTTCATGGGCCAGAGCCTGCCGGCGCTGGAGGCGGTGGAGACGGCGGCCATCGTCATCAACGCCGCCACCGGCATCGAGCCGATGGCCGAGCGCATGATGGACTACGCCGCCAGCCGCCATCTCGACCGCCTGATCGTCGTCAACAAGATCGACGCGCAGGGCGTCAATCTCCCGGCGTTGCTCGAGCAGATCCAGGCCCGCTTCGGCAAGGAATGCCTGCCGTTGAACCTGCCCGACGCTGGCGGCAGCCAGGTCGTGGACTGCTTCTACAACCGCGACGGCCACAGCGACTTCGGCAGCGTCGATGCGGCCCACCGCGCGCTGGTGGAGCAGGTGGTGGAAGTTGACGCCGCGTTCGTCGACCGCTACCTCAACGACGGGGACATCGACGCCAGCGAGCTGCACGCGCCGCTGGAGCAGGCGCTGCGCGAAGGGCACCTGATCCCGGTGTGCTTCGTCTCGGCCCGCACCGGCGCCGGCGTCGCCGAGCTGCTGGACGTCATCGTCAAGCTGCTGCCGAACCCGACCGAGGGGAACCCGCCCGTCTTCCTGAACGGCGAAGGCGAGGGCGCCAGGCTGATGCATGCCGAACCCGACCCCGAAAAGCACGTGCTGGCGCATGTGTTCAAGGTGACCGTGGACCCGTACGTCGGCCGCATGGGCGTGTTCCGCATCCACCAGGGGACAGTGACGAAGGACTCGCAGCTCTACATCGGCGACGGCCGCAAGCCCTTCAAGGTGGGGCACCTGTTCATGCTGCAGGGCAAGGACCACGTCGAGGTGGTGAAGGCGGTGCCGGGCGACATCGTGGCGGTGGCGAAGGTCGACGACGTCCACTTCGATGCGGTGCTGCACGACGCCGCCGAGGACGATCACATCCACCTGAAACCGCTGGACTTCCCGAAGCCGGTGCACGGCCTGGCGGTGCAGGCGAAGAAGCGCGGCGACGAGCAGAAGATGTGGGAGATCCTCGGCAAGCTCGTCGACGAGGACCCGTGCCTGAAGATCGAGCACGTGGCCACGACCAACGAGACCATCGTCTACGGCCTCGGCGAGCTGCATCTGCGCGTGCTGCTCGAGCGCATGAAGGAGACCTACAAGTTCGAGGTCGACACCCGCCCGCCGCGCATCGCCTATCGCGAGACGATCACGGCCAAGGCCGAGGGCCACCACCGGCACAAGAAGCAGACGGGCGGCGCCGGCCAGTTCGGCGAGGTGTTCCTGCGCGTCGAGCCGCTGCCGCGCGGCGGCGGCTTCGAGTTCGTCGACGAGGTCAAGGGTGGCGTCATCCCGAACCAGTTCATCCCGGCGGTCGAGAAGGGCGTGCGCGAGGTGCTGGCCGGCGGCGCCATCGCCGGCTACCCGGTGGTGGACGTGAAGGTCACCGTCTACGACGGCAAGCACCACAGCGTGGACAGCAAGGAGATCGCCTTCGTCACCGCTGGCAAGAAGGCGTTCATGGCGGCGGTGCGCGAGGCCAGGCCGATCGTGCTGGAGCCGATCGTTCACGTGGAGATCGCTGCGCCCGAGTCGGCGATGGGTGACATCACCGGCGACCTCTCGGGCAAGCGCGGCCTGGTCAACGGCACGGCGAACGGGGCGAACGGCACCGTGGTCATCCGCGGCCAGGCGCCGTTGTCGGAGCTCACCGGGTACCAGAACCGGCTGAACGCAATGACCGCGGGCCAGGGCCGCTACACGATCGAGCTCAGCCACTACGAGGCGGTGCCACCGACGGTGCAGCAGCAGCTCGTCAGCCAGCACCAGGTGAAGGACGAGGAGTGACGCGGCCCGTTCGTTGCGGGCGCGTCACTTGGTGAGGATCAGCTTGTCGAGCGCTGTGCGGCGCAGGCGGTAGACCTGCTGGCGGTGCACGATCTCGATTTCCTGCGCGTCACCGAAGAGCTCAGAGCTGTCCAGTCGGCGGCGGCCGGCGGCGGGGCTGGGTGGCAGATCGGCCCTTTCGGCCTGGGTGAGGGGTTGCGCTTTGGTTGCGCCTGGCGGTGTGCCGGGCATCGCCGGGTCAGGCGGCCGGGCGCGCCCGGTCGGGTGCACCGGGCGGCGCGTGCGAGGCCACTGCGCGTGACGGCACCGCGGTGTCTGGGCAGCCGCGTGTGTCTCGGCAAGGACCGCCGACGTGTGCCGCGAACGACTCGAGGGCGTACTCGCGGCAGGCGCCGCAGGCGGTGCCGACGCGGGTGGCGTCCTGCAAGTCGTCGAAGCTGGTGCAGCCGTGCGCGACCTCGCGTGCAATGTCGCGGTCGGTCACGCGGTGGCAGACGCAGATGATCATTTGCGGTGCGATAATAATGCGAATGGTTCCTATTCACAAGGGGCTCCGCTGCTGGTCCCCGAGCGGGGCGCTGCGTCTGGGCGTGTTGGTCCCGGCTTGTGTTCGCGGGCGGTACAGCATTCGCGCATGGGTGGGCGGGTGCCGGCGGTGCGGAGGGTGGCCGCCTGCGGAGCTCGAGGGCGGACCGCCTTGCGCGGACAAGCGGCAGAGGCCGGCGGTGGGGCGGAGAATCAACGAGTGAACAGCGGAGGTGCATCATGAAGGGCGACGCGCAGGTCATCGCGTTCCTCAACGCGCAGCTCAAACTCGAGCTCACCGCCATCAACCAGTACTTTCTGCATGCTCGCATGCTGAAGAACTGGGGCTTCGAGCGCATGGCCAAGCATGAGTACGACGAGTCGATCGGGGAGATGAAACACGCCGACTCGCTGGTCGAGCGGGTGCTCGTGCTCGAGGGGCTGCCGAACCTGCAGGACCTGGGGAAGTTGCTGATCGGCGAGAACCCGGTCGAGACGATGCAGTGCGACCTGAAGGCCGAGGTGGCCTCACAGGGGCACCTGAAGCAGGCCATCGCCCACTGCGAGGTCGCGCGGGACTACGTGAGCCGCGAGCTGCTCGAATCGATCCTGCAGGACACCGAGGAGCACATCGACCATCTCGAGACGCAGCTCGAGCTGGTGGGCAAGGTGGGCGAGCAGAACTACCTGCAGTCGCAGATGGGCGCGGGCGGCAGCTGAAGGCCTCCGGCCCCGCGACTTGCTTTCAGCGGGCCGCGGCCAGCAGGCGCGGCGCTGGTGCGCATGGGCTGGAGAGGGCCGCGCCCCACATCAATCCCCACGCGAGGCCCAGCGCGGCGGCCAGGACGGCCAGGATGAGGGTGCGCTTCATCGGGCATGCCCCGGCTTCGTGCCGCGCTTGCGCACTCAGGCCTTGACGGCACTGGCCAGCGCATTGAGCACCATCGGCCAGCCACGGTCGTACTGTTCGCGCATGGCGGCGGCGTCTGCGCCTCGCGCATTCCATCCGTCGTGATTCACGCGGACTTCGGTGCCCTCGTGCAAAGCGGTGAAGGTGACGCGCAGTCGCGTCGCCTGCTCGCGCGGCTGCCCTGGGTGCCACCACATCGCGAAGCTGCGCGGCGGGTTCCACTCGGTCAGCGTGCCCCAGGGGTGGCGCCCGCCGTCGGGGGCGATTTCGGTGACTGTGCCGCCCGGGCGCGGTTCGAAGATGACCTGGGCGCCGGTGTTGCGGCTGCACGAATGGCTGGCCAGCGGCCACCATTGGGCGAGTCTGCGCGTGAAGAGGTCCCAGGCCTCGCCGAGGGGCAGTGCGACGGTCACGGCGCGGTCGACGGCTGGCACTTCGGCGGCAGTGGTGTTCATGGGGTCCTCCGCGCTCGGCGAGGTGTTGGCTTGTTGGGCGTGGCGGCGGGGGGCTGGGTGGGGCGCTGGCGGTTGTTGGCGTCGAGCGCGAACCGGGCGATGGCCGTGCGCCAGAGCGCGTCGATTTCGTCGCGCAGCGCCTGCAGCGCTTCCGGCGCGAGCTGGTAGAGGTTGCGTGTGCCCTCGCTGCGGAAGCGCACGAGGCCGGAACCCTCGAGAAGCCGCAGATGCTTCGATACCGCCGGCCGGCTCACCGGCAGCTGCGCCGCGATCTCGCCGACGGAGCACTCGCGCTCGGCGAGCAGGCGAACGATGGTTTCCCTCGTCGGGTCGGCAAGGGCGGCGTGCAGGCGGGCGGCGGTGGCCATGGCATTCGGTAACCGACGCGGTACGGTAACCGCGCGGCTACCTTGTTGTCAAGGGCGCTTCGCGGCCGCTTGACGCCGGCGGCTCAGGTCATCGCCAGCGGCTTCTTCCGGCGGGGCGGCGGGAAGTCTCGATCAAGTTCTGCGCGATCCTCGGCGCTCAGTGCGAGGCGTGCCGCATCCCAGTTTTCCTGAAGGCGCTGTGCGTTGCTCGACTTGGGGATGGCGATCACCCCGGGCAGGGTCAGCAGCGCCGCAAGGGCGAGCTGGGCGCGCGTCGCGCCGTGTCGCTTCGCGACACGTGCCAGCGCGTCGGGCTCCTTCGCCTCGTCACCGCGAGCGAGCGCACCCTGGTCGATGGGGCTGTAGGCCATGAGCGGCATGCCGTGGCGCAGCTGAAAGGGGAGGAGCGCGAACTCGGGCCCTCGTTCACGGAGGGACAGGTACACCTGATTTGCTGCACAGGCCTCGCCTCCAGGAACTGCCGCGAGCTCGCGAAGATCGTCGACGTCGAAGTTGCTCACGCCCCAACGGGCGATGCGTCCGCGGGTTCGCAGGTCATCGAAGGCGGCTACTGTCTCCGCCAGGGGTACGCCGCCCCGCCAGTGCAGCAGATAGAGGTCGATCCGGTCGAGGCCAAGCCGGCGCAGGCTGGCATCGCAGGCCCTGCGCATTCCGGCCCGGTCTGCGTGGTGGGGGTAGGCCTTCGTCACGATGAAGAACTCTTCTCTCCTCAGGCCCTGTTTGAGCGCATCGGCGAGCGCCTCGCCGAGCACGCGCTCGGCGCCACCGTCCCCATACATCTCGGCGGTGTCCATGAGGCGGTATCCGATGTCTATGGCGGAGCGCAGAGCGGCGATCTCCGCGTTGCGAGCGGAGCTCGACTCGCCGTAGCGCCACGTGCCGAGGCCGATAGCCGGGCAAGGCGTGCCGTCGCGCAGGATGACGGTGGGTGTGGTGGCGGTCATGTGGCCGTCGCCCCTTCTTGGGCAACGCTCGGAGAGGCGGTGGACTCGCCTTTCGGCCCGCTCTTGCCGGCCCGGTGGCGAGCGTACCGCACGGCTCAAGTTTTGCCGCTGCTCGCCGATCTCAGCTGGGGAGCCCGCGATCTCTACTTCGGGGAGGTTCGATGATCGGCGCCACGGTGAGTCATCCGTTGCTGAAGCCAGCGTTGGCCGACGCGGCTTCGTGGGCGGCTCGGTTGCGGCCGGAAGGAATCCCGGTGCTCGACACGACCGCGGAGCAAGTGCGCGCACTGGCGGCGGCCGAGGACGATGTGGACGCCCACATGCTTGCGGACGCGATTGGCCGTGACCCGCTGATGTTCCTGAAGGTCATGGCGCATCTTGCGCGCCAGCGCGCGGGTCGCCAAGGTGGGGAGCCGGAGACTTTGGTGGGCGCCTTGATCATGCTCGGCATACCCCCCTTCTTCCGCTCGTTCGCGGGCATGCCGACCGCCGAGGCGCGTCTGGCGGGTCGCGCTGAGGCACGGGCCGGCTTCGACGCGGTTCTTCGGCGAAGCCTGCGAGCCGCGCGCTTCGCCCTAGGGTTCGCGGCCCACCGTCTCGATCCTGACGCAGCGAGCATTCATGATGCAGCTCTGCTGCACGACTTCGCCGAGCTTCTGCTGTGGCTCGAGGCGCCTGCGCTGGCGTTGGACGTTGTTCGAGTTCAGCGCTCGGCCGCGGTGGTTCGGTCGGCTGACGCGCAACGCGCCGTGTTGGGGTTCGAGTTGCCGGACCTGCAGCACCTGCTGATGGTTGCGTGGCGGCTCCCTTCTTTGCTGGTCTCGCTGACGGATGGTCGCCTCCGGCGCGAGACGCCGCAGATGGCCAACGTTCGCCTGGCTGTTCGCTTGGCCCGGCACAGCGCGGATGGCTGGGACAATGCAGCGCTGCCGGACGACCTGCTAGCACTGGGGGACCTGCTTCAACTGGCGCCAGCGCATGCCGAGCGCCTGGCGCGAAGCATCGACGCGGGTTGACGCGGTCGGCGGTCTGCTATCGGGCGGGCGAAAAGAATGGCCCGGTCCTTTGCTTGAACCGGGCCTCGGGGTAAATAGCCTGACGATGTCCTACTTTCACACGGGCATCCGCACTATCATCGGCGCAGAGGCGTTTCACGGTCCTGTTCGGGATGGGAAGGAGTGGGACCACCTCGCTATGGTCGTCAGGCTTGACTTGTTGCCCCGCTGGCTCTGCCGCCAACGTGGCCAATTCATAGAAGTCTAGTCAGCTTGATTGCGTACCGAGCGGCTACAACGCCCTCACTCGTGTTGCGCGCGCTAGTGGCGCGTACGTCAGAGTTATAGGGTCAAGCCTCACGAGCAATTAGTACCGGTCAGCTCAACGCATTGCTGCGCTTCCACGT
>JAHCKS010000161.1 GCA_026125665.1 Rubrivivax sp.
ACATCGCGGACGCCGCCGCCGCGGGCGCACGTCCGGCGCAAGGCACGCGGCCCACCGCGCTTCGCAGCACGCTCGATGCGCGCACGCAGCGCTTCGCGCGCCAGGCCTTGCTGCGCCAGCTGGCCGAGCTGCGCGGCCGCGGCGTCGAGGACGGGGCCGTGCTCGTGCTCGACAACGCCAGCGGCGAGGTGCTGGCCTGGGTCGGCTCGGCCGGCAGCGGTGCCGGCGCCCCGGAGGTCGACGCCGTGTTGGCGCGCCGCCAGCCCGGCTCGACGATCAAGCCGTTCGTCTATGCCCTTGCGCTGGAGCGGCGGCTCGTCACGGCGGCCAGCCGGCTCGACGACGCGCCGCTGCAGCTGTCGGCCGGCAGCGCGGGCCTGTACACGCCGCGCAACTACGACCACGCCTACCGCGGCGGCGTCACTGTGCGCGAGGCGCTCGCCGGCAGCCTGAACGTGCCGGCCGTGCGCGTGGCCGCGATGCTCGGCGCCGAGGCACTCTTCGCGCGCCTGAGCGCCGCCGGCCTGCAGCCCGCGCATGACGCCGGCCACCACGGGCTGGCGCTCGCGCTCGGCAGCGCCGACACCTCGCTGCTCGCGCTCGCCAACGCCTATCGCATGCTGGCGCGAAACGGGCTGCTGACGCCGGTGCGCTGGCGCGCGGGGGCCGCGGCGGCGGCAACGCCGCGGCGTGTCTTCAGCGCCGAAGCCGCGTGGCTCGTCTCGCACATCCTCGCCGACCCGGCGGCACGCGCGGCCGCCTTCGGCCTCGACAGTCCGCTCGTCACGCGCGGCCACGCGGCCGTGAAGACCGGCACGAGCAAGGACATGCGCGACAACTGGTGCGTCGGCAGCACGGCGCGACACACGGTGGCCGTGTGGGTGGGCAACGCGAGCGGCGCGCCGATGCACGGCGTGAGCGGCGTCGGCGGCGCGGCCCCCGTGTGGCGCGAGGTGGTGATGGCTCTCGGAGACATGCCCGGCGCCGGCGCGGGCCCGTCGATCGCGCCGGCGCCCGCCGCCGGCTTGGTGGCCGTCGGCGGGGAGTGGTTCGTGCGCGGCACCGAGCCGCCCTCGGCGCTGCCGCGCTGGGCCGGCGCCGCAGCCGGCGCCTTCGGCATCGAAGCGCCGCAGCACGGCACGGTGATCGCGCTCGACCCCGAGATCCCGCCCGCGCTGCAGCGTGTCGTGCTGCGCGGCGCGCATGGGCGCTGGTTCCTCGATGGCCGCCTGCTGGGCGTGGGCACGCGCCTCGAATGGCAGGCGCGCCCGGGCCGGCATGTCCTGGAGAGGCGCGACGCCTCGGCCAGCGAGCGCATCGAGTTCGAGGTGCGCCCGGGCGCGCCGCCCGGGCCGGCGGCGAGGCCGGCGCCCGCCGCCACGCCCGCCGCTAGGCGGTCGCCGGGTTGAAGACCCGCTCGACGGCGGCGTCGATGACGACGCCGCACAGGCTGTAGAGCAGCGAGCCGATCAGCGCCGCCGTGAAGCCGGCGACGTTGAAGCCCTGCAGCAGCGAGGCGGCGGCCCAGAACATCAGCGCGTTGATCACGAAGAGGAACAGGCCCAGCGTCAGCAGCGTCACCGGCAGCGTCAGCAGCACGAGCAGCGGCCGCACCAGCGTGTTGAACAGGCCGATCACGAGGGCCGCCAGGAGGGCCGAGCCGAAGCTGGCCACCGTCACGCCGGAGTACACGTGCGCCACCAGCAGCAGGGCCGCGGCAAGGAGCAACCAGCGCGCGATGAGCTTCATGCGTGCAGCATAGCGTGGCGAGAAAGCGTCTCTTACCTAGGAAAAACCTTCTCTTCTCCTAGGAAGCGCATTACCATCGCGCCTGCCCGGAAGCCCGCGAACGAACGTGGGCCCCTCTGGCGGCCGGCGGTGGTGCAGTCCGAAGACCCCCACCGAGCGCCCGAGGAAGCCCCGCAGCAGGCCCGCAGAGGCCACACAACAGCGGCTCCGGCATCCGACTCAACCACTGACGGAGATCGTTCAAATGGCAACTGCGAAGAAAGCTGCGAAGAAGGCCCCGGCCAAGAAAGCCGCGAAGAAGGCCCCGGCCAAGAAGGCCGCCGCGAAGAAGGCGCCGGCCAAGAAGGCCGCTGCGAAGAAGGCGCCGGCCAAGAAGGCGCCGGCGAAGAAGGCGGCCAAGAAGGCCGCCAAGAAGGCCCCGGCCAAGAAGCGCACCCCGAGTGCCGCGTTCATGAAGCCCATGACCCCGAGCAGCGCGCTCGCGGCCATCATCGGCGACAAGGCGCTGCCCCGCACCGAGGTGACGAAGAAGGTCTGGGACTACATCAAGAAGAACGGCCTGCAGGACAAGGTCAAGCGCACGATGATCAACGCCGACGCCAAGCTGAAGGAAGTGCTGGGCAAGGCGCAGGTCTCGATGTTCGAGATGACCAAGGCCATCAGCTCGCACCTGAAGTAGGCCGGGCGAGCCGGCTGTTCATCGAGGGGCCCTGCGGGGCCCCTTTTCGCTTCTCCAGCCGCGCGCGGGCGTCGGCTCAGTGCACCAGCATCCCTGCCGCGCGCAGCGTCGCCACGAGGCCGCGCGCGAACTGCTCGTAGCCCGCGGCGTTGGCATGGATGGTGTCGCTGCGCAGCCGGTCGTCGGCCAGCACCTCGGCCCAGCCCTGGCGGTGCAGCGGGATGCGCTGCGCCTCGGCCAGCTCGCCGTACATCGGGTGGTCGCTCAGGGAGCCCGTCACCTTCGCCGCGAGCGAGGGCCGCGGCACGGCGATGAGCACGAGCTGCGCGCCGCTGCCGCGAACGTGCTCCACCAGGCGAAGCAGGTTGGCGCGGATCGCGGCCTCGTCCACGCGGCGCAGCAGGTCGTTGCCGCCGATGCCGAGCAGCACCAGCGACGGCCGGTGGGCCTCCAGCAGCGCCGGCGTGCGTGCCAGCACGTCCACGGTGGTGTCGCCCGGCACGCCGGCGTTGACGACCTGCCAGCCGGTGAGGCGCGCCAGCACCGCCGGATAGCTCCCCTGCTCGCCGCCGGCGCCGGTGCCGAAGGTCAGCGAGTCGCCGAGCGCGAGCACGGTGGCCCCCGCAGCCACCGGCTGGCCGCGAACGGGCTTGCGCCCGCTGCACGCCCAGAGCACGAGCGGCAGCCCGGCCGCCACCACGAGGCCGAGTGCCGACGCCGTGCGCCGCTTCATCGTTGCGCCCCCACCCGGCCGCACCTCGTCGTCCAGGCTCGTCAACCGAGCACGCCTCGAAGGAAGTGCCCGGTGTGGCTGCCGGTGTCGTCGGCGCGCGCCGCCACCTCTTCCGGCGTGCCTGCCGCCACCACCGTGCCGCCGCCGGCGCCGCCCTCGGGACCCATGTCCACCAGCCAGTCGGCGGTCTTCACGACGTCGAGGTTGTGCTCGATGACGACGATGGTGTTGCCGGCATCGCGCAGCGCGTGCAGCACCTTCAGCAAGAGGCCGATGTCGTGGAAGTGCAGCCCGGTGGTGGGCTCGTCCAGGATGTACAGCGTGCGGCCGGTGTCGCGCTTGGACAGCTCGAGTGCCAGCTTCACGCGCTGCGCCTCGCCGCCGGACAGCGTCGTCGCGCTCTGCCCGAGCTTGATGTATCCCAGGCCCACGTCCAGCAGCGTCTGCAGCTTGCGCGCGATGGCCGGCACGGCACCGAAGAACGCGTGGGCGTCCTCCACCGTGAGGTCCAGCACCTCGGCGATGTGCCTGCCCTTGTAGAGGATCTCCAGCGTCTCGCGGTTGTAGCGCTGGCCGTGGCAGGTGTCGCAGGGCACGTAGACGTCGGGCAGGAAGTGCATCTCCACCTTCAGCACGCCGTCGCCCTCGCAGGCCTCGCACCGGCCGCCGGCGACGTTGAAGCTGAAGCGCCCCGCGCCGTAGCCGCGTTCGCGCGCCGCCGGCACCTCGGCGAACAGCTCGCGGATCGGCGTGAACAGGCCCGTGTACGTGGCCGGGTTGCTGCGCGGCGTGCGGCCGATGGGGCTCTGGTCGACGGCGATGACCTTGTCGAAGTGCTCCAGGCCCTCGATGCGGCCGTGCGGTGCCGGCTCGGCGTGGCTCTGGTAGAGCTTGCGCGCCACGGCGGCGTACAGCGTGTCGTTGATGAGCGTGCTCTTGCCCGAGCCGCTGACGCCGGTCACGCAGGTGAAGAGCCCGACGGGGATCTGCACCGTCACGTCCTTCAGGTTGTTGCCACACGCGTGCTCGATGCTCAGCATGCGGGGTTCGGGCGCGTCGAGCAGCGTCTCGGGTCGCCGGCGCTGCGCCGGCACCGGGATCCTCAGCGCGTGCGCCAGGTAGCGGCCGGTAAGCGAGGCCTCGTTGGCCGCGACGTCGGCCGGCGTGCCTTCGGCCACGACACAGCCGCCGTGCACGCCGGCGCCCGGGCCCATGTCCACCACGTGGTCGGCGCTTCGGATCATGTCCTCGTCGTGCTCGACCACCAGCACGCTGTTGCCCAGGTCGCGCAGGCGCCTCAGCGTGCCGATCAGCCGCGCGTTGTCGCGCTGGTGCAGGCCGATGCTGGGTTCGTCGAGCACGTACATCACGCCCGACAGGCCGCTGCCGATCTGGCTGGCCAGGCGGATGCGCTGCGCCTCGCCGCCGGAAAGCGTGTCGGCGCCGCGGTCCAGGCTCAGGTAGCCGAGGCCGACGTCATTGAGGAAGCGCAGCCGCGAGCGGATCTCGCGCACGATCTTGCCCGCGATCTCGGCCTTGGCACCTTGCAGCTCGAGGCCGTCGAAGTAGGCCAGCGTGTCGGCCAGCGTCGCCTGCTCGACCTCGTAAATGGCGCGGCCGCGCTCGGGCGGCGACGCGGCTGCCCCGGCGGCCGCGAGCCCGTTGCCCGCGGTACCGGGCGCCGGTTGCAGGAAGACATGCCGCGCCTCGCGCTTCAGCCGCGTGCCCTCGCAGGCCGGGCAGGGCCGCGCAGCCTGGTAGCGCGCCAGCTCCTCGCGCACGTGCACCGAGTCGGTCTCGCGGAAGCGCCGCTCGAAGTTGGGGATGATGCCCTCGAAGGGATGGCGCCGCTTCACGGTGCGCGTGCGCCCGCTCGGGCCCTCGGCGCGGTAGACGAACTCGATGTCTTCCGTTCCCGAGCCGTGCAGCAGCACCTGCCGCGCGGCCGCCGGCAGCGCCTCGAACGGCTGGTCGATGTCGAAGCCCATGTGCCGCGCCACGCTCTCCAGCAGGCTGAAGGTGTAGGCGTTGCGGCGGTCCCAGCCCTTCACGGCACCGGAGGCGAGGCTCAGGGTCGGGAAGGCGACGACGCGTTCGGGGTCGAAGGCGGTCACCTGGCCCAGGCCGTCGCAGGCCGGGCAGGCGCCCACCGGCGAGTTGAAGCTGAACAGGCGCGGCTCGAGCTCGGGCAGCGAGTAGCTGCACACCGGGCAGCCGAACTTGCTGCTGAAGAGGTGCTCGCCCGCGTGCAGCCCGCGCCCCGGCGGGCCTTCGCCGGAACCGCCGTCCATCTGCAGCGCGATGGCGCGCCCGTCGGCGATGCGCAGCGCCGCCTCGAAGCTCTCGGCGAGGCGCTGCTTCATCGCCGGCTGCACCTTCAGGCGGTCGATGACGACGTCGATGTCGTGCTTCTCGGTCTTCTTCAGCCTCGGCAGCGCCTCGGCCTCGAACACCTGCGCCGCCTCCTGGCCGCCGGTGCGGATGCGGAAGCGCACGTAGCCCCGCGCGCGCATGTCGTCGAAGAGCTCGGCGAACTCGCCCTTGCGGTCGCGCACCACCGGCGCCAGCAGCATCAGCCGCGTACCCTCGGGCAGCGCCAGCATCGCGTCGACCATCTGGCTCACGCTCTGCGCGGCCAGCGGCAGGCCGTGCTCCGGGCAGAACGGCGTACCGGCGCGCGCGAAGAGCAGGCGCAGGTAGTCGTGGATCTCGGTCACCGTGCCGACGGTGGAGCGCGGGTTGTGGCTGGTGGCCTTCTGCTCGATGCTGATGGCCGGGCTCAGGCCCTCGATGACGTCGACGTCGGGCTTGTCCATCAGCTGCAGGAACTGGCGCGCATAGGCCGAGAGGCTCTCGACGTAGCGCCGCTGCCCTTCGGCATAGAGCGTGTCGAAGGCGAGGCTCGACTTGCCCGAGCCCGACAACCCGGTGATCACCACCAGCGCATGCTTCGGGATGTCGAGGTCGATGTTCTTCAGGTTGTGCGTGCGCGCCCCCCGCACGCGAAGCGTGCGTGCTTCTTCCGCGCGCAGCGTACGTGCCTCGTCCGCGCGAAGCGCGTGCGCCTCCCCGGTTCCTGCCGGCGTCTGCGCGCCTCGCAGCAGGTCCTTCGACATGTCGTTCATGGCCGCAACGGGTGAATCGACCATCATAGCCAGCGCCGCGGTCGCGGCGCCAGTGACTCACCCGGGTGCGCGCCTGACCCCCTGGCGGTCGGCCGCGCCTTGCTCCAAGATCGGTGCCCCCCTTCTTGCACGAGGAGATGCACGATGAGTGCGCTCGACACCACCAGCGTCACCTGCATGCTGCCGGTGAAGGACCTGGCACGGGCCCGCCAGTTCTACGAGGAACGGCTGCAGTTGCGCCCGCTGGGCGCCAAGCCCGACGGCAAGTTCGTCTACCGCTGCGGCGGCACCGAGCTCGCACTGTTCCCCAAGCCCGAAGGCACCAAGGCCGAGCACACGGCGATCAGCTTCCGCGTCGCCGACATCGCCGCCGCCATCGCCGAGCTCAAGGGCCGGGGCGTCGTCTTCGACGACTACGACCTGCCAGGCTTCAAGACCGTCGAGCATGTCTGCGTGCTCGGCTCGGAGAAGGCGGCCTGGTTCCGCGACCCCGAAGGCAACATCCTTTGCCTGCATGAAGACCTTGCCTGAGCCGGCTCCCTTCCATCACCAGGGCATGCGCGCCTGGCAGGACCGGTTCGACAGCCGGCGCCTGGCCCGCGGCGGCGCCGTGGCTCAGTCCGCCAGCAGCGCGAGCAGCTCGGCGCCGTAGCGCTCGAGCTTCTTGGCGCCCACGCCGCCGATCGCGCCGAGCGCCTCGTTCGTCCGCGGGCGCTGGCGCGCCATCTCGGCCAGCGTCGCGTCGTGGAACACGACGTAGGCGGGCACGTTGTGGGCGCGGGCGACCTCGGTGCGCCAGGCCTTCAGCGCCGCGAAGCGCGCCTGCGCCGCATCGTCCAGCGGCAGTGCCGCGATGCCGGCGCCGCCCGGCGTGCGGCGCGCCCGCGGCAGGCGCGTCGCCTTCGCGGCCGGCACGCGCAGCCGCACTTCGACCTCGCCGCGCAGCACGGCGCGCGAGCTGTCGGTCAGGGCCAGGGTGTGGAACTCCCCCTCGGCGCGCAGATGGCCGAGGGCCAGCAGCTGCCGCACGACGGCGCGCCACTGCGACTCGGACAGATCGGCGCCGACGCCGAAGGTGCTGAGCGCAGCGTGCCCGTACTGCTCGACCCGCTCGGTGCGCTTGCCGCGCAACACGTCGATCAGGTGCATGGCACCGAACTGGCGCGGCGCGCGCCAGCCGCCGTGCTGGTGGAAACGGTAGATGCACGACAGCAGCTTGCGCGCCGCCTCGGTGCCGTCCCAGGTGGCGGGCGGGTTCAGGCAGTTGTCGCAGTTGAAGCAACGGGTCCCCAGGCTCGCTTCGCTCGCCACCCGGGGTTCGCCGCGGCCCGGGAGACCCGGATCCGCGCCGGGGCCGCGATACCACTCGCCGAAGTAGCCGAGCAGGCGCGCCCGGCGGCAGTCGTGCGCTTCGGCCAGCGCCAGCAACGCGTCGAGCTTGCCGCGCTGCACGCGCTTGAAGTCCTCGTCCGCCTCGCCCTCGTCGATCATGCGGCGCTGCTGCACCACGTCCTGCAGGCCGTAGACCATCCAGGCATCGGCCGCGAGGCCGTCGCGCCCGGCGCGGCCGGTCTCCTGGTAGTAGCCCTCGATGTTCTTCGGCAGGTCCAGGTGCGCGACGAAGCGCACGTCGGGCTTGTCGATGCCCATGCCGAAGGCGATCGTGGCGACGACGATCAGGCCTTCCTCGCGCTGGAAGCGGTCCTGGTTCCGGCGCCGCACGTCGGCGTCGAGCCCGGCGTGGTACGGCAGCGCGTCGAAGCCCTCGCTCGCGAGCCAGGCGGCGGTTTCTTCCACCTTCCTGCGGCTCTGGCAGTAGACGATGCCCGCGTCGCCTTCGTGCTCGTCGCGCAGGAAGGCGAGCAGCTGCCGCTTCGCGTCGTCCTTCTCGACGATGGTGTAGCGGATGTTCGGGCGGTCGAAGCTGGCGACGAAGAGCCGCGCAGCCTCCAGCTGCAGCCGCGCGACGATGTCGGCGCGCGTGTGGTCGTCGGCGGTCGCGGTGAGCGCCAGGCGCGGCACGCCGGCATACCGCTCGTGCAGCACGGCGAGGCCGAGGTACTCTTCGCGGAAGTCGTGCCCCCACTGGCTGACGCAATGCGCCTCGTCGATGGCGAAGAGGGCCAGCAGCCCGCGCTCGTGCAGCGAATCGAGCATCGCCAGGAACCGTGGCGTGAGGATGCGTTCCGGCGCCGCGTACAGCAGCGTCAGCCGCCCGGCCAGCAGCTCGCGCTCGATGCGGCGCGCGGCGTCGCCCTCGAGCGTGCTGTTGAGGAAGGCGGCGCTGACGCCGAGCTCCTCGAGCGCGCCGACCTGGTCGTGCATCAGCGCGATGAGCGGCGAGACGACGAGCGTGACGCCGCGGCCGGCACGCTGCCGCACGATGGCCGGCACCTGGTAGCACAGGCTCTTGCCGCCGCCGGTGGGCATCAGCACGAGCGCGTCGCCCCCGCCCGCCACGTGCTCGACGATCTCGCGCTGCGCGCCGCGGAAGGCGGCGAAGCCGAACACCTCGTGCAGCACA
Organism: Rubrivivax sp.; assembly: GCA_026125665.1. GTDB lineage: Bacteria > Pseudomonadota > Gammaproteobacteria > Burkholderiales > Burkholderiaceae_C > Rubrivivax. Next base: position 8,811 of record JAHCKS010000161.1, read on the forward strand.
CGCTCGCACTCGTGCGGCGCTGCCTCGCGCTCGCGCGGCGGGGCGGTCTCGGGCGGCGGCGCGTCGATGGCGGCGGACATCACGGGCAAACGGTTCGCGCTGCATCGTACGCGACACCCGCAGCGCAACGGCGCGGCGCGAAACCCCCGTGCGGCGACACCCGTTGGCGGCGGCGCGGTCGCTGCGCCCTCCACCCCGTCGGCGGCCCCGTTCCAGGGGTCCTCGGCGCACCTCGTGCGCGAGGGGCCAGCGCGATAATGCCTCGCACGCACCTCACCGCTTGCCCCGCCTTCGCGCTTCGCCCGCGCATCCCTGCCCACAGGAGCCCTCGCCATGGCCTCGGTCAACAAAGTCATCCTCATCGGCAACCTCGGCCGCGACCCGGAGGTGCGCTACGCGCCTAGCGGCTCGGCCATCTGCAACGTCTCGCTGGCCACGACGCGCACCTGGAAGAACAAGGACAGCGGCGAGCGGCAAGAAGAGACCGAGTGGCACCGCATCGTGTTCTACGACCGCCTGGCCGAGATCGCGGGCGAGTACCTGAAGAAGGGCAAGTCGATCTACGTCGAGGGTCGGCTGAAGACACGCAAGTGGACCGACAAGGATGGCGTCGAGAAGTACACGACCGAGGTCATCGCGCAAGAGATGACGATGCTCGGCAGCCGCGACGGCGGCGGCGGGATGGCCGACGACGGCGGCGGCGCACCGGCGCCGCGCAGCGCCCCCGCGCCCCGGGCCGGTGCACCGGCCGTCGGCAAGGCGCCGGCCAAGAGCAGCACGGGCTTCGACGACATGGACGACGACATTCCGTTCTGAGTAACCGTCTGCTTCGTCAAGTGGCATGCCAGGCCCGTGCCCGCGCTGGGCGTTCGCGAAGAAGCCGTGGGCGACCCAGGATCG
>JAHCKS010000162.1 GCA_026125665.1 Rubrivivax sp.
GCTAGCACCGGCCCTCGGGTGGTGCGGCGGCAGCGCGCCGCTGAACATGGCCGTCAGGCCGCAGCGCCACCGGGGCGCTGATGCCCGGCGCAAGGGACCTGCACCACCTCGCGCCGGCCCCCGTCGACGCGCACGGCCGTCAGCGTGCCGCCCCACACGCATCCGGTGTCGATGGCCAGCAGCTCCGGCCGCTCGACGAGCCCGAGCGTGCTCCAGTGCCCGCAGGCGATCGGCTGCCCGGCCGTGGCACGGCCGGGCACGTCGAACCACGGCAGGAAGCCCGGGCGCGCGGCGTCGGCGCCTTCCTTCGTCACGAGGTCGAGCTCACCCTCGGCGGTGCAGAAGCGGATGCGGGTGAGCACGTTGACGACGAAGCGCCAGCGCTCGACGCCGTGCAGGGCCGGCGACCAGCGCGCAGGCGTGTCGCCGTACATCGCGCGCAGGAAGTCGCCGAGCCCCGGGCCGCGCAGCATCGCGCCGACCTCGTCGGCCAGTGCCAGCGTGTCGCGGGCCGTCCACTGCGGCACGACGCCGGCGTGCACGCACAGCCAGCCCGCGGCCTCGCAGGCCAGCGGACGGGCGCGCAACCACTCCAGGTGCGAATCGCGCTCGCCGTCGTCGAGCACGTCGGCGAAGGTGTCGCCGCGGTGCAGCCGGCGTGCGCCGTGTGCCACGGCGAGCAGGTGCAGGTCGTGGTTGCCGAGCAGGCACGTGGCCGCGTCGCCGAAGGCGCGCAGGCGGCGAAGCACGGCCAGCGAGCCGGGGCCGCGATTGACGAGGTCGCCGAGCACGACCAGCCGCGCGCGCGAAGGCGAGAAGCCGATCTCCGCCAGCAGCCGCTCGAAGGCGTCGTCGCAGCCCTGCAGGTCGCCGACGAGATGGAGCATCGGCCGATTCTGCTACGCTGCCGACCCCGCTCGTCAGTGATGCCCGCGTCCGCACCCCGCACCGCCGGGGGGGGGAACGCGTGGTGCGCATGGAACCCACCCTCGTCGTTCTGCTCATCCTCCTCAACGGCCTGTTCGCGATGTCGGAGATGGCCCTTGCGGCCAGCCGCAAGGCGAGGCTGCAGGTGATGGTCGAGGCCGGCGAGACCGGCGCGCAGGCCGCGATGGACCTGCACGAGCACCCGACGAAGTTCCTGTCCACGGTGCAGATCGGCATCACGTCGATCGGCGTGCTCAACGGCATCGTCGGCGAGGCGGCGTTCGCGGCGCCGCTGGCCGAGTGGCTGAGCGGCCAGTTCGGCGTCGGCCGGCAGGCTGCCGGCTACACCGCCACCGGGCTCGTCGTGGTGCTGATCACGGTGCTCACGATCATCTTCGGCGAGCTCGTGCCCAAGCGCCTCGGGCAGCTCTACCCCGAGACGGTGGCTCGCCTCGTCGCGCCGCCGATGAAGGCGCTGTCCACCGCCACGCGGCCGCTGGTCAGCCTGCTCAGCATCACCACGTCGGCGGTGCTGCGGCTGATCGGCATCCGCGACGACATGGCGCGCCCGGTGACGCACGAGGAGATCGCCGCCAGCCTGGAGGAGGGCCTCGACGCCGGCATCATCGAGCAGCAGGAGCACCAGATGGTGCGCAACGTCTTCCGCCTCGACGAGCGGCAGATCGGCTCGATGATGATCCCGCGCGCCGAGATCGAGTGGCTGGAGATGGAGCAGCCGCTGCCCGAGCTGCTGCGCCGCGCCACCGAGAGCGGGCACACGCGGCTGCCGGTGTGCCGCGGCTCGCTGGACGATGTCGTCGGCGTGCTCGGCGTGCACCGGCTCGTCGAGCCGCTGGCACGCGGCGAGACGCCCGACATCGCCACGCTCATCGAGGCCCCGGTCTTCGTGCCCGAGACGCTCTCGGGCATGGAGCTGCTCGATCACTTCCGCCGCAGCGATGCCGAGCTCGTCTTCGTCGTCGACGAGTACGGCGCCGTGCAGGGCGTCATCACCGAGCGCGACCTGCTGGAGGCCATCACCGGCGAGTTCGCCACGCCGGCCGACGAGGACGCCTGGGCCGTGCGGCGCACCGACGGCAGCTGGCTGCTCGACGGCCTGATCCCGGTGCCCGAGCTGAAGGACCGGCTGGAGATCAAGGAGCTCCCGGAGGAGGAGCGAGGCCGCTACAACACGCTCGCTGGCATGATCATGCTCCTGCTCGGCCGCCTGCCGCGCACCGCCGACACGGTGCAGTGGGGGGGCTGGCGCTTCGAGGTCGTCGACCTCGACGGCAAGCGCGTCGACAAGGTGCTCGTCGCGCCCATCGAAGGCGCGCCGAACGCCGTCGCCGTTGCCTCGGCGATCCCGTCCCCATCCCCCGGAGAGCGTTCTTGATCAATCCGCACCTGCACCGCCAGCCCGTCGCCCTGGAGGCCGAGAAGCACCGCGACCTGCGGGTCGCGTGGCCCGTCACCGACTGGTCGGTGGCGTCGCGGCTCAACGCCATCTTCGTCGCCGCCACCGAGTTCGGCGACGTGTGCAAGGAGTTCCCGATCGTGTTCGTGCGCGCCGGCCGCGAGGCCGACGGCCGCGACCAGATCGCGCCGATCGCCGTGCTCGGTGTGGTGGCCGAGCAGAACCTCTACCTCGAGCCGGGCCGCGACGGCGGCACGGCCTGGCGCGCCGCCTACCGCCCGGCGGTGCTGCAGGCCTATCCGTTCTGCATCGGCCGCGTCGACGAGCAGCGCTTCGCGGTCTGCCTCGACACCGCGTGGCCCGGCGTCGGCGCCGCCGGCGGGCAGCCGCTCTTCGGGGCCGACGGGCAACCGGCCGAGCTGCTGAAGGCGATGCGCCAGCACCTGGAACTGCTCGAGGGGGCCGTGCAGGCCACGCGCACTTTCGGGCAGCGCCTGCTCGAGCTCGACCTGCTGCGCGACATGCGCTTCGACGCCACGATGCCCGACGGCCGCCAGCACACGGTGGACGGCTTCCTCACGGTGGACCAGGAGAAGGCGCAGAACCTGCCCGACAACGTCGTCGGCGAGCTGCACCGCAACGGCATGCTGGGCCTGATCCAGCTGCACTGGACCTCGCTCGGGCTGATGCGCCGGCTGATGGACTGGCACCTGCAGCGCGCCGGGGGTGGCAGCGCCGCCGTCGCGACCACGGGACCGGCGTCCACGCCGGCACCCTCAGTGCCCGCAGCCTGAGGCCGCGGGCTCCGGCGCGCTGGCCGCGGCGGCTGCCCGCGGCGCCCCGCCGCACACCGGGCAACCCGGCTGCCGAGCGACCTGCACCTCGTCCCAGCGCATCGTTCGCGCGTCGAGCATCAGCAGCCGCCCCGCGAGCGACGTGCCCACGCCGGCCAGCAGCTTCAGCGCCTCGGCCGCCTGCATCGTGCCGATGATGCCCACCAGCGGCGCGAACACGCCCATCGTCGCGCACGCCGCTTCCTCGAACGCTGCGTCGGGCGGAAACAGGCACGCGTAACACGGCATGCCCGGGGCGCGGCTGTCGTACACGGAGACCTGGCCGTCGAAGCCGATCGCCGCGCCGCTGACGAGCGGCTTGCGCGCGTGCACGCAGGCGGCGTTGACGGCCTGCCGCGTCGCGAAGTTGTCGCTGCAGTCGAGCACCACGTCGGCGTCGGCCACCCACTGCGCCAGCAACGTGGCATCGGCGCGCCGGCGCAGCGCGTGCACCTGCACGTCGGGGTTGATCGAGCCGATGCTCTGCCGTGCCGAATATGCCTTCGGCTGGCCGACGCGCGTGAGGTCGTGGGCGATCTGCCGCTGCAGGTTCGTCAGGTCCACCGTGTCGTGGTCGACGATCGTCAGGCGCCCGACGCCCGCCGTGCCCAGGTACAGCGCCACCGGCGAGCCCAACCCGCCGGCGCCGACGACGAGCGCGTGCCCGGCCAGCAGCCGCTGCTGGCCCTCGATGCCGATCTCGTCGAGCAGCAGGTGGCGCGAGTAGCGCAGCAGCTGGTCGTCGTTCATGCCGGCATTGTCACGCGGCGGGCGCGGCGATGCCGTGCGCAGGTGTCGGCATCGGCGCCACGCTGGGCTTTGCCCTAGCTTGGCGAGGTTCTGGGCTTCGACGACAGTCGCGGCCGATGAAAGCCAAGGGATGCATTGCGACGAGGCGGCCGCGCCGCGGCACCGTGCCGCTGGCCTGCCTGCTGGCGCTCGGTCCGGCCATCGGTCACGCGCAAGGCAGCGATGCAGCCGCATCAGCCCAACAGGTCGTGGTCACCGGCTCGGTGGTCGAGCGTGCGCTTGCCGATGCGCCCTACGCCATCGGCCATGTCGGCCGCGACGAGCTGCGCAGCGGCGGGCCGCTCGTGCACCTGTCGGAGAGCCTCGCGCGGGTGCCCGGGCTCACCGCGGCCAACCGCTGGAACTTCGCGCAGGACCTGCAGATCAGCTCGCGCGGCTTCGGCGCGCGCGCCGGCTTCGGCGTGCGCGGCATCCGCCTGTACAGCGACGGCATTCCCGCCAGCGGCCCCGACGGCCAGGGCCAGGTGTCTCACTTCGACCTCGCCGGTGCCGAGCGCGTGGAGGTGCTGCGCGGCCCGTTCTCGGTGCTCTACGGCAACAGCTCGGGCGGCGTCATCTCGCTCGTCAGCGCGCCGGTGAACGGCACGCGCGTCGAAGGTGCGCTCGAAGCGGGTTCGTTCGGCCTGCGCCAGGGGCGGGTGCAGGGCGAAGCCGGGCTCGCGCCGGGCCTCGACCTGCGCGTCGGCGCCGCGGCGCTGCAGGTCGACGGCTTCCGCCCGCACAGCGCGGCGAAGCGCCGGCTGGCCAACGTGCGCCTGGGCGTCTCGCCGTCGGCGAACGACTCGGTGCTGGTGACGCTGAACCACCTCGACCAGCCGGCCGACGACCCGCTCGGCCTGACACGCGCACAGTTCGACGCCGACCCGCTGCAGACCACGCCGCAGGCCGAACAGTTCGACACGCGCAAGACGACCGGGCAGACGCAGCTGGGCGCGCGCTGGCGCCACCGCTTCGACGCCGGTGCGCTGCGCGAGGCGCAGCTCGCCGCCTATGCCGGGCGGCGCGAGGTCGTGCAGTTCCTCGCCATCCCGCCGGCGACGCAGGCCAACCCGCGCCACGGCGGCGGCGTCATCGACTTCGCGCGGGTCTTTCACGGTGCCGAGGCGAGGCTGCGTTTCGCTTTCGACCCGGTGGACCTCGTCGTCGGCCTCGCCGCCGACCGCCAGCGCGACGACCGCCAGGGTTACGAGAACTTCACCGGCACCGGGGCCGCGCAGGTGCTCGGCGTGGTCGGTGCGCTCAGGCGCGACGAGGTCAACCGCGGTGCCTCCGACGATGCCTACGTGCAGCTCGAGTGGCCTTTCGCGCCGCGCTGGGCGCTGGAAGGCGGCGTGCGCAGCGGCCGCGTGACGCTGACGGCGAGCGACGCCTACCTGGCCAACGGCGACGACTCCGGCCGGCGGCGCTTCACCTACACGAACCCCGTGCTCGGGCTGCGCTTCGATGCCGCGCCGGGCCTCAGGCTGCATGGCTCGGCGGCGCGCGGCTTCGAGTCGCCGACACTCGGCGAGCTCGCCTACCGCATCGACGGCACCGGCGGCTTCAACACCGAGCTGCGGCCACAGCGCAGCGAGCAGCTCGAGGTGGGCGCGAAGTGGCGCGGCGAAGGCGTGCAGCTCGACGCCGCGGCGTTCGAGGTGCGCGTCGAGGACGAGATCGGGGTGGCCACCAACGCCGGCGGCCGCTCGGCGTTCCAGAACGTCGGGCGCACCGTGCGGCGCGGGGTCGAGCTCGCGGCACGCTGGCAGCCGCTGCCCGCCTGGCGCGGCACGCTCGCCGCCACGGCGCTCGATGCGCGCTACCGCGACGACTTCCTCGTGTGCGCCGGCATCCCCTGCGCCGCGCCGACCGTCCTCGTGCCGGCCGGCAATCGCATCGCCGGCACGCAGCGCGGCACGGCCTTCGGCGAGGTCGCCTGGCGCAGCCCGGCCATCGGCGAGTTCGCCGCCGAGCTGCGCCACGCGCGCGCGCTGATGGCCAACGACACCAACACCGAGGCGGCCGCGCCGTACACGCTGCTCGGCCTGCGCTGGGCGCACCGCGTGCCCGCCGCCGGCCTGCTCGGTGGCGGCTGGGCCGCCGAGTGGCTGCTGCGCGTGGACAACGTGCTCGACCGGCGCTACGCCGGCAGCGTCATCGTCAACGAGAGCAACGGCCGCTTCTACGAGACCGGCGCGCCGCGCGCGGTGATGCTGTCGCTGCGGCTCGTCGGGCCCTGAGGCCCCTGAGGCCGGCGCCTCTCCCGCGCCGCGGGAGAGGGTCGGCGGGGGCCGTCACTTCGGCCGGATCGCGTCGGCCGTGCCCTGGATGAAGGCCTTGATCTTGTCGGCGTCCTCGGCGGAGAGCTTGCCGGTGAAGTCGGGCATGCCCTTGTCCTTCAATGCGCCGCCGAACAGCACCTTGTCGAGGTTGGCGATGACGTCACGCGCCGAGTAGCCGAGGTTGGGGATGTTGCCGCCGCGGTCCACGCCCGGCACGCCGTGGCAGAAGGCGCAGTTCTGCACGTACAGCGCGGTGCCGGCGGGCACGTGCTTGGCGTCGTACGGCACGCCCTGCAGCAGCTGGCCGAGCCGGTACTCGACGAAGTCGGGCCGCTTGGCCGTGCCGCCGATGGCGAACGTATACACCGTGCCCGGGCCGGCGCGGTCGGTGTGCCGTGCGGCCAGGCCGTAGACGCCGCCCCAGCCGACGGCCACCGAGACGTACTGCTTGCCGTCCACCTCGTAGGTGGCCGGCGCCGCGACGACGCCGGTGCCGGTGGGCGTTTCCCAGAGCTTGCTGCCGTTGCGCGCGTCGTAGGCGACGAAGCGCCCGTCGGCGGTGCCCTGGAAGACGACGTTGCCGGCGGTGACGAGCGTGCCGCCGTTCCACGGGCCGACGTGCTCCACCGTCCACGCCGCGGCCTGCTTCACCGGGTCCCACGCGACGAGGCGCCCGTACGGCTTGCTCTTCGGCGGCTCGGCGTTGACGATGGTGGCGAGGTTCCAGCCGAGGCCGCCGTGCGGTTCGAAGGTGGCGTTGGCGTTGAACTTCCACTCCTTGTTGTCCATCAGCGTCAGCGGCACGCCCTGCACCGGCATGTACGCCAGGCCCGTGGCCGGGCTGTACGACATCGGGTGCCAGTTGCGCGCGCCGAAGGCGCTGGGGATGATCTCGCGCGGCCGGTCGGCCACGCGCGCGATGTCGCTCTCGATCGGGCGGCCGTTCTTGTCGTAGCCCTTGGCCCAGTTCACCTCGACGAAGTTCTGCGCCGAGATGAACCTGCCGTTCGTGCGGTCGATGACGAAGAAGAAGCCGTTCTTCGGCGCGTGCAGGATGACCTTGCGCTTCTGCCCCTTCAGCGTGATGTCGGCCAGGATCATCGGCTGCGTCGACGTGAAGTCCCAGTTGTCGCCCGGCGTCTCCTGGTAGTGCCAGACGTACTTGCCGGTGTCGGGGTTCAACGCGACGATCGACGCGAGGTAGAGGTTGTCGCCGCCGGCGGGGCTCCTCTTCTTCTGCGCCCACGGGCTGCCGTTGCCGGTGCCGACGTACATCAGGTTCAGCGCCGGGTCGAAGGCCATGGTGTCCCACGCGGTGCCGCCGCCACCGGCCTCCCACCACCGGCCGGCCGGGTCCCAGGTCTTGGCCGCCTTGGCCATCGAGGCGTCCTCGAAGGGCTTGTTCGGGTCGCCCGGCACGGTGAACCAGCGCCACAGCTGCTTGCCGCTCTCGGCGTCGTAGGCGGTGATGTAGCCGCGCACGCCGTACTCGGCGCCGCCGTTGCCGATGATGACCTTGCCCTTGAAGACGCGCGGCGCGCCGGTGATCGTGTAGCTGAACTTGCGGTCGATGATGGTGTCGACCTCCCACGCGCGGTTGCCGGTGGCGGCGTCCAGCGCGATCAGGCGGCCGTCGTAGGCGGCGACGAAGACCTTGCCCTTCCACACCGCGACGCCGCGGTTGACGACGTCGCAGCAGCCCTTGTAGCCGTCGGCCTTGCTGACCTTCGGGTCGTAGACCCACAGGCGCTTGCCGGTGCGCACGTCGATGGCATGCACGATGCTCCAGCTGGCGGTGACGAACATGATGCCGTCCACCACCACCGGCGTCGCCTCGACGCCGCGGTTGCTCTGGAGGTCGTACGACCACACGAGGCCGAGGTCCTTGACGTTGCCGGCGTCGATCTGCTTCAGGCGCGAGAAGCGCGTCTCGGCGTAGTCCAGGCCGTAGCTCGGCCAGTCGCGTGTCGTCGCGGCGTTGGCCTGGATGGCGCGGCCGTCGATGCGCGCGGTGGCGGCGCGGATGTGCTCGGGCGAGCCCTTGGCGCTTTGCGCCAGCAGCGGGCCGCAGGCGGCCGCGGCCAGCACGAACGTCGTCAACGAGGCGAGGGCGCATCGCTTCATGGCATGTCTCCGTTCATCCCACCTGGGGCTCGGTGGGTGCATGAAGGATTCCGCCCGGTCCGCGCCGCTCCAACAAGGTAGTTTCCCGGATGGGGTTTTGTTCCATCCCGGCACAACCTTCACGCACCCGAGAGCCAGCCGACCGAAGCACTGCATGTCCCATCCGCTTGCCACGACGACGCGTGACCCCGGGCGCGAGGCCCGGCTGCCCACGCAGCCCTTCTTCACGTCGGCCGAGCAGCGCGTGGCGCTGGCCCGCGACCGCTTCTTCGAGCGCGGCGAGCGCCCCACCGGTCTCGTCAGCGAGGCGGTGCTGCAGTCGTGGACACGCTGCCTCGGCGCGCGCCACGACCCCGCACAGTCGATCGGCTTCGATCCCGTCTCCAGGCCGCGCATCCACGCCGCGCTCGAACGCAACCGCGAGCTGCTGCTCGCGGCCGAGGCGCCGCTGGCGCGGCTGGAAGGGGCGCTGGCCGGCAGCGGCTGCCGCGTGCTGCTGACCGACGCCGCCGGGATGATGGTGCGCGCGCCGTCGCCGGCGCTGGACCGCGCCGGCGAGCCCGTGCTGCGCTGCGCGGCGCGCGTCGGCGTCAGCCTCGACGAACGGCAGGTCGGCACGAACGCGCCGGGCCTGGTGGTGAAGACGATGACGCCGACCGTCGTGACGGGTGCCGAGCACTTCTTCTTCAACACCGGCGCGCTGAGCTGCGCCGCGGCGCCGATCCGCAACGGCTGCGGGCGGCTGGCCGGCGTGCTCGACCTGACGATCGAGGGCCGCGCTTTCGGCTTCGACGCCGCCGCGCTGGTGGGCCTGTACGCGACGCTGATCGAGAACGACCTGCTGCTCGCGCGCTCGCGCGCCGCGGCGGTGCTGCGTTTCCAGGTCTGCCCGAGCCTGCTCGACGGCTCGATGCAGGCGCTGGCAGGCATCGACGGCCACGGCCGGCTGGCCTGGAGCAATGGCGTCGCGCAGCGGCTGCTCGGCCTGGCCGCGGGTCATGGCGTCGATGCGCAGCCGCTGCTCGGCGCGACGCTCGAGGAGCTGCTGCGCCGTGCCGGCCAGCCGGCCCGGCCGCTGCCGCTGCCCAACGGCCTGACGGTGTGGGCGCAGGTCGCGGCTGCGCCGATGTCTGCGTCGACGGCGGCACCCGCGCAGGCGCCGCCGGAAGTGACGGCGATGCCGGATGTGCTGCGCGGCGCCGGGGCGGGCC
>JAHCKS010000163.1 GCA_026125665.1 Rubrivivax sp.
GCCCGGCGCGTAAAACGCACGCCCAGGTGCCACACGGCGTTCACCAACCCGTAGGTGAGCAGGCCGAAGAGGCAGGCGAAGGTCACCGCACCCAGCAGCAGCGGCCTGCCGACGGCAGCGAAGCCCTCGCGCGTGCGCTGCCACCAGCTGCGCCTGTCCGCCGGCGGCGCCGCCCCGGCGGCCTGCTCCACCGCTTCTTCCAACACCTGCGGCACCTGCGGCGCCGCCGATTCGTCGGGCGCGGTCTCGCCGAGCATCCAGTTGCCCACGCGCCAGGCGGCGTAGTAGACGGGCGGGAAGGTCAGCGGGTTGTTGACGATCGTGCTGGCCACCGCCACCGGGATGTTGGCCCGCAGCACCACGGCCAACGCCGCCGACAGCGGGATCTGCGCGATCGGCACGAGGAACGCGAAGAACACGCCGATCGCCGCACCGAGCGCGATGCCACGCCGGCTCATGTGCCACAGGCGCGGGTGGAACAGCGCCGGCCCGAGCCAGCGCAGCCAGCGGCTCTCGCGCAGCGCCTCGGGCGTGGGCAGCAGCCGGCGCAGGCTTTTCATGGTGACGGTGCGGGGCGTGTCGGGCAGCGAGTCGGCAGGGTCCCGATTCTCGGGCCGCCGCCCGAAGCTGCCATGTCCCTTCCGCCCGCGGGCGGACCCGGCCCGGCGCCGCCACGCGATTGCGCCGGCACCGGCGGGGCGCCCCTGCGCGACGAGAACCGGGCCACGGGCGGCGCGAGACCGGCGCAGGGGCACCGCGCGGCACGCCGCCGCATCCCGGCGACGCGCGACACCCGACGCCGCCCCGCGGCCGGACAGCGAGCCACGGCACGCCGCCTTGACGGCGATCAAGCGCCGTGCACTTGCCCACCCCGCTAGTTCGACAGGACTAGGCCGGCGCGCGCCTGCCTAGTCCTTCGCCGCCCGTGCCGCAGATCGATCGACGGATGGTGCGCCGCGGCGGCGGCCGCCACAGTGCGCACGTCCGAAAAGAGGAAAACCCGCGATGGCGCTCACCCCCACCCCGGCGGCAGCCGCACACGACACGCGCGACCCGGCCACGCGCCGCAGGGCCTGGTCGGTGCTCGTCGTCAGCACGCTCGCCTTCACCGTGTGCTTCATGGTCTGGATGATGTTCGGCGTCATCGGCATCCCGCTGAAGAAGACGCTGAACCTCAACGCCACCGAGTTCGGCCTGCTCACCGCGACGCCGGTGCTGACGGGCTCGCTGGTGCGCGTGCCGCTGGGCATCTGGACCGACAAGTACGGCGGGCGCATCGTCATGACGATCCTGATGGCCCTCACGGTGCCGGCGATCTGGTTGATGGCCTACGCCACCGAGTACTGGCACTTCCTCGTCATCGGCCTGTTCGTGGGCCTGGCCGGCGGTTCGTTCTCGGTCGGCACGCCCTACGTCGCGCGCTGGTTCCCGAAGGGCCAGCAGGGCATGGCGATGGGCGTGTACGGCGCCGGCAACTCGGGCGCCGCGGTGAACAAGTTCCTCGCGCCGGTGCTCGTGGTGGCCTTCGGCTGGACGATGGTGCCGCAGGTCTACGCCGCGGTGATGCTCGGCACGGTGCTGCTCTTCTGGTTCTTCAGCCACCACGACCCGAAGCACCTGGTGCCGAGCAACACGCGCTTCGTCGACCAGCTGAAGATGCTCAAGGACCCGAAGGTGCTGAAGTACTGCCAGTACTACAGCATCGTCTTCGGCGGCTACGTGGCGCTGGCACTGTGGATGGTGCAGTACTACGTCGGCGAGTACGGGCTGGACATCCGCGTCGCGGCGCTGCTCGCCGCGTGCTTCAGCCTGCCGGGCGGCGTGCTGCGCGCCATCGGCGGCGTGCTGTCCGACAAGTACGGCGCGCACAAGGTCACCTGGTGGGTGATGTGGGTGAGCTGGATCTGCCTGTTCCTGCTGTCGTACCCGCAGACGCAGTTCACGGTCCTCACCGTCGACGGCCCGAAGACCTTCCACATCGGCCTGAACGTCGTCTGGTTCACCGTGCTGATGGCCATCCTCGGCGTCGCCTGGGCCTTCGGCAAGGCGAGCGTGTTCAAGTACATCGGCGACGACTACCCGCACAACATCGGCACCGTCAGCGGCATCGTGGGTCTCGCCGGCGGGCTCGGCGGCTTCGTTCTGCCGATCATGTTCGGCGCGCTGATGGACTTCACCGGCATCCGCTCCAGCGCCTTCATGCTGATGTACGGCGTGGTCTGGGTGTCGCTGATCTGGATGTACTGGACCGAGGTCCGCCGCACCGAGGTCATCGGCCCGCGCGCCCCCGAATTCCACCTGGCCGGCTGAAGCCGCGCCGAAAGGGAAACGAACATGAACACCCTGACCACCAGCCCGGCGGCGCCCGCGCGCTCCGCCGGCGGCGACATCACCGACTGGCGCCCCGAGGACGACGCGTTCTGGGAGAGCACCGGCAAGCGCGTCGCCTACCGCAACCTCGCGCTGTCGGTGCCCGCGCTGCTGTGCGCCTTCGCCGTGTGGGGCATGTGGGGAATCATCACGGTGCAGATGCACAACCTCGGCTTCCCGTTCACGCAGGCCGAGCTGTTCACGCTGACCGCCATCGCCGGCATCGCCGGCGCGACGATGCGCATCCCGGCGTCGTTCTTCATCCGCCTGGCGGGCGGGCGCAACACGATCTTCCTCACGACGGCGATGCTGCTCGCGCCGGCCATCGGCACCGGCATCGCGCTGCAGCACAAGGACTGGCCGCTGTGGGTGTTCCAGCTGATGGCGCTGTGGTCGGGCGTGGGCGGCGGCAACTTCGCCAGCTCGATGTCCAACATCAGCACGTTCTTCCCGAAGCGGCTGCAGGGCACGGCGCTGGGCATCAACGCCGGCGTCGGCAACTTCGGCGTCACGACGATGCAGATCGTGATCCCGCTGGTGATGACGGTGGGCCTGTTCGGCGCGATCGGCGGCGAGCCGATGACGCTGCTGAAGGACAGCGGCTGGATCCTCGGCAAGATCGCCGCGGGCACGCCGACCTGGATCCAGAACGCCGGCTTCGCCTGGGTGCTCTCGCTCGTGCCGCTGGCCCTCCTGTGCTGGTTCGGCATGAACAACCTGAAGACGGTCACGCCGGCCGCCGGCCACCCGATCGTCGCCTTCACGAAGGTCACCTACCTCTACACGCTGGCGTTCGTGCCGGCGGTGTTCGTGCTGTGGCTGTACCTGCCCAAGCCCACGGGGCTGGGGCTCCTGAGCATGTGGGTGGCGATCCCGCTGGACATCATCCTGGCGCTGGTGGTGATGAAGCTCGCCGCGTTCGGCCCGATGAAGGAGAACATCGCCAAGCAGTTCGCGATCTTCCGCGACAAGCACACGTGGTCGATGACGATCCTGTACATCGTCACCTTCGGCTCGTTCATCGGCTTCAGCATGGCGCTGCCGCTGTCGATCGCCGTGATCTTCGGGGTCAGCCACGTGCCCGACGCCAACGGCGTCATGCAGCACACGCTGAAGAACCCGAACGCGCCCTCGGCGTTCACCTACGCGTGGATCGGCCCCTTCGTCGGCGCCGCCATCCGCCCCGTGGGCGGCTGGATCAGCGACAAGGTCGGCGGCTCCATCGTCACGCAGGTGATCTCGGTGGTGATGGTGGCCGCGTCGGCCGCGGTGGGCTACGTGATGATGCTGGCGTACAACTCGGCCACGCCCGAGCAGTACTTCCTGCCGTTCCTCGTGCTGTTCATCGTGCTCTTCGCCGCCAGCGGCATCGGCAACGGCTCGACCTTCCGCACGATCGGCGTCATCTTCGACCGCACGCAGGCCGGTCCCGTGCTCGGCTGGACGTCGGCGGTGGCCGCCTACGGCGCCTTCATCGCGCCGGTGGTCATCGGCCAGCAGATCAAGGCCGGCACGCCGCAGCTGGCGATGTACGGCTTCGCCGTCTTCTACGCGCTGTGCCTGGTGCTGAACTGGTGGTTCTATCTGCGCCCGGGCGCGTACGTGAAGAACCCCTGAGCGACCGAGCGACCGCTCCACGCCGACCGTGAGACCGACCGCACGCCGCCACGCCGCCCCGTGAGTGCCCTGGCCATGACCTCAGCGCGCCTCATCGCGCAGTGGAACCCGGAAGACGCCACGTTCTGGCGCCGCGCCGGGCACCGCGTCGCGGCGCGCAACCTCGCGCTGTCGGTGACGGCGCTGATGCTCGCCTTCGCGGTGTGGATGCTGTGGTCCGTGGTCGTCGTGCACCTGCCGGCGGCAGGCTTCCGCTTCTCCACCAACCAGTTGTTCTGGCTGGCAGCGCTGCCGGCGCTCTCGGGCGCCACGCTGCGCGTCTTCTACGCCTTCGCCGTGCCGGTGTTCGGCGGCCGGCGCTGGACGGCGCTGTCCACCGCCAGCCTGCTGGTGCCGGCGGTGGGCACCGGCTTCGCGCTGCAGGACCCGACGACGTCGTACGAGGCCCTCGTCGCACTGGCGCTGCTGTGCGGCCTGGGCGGCGGCAACTTCGCCAGCTCGATGGCGCACATCAGCTACTTCTACCCGCGCCACCGCGTCGGCTGGGCGCTCGGGCTGAACGCCGGCCTGGGCAACCTGGGCGTTTCGCTGGCGCAAGCGCTGGTGCCCGCGGTCATCACCTTCGCGCTCTTCGACGCCGCGCCCACGACGAGCGGCCCGCCGCCGCTGTGGCTGGCCAACGCCGGCTTCGTGTGGGTGCCGCTCATCGTCGCGAGCAGCCTCGCCGCCTGGTTCGGCATGAACGACCTGGCTGCGGCGCGTGGCACCTTCGGCGAGCAGGCGGAGATCTTCCGCCGCCGCCACACGTGGATCACCTGCTGGCTCTACCTCGGCACCTTCGGCAGCTTCATCGGCCTGGCGGCGGCATTCCCGCTGCTGCTGGCGAGCCACTTCCCCGCCAGCGACGCGGCGCACCTCGCATGGCTCGGGCCGCTCGTCGGTGCCGTGCTGCGGCCCCTGGGCGGCTGGCTCAGCGACCGGCTCGGCGGCGCGCGCGTCACGTGGTGGTGCCTGGCGACGATGCTGCTGGGCACCGTCGCGCTGCTGCAGTTCCTGCCTGCGGCCGCCGCCGACGGTGCCGCGGCAGGTGCAGGCGCGGCCGCGGCGCAGGCGATGGCGGCTGCCGGCCGGCTGCTGCCCGTGACGGCGAGCTTCATGGTGCTGTTCGCCGCCGCAGGCATCGGCAGCAGCAGCGTGTTCCGCATGATCCCGCTGATCTTCGCGCGCCTGCACGGCGCGGGCGCCGCAGCGGCCCACGACGAGGTCGCCGCCCGCCGCGCACACACCGAAGCCGGCGCGACGCTCGGCTTCTGCAGCGCCATCGGCGCCTACGGCGGCTTCGTCATCCCGAAGAGCTTCGGCACTTCGCTCGCCTGGACCGGCAGCGCCGTGCCGGCGCTGGCGATGTTCGCCGCCTTCTACCTCTCCTGCATCGCGCTGACCTGGTGGCACTACAGCCGCCCCGGGGCGGCGCTGCCCTGCTGACACCCCAAGAGGACGTTCCGCCATGTCGCACTTTCTCGACCGCCTCACGCACTTCCGCCTGCCCAAGGAGGCGTTCGCCGACGGGCACGGCGTCGCCACCGGCGAAGACCGCACCTGGGAGGACGCCTATCGCAACCGCTGGGCACACGACAAGATCGTGCGCAGCACGCACGGCGTGAACTGCACCGGTTCGTGCAGCTGGAAGATCTATGTCAAGGGCGGCATCGTCGCCTGGGAGACGCAGCAGACCGACTACCCGCGCACGCGCGCCGACCTGCCCAACCACGAGCCGCGCGGCTGCGCGCGCGGCGCCTCGTACTCGTGGTACCTGTACAGCGCCAACCGCGTGAAGTACCCGATGGTGCGCGGCCGCCTGCTCGAGCGCTGGCGCGCCGCGCTGAAGGTGGCGAAGACGCCGGTCGACGCCTGGGCGCTGATCGTCGAGAACCCCGAGGCGCGGCGCGACTACCAGAAGGTGCGCGGCATGGGCGGCTTCGTGCGCAGCACCTGGGACGAGGTGAACCAGCTCATCGCCGCGGCCAACGTCTACACGATCAAGACGCACGGGCCCGACCGCGTCATCGGCTTCAGCCCGATTCCGGCGATGAGCATGGTGAGCTACGCCGCCGGCAGCCGCTATCTCTCGCTGATGGGCGGCGTGTGCATGAGCTTCTACGACTGGTACTGCGACCTGCCGCCCGCCAGCCCGCAGATCTGGGGCGAGCAGACCGACGTGCCCGAGAGCGCCGACTGGTACAACTCGACGTACCTCATCGCCTGGGGCAGCAACGTCCCGCAGACGCGCACGCCCGACGCGCACTTCTTCACCGAGGTGCGCTACAAGGGCGCGAAGACGGTGGCGGTGACGCCCGACTACAGCGAAGTCGCCAAGCTCGCCGACCTGTGGCTGCACCCCAAGCAGGGCACCGACGCGGCGCTGGCCATGGCCATGGGGCACGTGGCGCTGAAGGAGTTCTACTTCGACAGGCGCAGCGCCTACTTCGACGACTACGCGCGGCGCTACACCGACCTGCCGCTGCTGGTGATGCTCGAGGAGCGCACGCTCGAGGACGGCCCGAACAAGGGCAAGAAGGTGCTGACGCCGGGCCGCTACCTGCGCGCCAGCGACTTCAACGGCCAGCTCGGCCAGGCCAACAACGCCGAGTGGAAGACGGTGGCCTTCGACGCCGCCGGCAAGGCCGTGCTGCCCAACGGCTCGATCGGCTTCCGCTGGGGCCCCGATGGCCGGCCCGACGCCGGCAAGTGGAACCTCGAGGCGAAGGAGGCGCGCCACGACCAGATCGTGAAGCTGAAGCTGAGCGTGCTGGAGGAAGGCGAGCAGGCGCACGAGGTGACCGAGGTCGCCTTCCCGTACTTCGCCGGCGCCGAGGTGCCGCACTTCCCCGCCAACCGGCAGGCCGGCGGCGACCTCAACGTCGCGAAGGTGCCCGCCGTCCGGCTGCGCCTGGGCAAGCCCGGCGACGAGCGCCACGCGAGTCCGGCGCAGGAGCGCTACGCGCTCGTGGCCACCGTGTTCGACCTGCAGGCCGCGCAGTACGGCATCGACCGGGGCCTGGGCAGCGGCGCGAAGTCGTACGACGACGACGCGCCGTACACCCCGGCGTGGCAGGAGAAGATCACCGGCGTGCCGCGCGCGCAGGTCATCACCGTCGCGCGCCAGTTCGCCGACAACGCCGACAAGACGCACGGCAAGTCGATGGTGATCATCGGCGCGGCGATGAACCACTGGTACCACGCCGACATGAACTACCGCGGCGTGATCAACCTGCTGATGCTGTGCGGTTGCGTCGGCCAGAGCGGCGGCGGCTGGGCGCACTACGTCGGGCAGGAGAAGCTCAGGCCGCAGACCGGCTGGGTGCCGCTGGCGTTCGCCACCGACTGGGCACGCCCGCCGCGGCAGCAGAACAGCACCAGCTTCTTCTACGCGCACACCGACCAGTGGCGCTACGAGAAGCTCGGCGTCGAGGAGGTGCTGTCGCCGCTCGCGGACAAGGCCCGCTTCAAGGGTCACCTGATCGACTACAACGTGCGCGCCGAGCGAATGGGCTGGCTGCCGAGTGCGCCGCAGCTGAAGACCAACCCGCTGCAGGTGGTGCGCGACGCGGCCGCGGCCGGCCTCGACCCGAAGGACTACGTCGTCAAGGCGTTGAAGGACGGCACGCTCGAGATGAGCTGCGAGGACCCGGACGCGCCGCAGAACTGGCCGCGCAACCTGTTCGTCTGGCGCTCGAACCTGCTCGGTTCCAGCGGCAAGGGGCACGAGTACTTCTGCCGCCACCTGCTGGGCACCGAAAGCGGCGTGCAGGGCAAGGACCTCGGCCCGGACGACGCCAAGCCCGCGGAAGTGAAGTGGCACGCCGAGGCCCCGCAGGGCAAGCTCGACCTGCTCGTGACGCTGGACTTCCGCATGAGCACGACGTGCCTCTACAGCGACATCGTGCTGCCCACGGCCAGCTGGTACGAGAAGAACGACCTCAACACGAGCGACATGCACCCGTTCATCCACCCGCTCAGCGCGGCGGTGGACCCGGTGTGGCAGAGCCGCAGCGACTGGGAGATCTACAAGGGTTTCGCCAAGGCCTTCAGCGAGGTGTGCGTGGGCCACCTCGGCGTCGAGAAGGACGTGGTGCTGACGCCGCTGATGCACGACACGCCGGCCGAGCTGGCGCAGCCGTTCGAGCCGAAGGAGTGGAAGAAGGGCGAGTGCGAGCTCGTGCCGGGCAGGACGGCGCCGGCGATCGCCGTGATCGAACGCGACTACCCGAACCTGTTCAAGCGCTTCACGTCGCTCGGGCCGTTGATGGCCAAGGCCGGCAACGGCGGCAAGGGCATCGCGTGGGACACCAAGACCGAGGTGCAGCAGCTCGGCGAGCTGAACGGCACCGACGCCGAAGGCCGGCCGCGCATCGTCAGCGACATCGACGCCTGCGAGGTCATCCTGCAGCTGGCGCCGGAGACCAACGGCCATGTCGCCGTCAAGTCCTGGGAGGCGCTGAGCAAGGTCACCGGCCGCGAGCACGCGCACCTGGCGCTGCACCGCGAAGACGAGAAGATCCGCTACCGCGACGTGCAGGCGCAGCCGCGCAAGATCATCTCGAGCCCCACGTGGAGCGGCCTGGAAAGCGAGAAGGTCTCGTACAACGCCGGCTACACCAACGTGCACGAGCTGATCCCGTGGCGCACGCTCTCGGGGCGGCAGCAGTTCTACCAGGACCACCCGTGGATGCGCGCCTTCGGCGAGGGCCTGAGCAGCTACCGCCCGCCGGTGGACCTGAAGACGACCGACGCGATGCTCGGTGTCAAGCCGAACGGCAACAAGGAGATCGTCCTCAACTTCATCACGCCGCACCAGAAGTGGGGCATCCACAGCACGTACAGCGACAACCTGCTGATGCTGACGCTGAACCGCGGCGGGCCGGTCATCTGGCTCAGCGAGACCGACGCGAAGGCCGCCGGCATCGAGGACAACGACTGGGTGGAGCTGTTCAACGTCAACGGCGCGATCTCGGCGCGCGCGGTGGTGAGCCAGCGCGTCAACCCGGGCATGACGATGATGTACCACGCGCAGGAGAAGATCATCAACGCGCCGGGCTCGGAGATCACCGGCGTGCGCGGCGGCATCCACAACTCGGTGACGCGCATCGTCACGAAGCCCACGCACATGATCGGCGGCTACGCGCAGCTCGCCTACGGCTTCAACTACTACGGGACCATCGGCACGAACCGCGACGAGTTCGTCATCGTGCGCAAGATGAGCAAGGTCGACTGGCTCGACACGCCGCGGGACGACCACCTGGCGAAGGCCTACCAGGCGCAGGGGGAGAACCCGTGAAGACGGTGGCTTGTTCGATGGGCCGGAGCGTGTCATTCGGGCGGCATTCCGAAGCCCCAGTGGCGGGATCGGGACGGCGGGGTGCCCTGCTCCGCGAATGTCCTCTTTCGAGTGACGAGCTGCGCTCGTCA
>JAHCKS010000164.1 GCA_026125665.1 Rubrivivax sp.
GTGCCGGCTCGGCACCGTGCGCGGGCGCGGTGGCCGCCAGCGCCTGCGAGGCGGCCGGCGGCGACAGCACTTCGCGCGGCAGGTCCTGCGCCTGCACCACCTGCGCCGGCGCCATCACGGTGAGCCAGTGGCACAGGTTCTCGAGCTGGCGCACGTTGCCCGGGAAGTCGAACTGGGTGAGCGCCGCCATCGCGCCTTCCGAGAGGCGCTTGGCTTCCACGCCGAGCTCGCGTGCGCTCTTGGCGAGGAACGACTGCGCGAGCATCGGGATGTCCTCGCGCCGCTCGCGCAGTGGCGGCAGGCGCAGGCGGATGACGTTCAGGCGGTGGTACAGGTCCTCGCGGAAGGCGCCCTGGCGCACGCGCTCCTCGAGGTTCTGGTGCGTGGCGGCGATGACGCGCACGTTGGCCTTGATCGGCTGGTGCCCGCCGACGCGGTAGAACTGCCCGTCGCTGAGCACGCGCAGCAATCGCGTCTGCAGGTCGAACGGCATGTCGCCGATCTCGTCCAGGAAAAGCGTGCCGCCGTCGGCCTGCTCGAAGCGGCCGCGGCGCGTGGCCTGCGCGCCGGTGAAAGCGCCGCGCTCGTGGCCGAAGAGCTCGCTCTCGAGCAGGTCCTTCGGGATGGCGGCGGTGTTGATGGCGACGAAGGGGCCCTTGTTTCCCTGTTCACCGCGCGGCGAGTGCCGGTGCAGCGCGCGCGCCACGAGCTCCTTGCCGGTGCCGCTCTCGCCAGTGATGAGCACGGTGACGTTGCTCTGCGAGAGCCGCCCGATGGCACGGAACACGTCCTGCATCGCGCTCGCCTGGCCGAGCATCTCGGGCATCTCGGCGACGCGCGCCTCGCCTTCGTCCTCGCGCAGGCTCTCGTCGACGGCACGGCGGATGAGCTCCACCGCCGTGGCGATGTCGAAGGGCTTGGGCAGGTACTCGAAGGCGCCGCCCTGGAAGGCGGAGACGGCGCTGTCGAGGTCGGAGAAGGCGGTCATGATGATGACCGGCAGGCCCGGGTGGCGCTGCTTCACCTCCGACAGCAGGTCGATGCCGCTGCCGCCGGGCATGCGGATGTCGCTCACCAGCACCTGCGGCGCGTCGCCGCCGGCCATCGCGCTGAGCACCTCGCGCGGGCTGCCGAAGCTGCGCACCTGGAACTGCTCGCGGGCGAGCGCCTTCTCCAGCACGAAGCGGATGGACTGGTCGTCGTCGACGACCCAGATCGGTTTCATGCGCGGCTCCCCACGGCGCGGCGGGCCCCGGCCGGCTTCACGGCAACGGAATCACGAGCTTGAAGACGGTACGACCCGGCGCGCTTTCGCATTCGATGATGCCCTGGTGTTGTTGCACGAACGTCTGGGCCAGCGTCAGCCCGAGGCCGTGACCCTCGTCCCGCCCCGACACCAGGGGCTGGAAGATGCGGTCGCGGATCGCCTCGGGCACGCCGGGCCCGTTGTCCTGGATATGCAATTCCAGTGCCAGACGGAAGCGCTGGCGGCCGATCGTCACCTGGCGGGCGACGCGCGTGCGCAGCTCGATGCGCGCGTCGCCGGCGGCGATGCGGCTGCCGAGCGCCTGCGCCGCGTTGTGAACGATGTTCAGCACCGCCTGGATGAGCTGCTCGCGGTCGCCGCGGAACTCCGGGATCGAGGTGTCGTAGTCGCGCCGCACGGTCAGGCCGCGCGGGAACTCGGCCAGCACGAGGGCGCGCACGCGCTCGCAGACCTCGTGGATGTTGACGTCGCCCACCACCGGCGCGCGGCGGTGCGGCGCGAGCAGCCGGTCCACCAGGGCCTGCAGGCGGTCGGCCTCGTGCACGATGACGCGCGTGTACTCCTTCAGCTCCCTGGAGCCGATCTCGAGCTCCAGCAGCTGCGCCGCGCCGCGGATGCCGCCCAGCGGGTTGCGGATCTCGTGCGCGAGGTTGCGCACGAGCTCCTTGTGCGCCGTCACCAGCTCCTGCACGCGCTCTTCGCGCTCCTGGCGCGTCTGCTGCTCGATCTCGATCATCTCCAGCAGCACCGCGTCGCCGCGCGCCCCGCCCGGTGCGCCGAGGTCGATCTGGCTCAGGATCACGTGCACCGGCAGCTCGCCCTGCGCCTGCGGCGCCACGCGCCTGAGCAGCGCGTCGAAGCGGCTCGTCGCCACCAGGTTGGCGGCGACGCGCCGTGCGTGCTCGGCCAGCGGCGTGGGGTCGGCCAGCCACTCGAAGGCGTTGCCCCGCTGCAGCGCGCGGCGCGACATGCCGATGACGTTCTCCAGCGCCGAGTTGGCGAGCACGCAGCGGCCGTCGGGCCGCACCACGGCCACCATCGTGGCCAGCTGGTCGAAGGCCTCGAAGCCGGGCACGATGTCGCTCGGCTTGACGATGGCCGCGAGCTTCTCGCGCAGGCTGCGCGTGGCCATGATTCAGGGGCTCCCTACGCCGGCCGGGGCCGGCGGAGGCAGCGCGCACGGCCGCTTCGGCGCCGGGATCAGGGCGTCGGCAGCTTGGCCAGCTCGCGCCGGATGGCGGCGAGGTCCGCTTCCTTGCGCTGGATGGCGGCGCGCATCTCGGCCACGCGCGCCTGGTAGCGCGCGTAGTTGCGCTCGTCGCCGAGCCGCTCGGGCTCGCCGTTGTTGAACTCGCGCATCATCTCGGCGAGCCTGGCTTCCTCGCGACGCAGCTCGTCGGTGAGGATGCGCCGCGCATCGCTGTCGCGCGCGCGCTGCTCGGCCGGGTCGATGCGGCCCTCGCCAGGCCGCGCGCCCGCGGCACCCGAGGCCGGCGCCGAGGCCGCCACCGGCCGCGGGCGCACGCCCTGCACGATGGTGATCGGCGCGCCTTCGATCGTGCGGCAGCCCTTGTCCTTCGCCTCCTGCGCCGTGAGCTGGTCGGTGTAGAGCACCGGCGGCCCGGGGCATCGATACACGGTGCCGGCCTGCGCCAGCGCGGGCGGCGCGGCCAGCAGGAGACCGACTCCGAGGCCCGCGAACGCCACGGCCGAGGCGGCACGCCCGCCCGGCGCCGAAGGCTTGAGGGCAAGGCGGGCTGCTGCAACAGGGGTGGGGGCGTCCACGGGCCGACGCGTCATGCACTCTCCTCGCGCGGTGTGCTGTCTCGCGGTGGTGCATTCTCGCAGACCCTCGGTGGACGTGCGGCGAAGAAAAAGGGGCGGTCGCCCGCCCCCCTCGCTCGCCGGCATGCGCACGGCGAACCGCCGTGCTCACAGCGAGTAGTACATCTCGAACTCGAGCGGGTGCGTGGTCATGCGGAAGCGCGTGACCTCGCTCATCTTCAGCTCGATGTAGGCATCGATGAGGCCGTCGGTGAACACGCCGCCCTTGGTCAGGAAGGCACGGTCCTTGTCGAGGTACTCGAGGGCCTGGTCGAGGCTGTGGCAGACGGTGGGGATCTTCGCGTCCTCTTCCGGCGGCAGGTGGTACAGGTCCTTCGTCGCCGCCTCGCCCGGGTGGATCTTGTTCTCCACGCCGTCGATGCCGGCCATCAGCATCGCCGCGAACGCGAGGTACGGGTTGCAGGTGGGGTCGGGGAAGCGCACCTCGATGCGGCGGCCCTTCGGGTTGGCCACGTAGGGGATGCGGATCGACGCCGAGCGGTTGCGCGACGAATACGCCAGCTTCACCGGCGCCTCGAAGCCGGGCACCAGGCGCTTGTAGCTGTTGGTGCCCGGGTTGGTGATGGCGTTCAGCGCGCGGGCGTGCTTGATGATGCCGCCGATGTAGTACAGGGCGAAGTCGCTCAGGCCGGCGTAGCCGTCGCCGGCAAACAGGTTCTGGCCGCCCTTCCACACGCTCTGGTGCACGTGCATGCCGCTGCCGTTGTCGCCGACCACGGGCTTGGGCATGAAGGTCGCGGTCTTGCCGTAGGCCTGCGCGACGTTGTGGATGATGTACTTCTGCAGCTGCAGCCAGTCGGCGCGCTGCACCAGCGTGCTGAACTTCGTGCCGATCTCGCACTGGCCGGGCGCCGCCACCTCGTGGTGATGCACTTCCACCGGCACGCCGAGCTGCTCGAGCAGCAGGCACATCTCGCTGCGCATGTCCTGCAGGCTGTCCACCGGCGGCACCGGGAAGTAGCCGCCCTTGATGGCCGGGCGGTGCGCGAGGTTGCCGCCCTCGAAGTCCTTGCCCGAGGACCACGGCGCCTCTTCCGAGTGGATCTCGTAGCCGGCGCCGGACATGTCGACGTGCCACTTCACCTGGTCGAAGATGAAGAACTCGGGCTCGGGGCCGAAGTACGCCGCGTCGCCGATGCCGCTGGACTTCAGGTAGGCCTCGGCGCGCTTGGCCAGCGAGCGCGGGTCGCGCTCGTAGGGCTTGCCGTCGCCCGGCTCGAGCACGTCGCAGGCGAGGATGAGCGTGGGCTCCTCGTAGAACGGGTCGATGTTGGCGGTGTTGGGGTCGGGCATCAGCAGCATGTCCGACGCCTCGATGCCCTTCCAGCCGGCGATCGAGCTGCCGTCGAAGGCGTGGCCGGCGGTGAACTTGTCCTCGTCGAAGGCCGACACCGGCACGCTCACGTGTTGTTCCTTGCCGCGGGTGTCGGTGAAGCGGAAGTCGACGAACTTGACCTCGTTCTCCTTCACCATCTTCATCACGTCGGCCACGGTCTTTGCCATTCAGTCTCTCCTAGCGGGGAATGCGGTTGTTCGGGATTGGGGAATCGGTGTGAATGCGTTGCGGGTGCGCTGTCCGGGCCGCGCCGGGGTCTGCCCCACAAAGGCGCGGGGAATCTAGCAGAAAGCATGCCGATGACCGGATCAACGCCTTGCGCGGCAACGGGGCGCCAAGCGCACCAACAATGTGCGCCTCTAGGCCACCACCCAGACCCATTATGGTGCGCTCAACGCACCAGTTCCGGACCCGTCCGCGCGCCCAGGGCCTGCAGGCCGATCTTCAGCGCCTCGAAGGCGGCCGAGGGGTCACCGGGCCCCTTCACGCCGAGCTCGATGTGGCGGCCCCACTGCGGGTGGTCCACGCTCGGCAGGCTGAACACCTTGACGGCGGGGAAACGCGCTTCCACCGCCTCCATCAGCGGCGTCAGCGTCGCCTCCATCGAACCGAAGACGATGACCGAGCGTTCGCAGGTGCGCGCGGCGCCGTGCAGCGCGGCGTAGCGCGCGTCGAGCAGCCACTCGATCATCGGCCAGGCCATCACCGGGAAGCCGGGCACGAAGTGCACGTGGCCGACACTGAAGCCGGGGATCTTGTTGTACGGGTTGGGGATCAGCTCGGCGCCTTCGGGGAAGACGCCCATGTTCAGGCGGTGCACGTTGTCGGGCCGCTCGGGCTCGAACGGCAGGCCCTGCTCGCGCGCCACGTCGCGCATGCGCTCCAGGATCAGCTCGCGCGCCTGGGGATGCAGCACCAGCTCGCGCCCGAGCGCGGCGGCCGCGGCCTGCCGCGTGTGGTCGTCCGGCGTGGCGCCGATGCCGCCGGTGCAGACGACGAGCTCGCCGCTCGCGAAGGCGTCGGCCAGGACGGCCGTGAGGCGCGCGCGGTCGTCGCCGACGTAGCGCGCCCAGGCCAGCGCCAGGCCGCGTGCGGCCAGCAGCGCGATGACCTTGGCGAGGTGCTTGTCCTCGCGTTTGCCGGAGAGGATCTCGTCGCCGACGACGATGAGGCCGATGTTCATGGGGCACGCTCGGTGTCGGTGAGGTCGGCTTCGGGCGGGCGCGCCGGCGCCGGCGCTGCGGGCAGGCCGGCCGCCGGCGACCCGTCGGGCAGTCCACCGCCGGGGACCGGGGCATCGACCAGCGTGCCCGGCGAACGCGTGCGCAGCGCCGCGAGCCGCGCCAGCGCGTAGTGCGCGAACCACAGCGCCGAGAAGGCGAAGACGAGCGCGTACAGCCACACCGAACCGATGAGCAGGAACGGCGCGAACACCAGCGCCGCCGGTCCCACGCCCCACAGCAGCGCCGGCAGCATCCCCAACGCCCCGCTGACGACGCCCATGGCCAGCAGCGGCCAGCGGTGCACGTACATCAGGTGCCGCCGCTCTTCGGCGCTGGCGTGGTCGGCGAGCACGTCGAAGGCGTAGACGCGGCAGGCGAGCCAGCCCCACACCAGCGGCGGCAGCACGAGCGCCAGCGGCGGGATCAGCCACAGCGGCAGGCTCGCCACCAGCGCCAGCAGCGCCCCCACGCCGCAGGCGAGCGACCAGCCGAAGCCCTGCCACCAGCGCGCGCCGTGCGCCCGCTCGAGCGCCGCGAAGCGCCGCCGCGCCACGACCTGCACCACCACCGGCGTCATGAGCCAGCCCACGAGCAGCAGCGTGCCCACCACCACCACCGGCACGGCGAGCGCCACGACGATGATCGGCGCCAGCATCGCGCGCAGGTTGTTCGCGCCCACCGAGTCCAGCCACTGCAGCGCCGCGTTGGTGAGGTCGAACCGCTCCAGGCCGGCGCGCACGCCGTCGATCGCCGCCTCCCAGCCGAGCCACGCGGCCACGGCCACCGCCAGCCCCATCACCAGCAACGGCAGCAGCGTCCACACCAGCACGCGCGGGTGCCAGAGGCTTGCGAAGGCACGCCAGAAGGCTTCGAACATCTCGTGCGGAGCGCCGCGGCGGTGCCCGGGCGGCTCAGGGGCGCGTCGCCGCCGCGGCGTGCCGCCGGCCCGGCCAAAGATGCTGCGCGAGGTGCACGAGCCCCAGCCCCTGCTGCGCCCAGAAGCCGCGGCCGTAGTCGCGCGCGCCGTGCTCGGGCAACTGGTCGCGGATGCCGGTGGGCCCCGGTGCGTCGTGCCAGCGCGCGCTGCGGAACATCGCGTCCCACACCGGGAACAGCACGGCGAAGTTGCAGCCGCCCAGGCTGCCCGGGCCAGCCGACTCGTGCCCGATGCCGATGCCGTGGTGCACGCGGTGGAAGCGCGGGCTGACGAGCAGGCGTTCGCCGATGCGGCCGAAGTGCAGGCGCACGTTGGCATGCGACAGGCTCTCCACGAGCTGCGCCACGGCGACGATGGCGACGAACTGCCCTGGCGGCACGCCGACCACGAGCGCCAGGAGCACGAACGCGCTGTCGCGCAGCACGTCGTCGAGCAGGTGGTTGCGGTTGTCGCTCCACATCGTCATCTGGCGCTGGCTGTGGTGCACGGCATGCAGTTGCCACCACCAGCCGAAGCGGTGCTGCGCGCGGTGCAGCGCGTAGTCGACGAAGTCGAACAGCACGAGGTAGATGGCGAAGCTGACGAGCGCGACGTCGGTGACGCCCGGCCAGAGCCCGTCGACCGACCACGCCGGCAGCCCCGCCACGCGCAACGAGCCGACCAGCGTGTCCCACAGCGGGTCGAGCGAGAAGAACAGCACCAGGCGGAACAGGCCCAGCCGGTGCACGAGCGTGTAGACGATGTCCACGCGCACGGCGGCGCGGTCGGTCACCGGCTCCACCGGGCGCCAGCGCTCCAGCGCGCGGAAGACGGTCAGCATGACCGCGAGCTGCAGCAGCCCGACGAGCAGCCAGCCGGTGGCGCGGAAGCCCTGCTCGAGGATGCCGGCCAGGCCGAGCTCGAACATCAGCGGCTGCAACACGGCCTCGAAGAGGGCCTGCTGCGCGCGGTCGAACCAGTCGATCGGGTTCATGGCCGGGCCGGGCTGGCTGCTGCCTCCACTGTCATCACCTTCACTTCGGCGTGCGCGCCGCCGCCGCGTACTGCGGATGCTCGCGCAGCGTGGCGAAGCAGAAGCCGCGCTGCTTGAGGCCGGCGATGAGGGGTTCGAGCACCGCCGGCGCCCACGGGTCCTTGCGCGCGTGGATGCCCAGGTGTGCCAGCAGCACGTCGCCGGCGCGGATGTCGCGCAGCGCCTGCGCGAGCAGGGCCTTGTTCGGGTAGCGCTCGCTCGGCAGCTCGTCGCCGAGGAAGCCGGCCGGCGACCAGCCGACGTGGGTCCAGCCGCATGCCGCCGCCGCCTGCAGCAGCGCCGCCGAGGTCTTGCCACCCGGCGCGCGGAAGATGGCACCCATGCGCTGGCCGGTCATCGCCTCGAACCGGCGGGCCGGGCGCTCGATTTCGGCGCAGTAGGCCGCGGCGCTCAGCGTGCGCGGCTTGAAGGCCGCGGGGCCGGCGGTCGGGCGCAACCGGAAGGCGGGGCCGCCGTCGGCGCCGCGCTCGTCGCCGCGCCAGACATCGTGGTCCCAGGTGTGCGAGCCGAACGCATGGCCCTCGGCGGCGCGCGCCTTCCACCAGGCGGCCCACTCGTCGTCGAGGCTGCCGCCGCCGGTGAGCGTGCGCTCGTTGGCGAGGAAGAAGGTGGCGGCCACCCGTTGGCGCCTCAGCACGCCGGCGACGAGCGGGGCCACGCCCATGTGGCCGGTGTCGAAGGTGAGGTACACCGGCTTGTCGCAGACGGCGGAGGGCGCGGCGGCGGACGCCGCGCCACCCGACGCGCCAGCGAGCGCGGTCGACCACACGATCGCGGCGACGGGCCACCCACGCGCCCGCACGAGCAGGCTACTGCCGCGGCGCATGGTCCAGCGTCCACACGCCGTGCGGCGAACGGCCCACTTCGACCTGGCGCACGACGCGGCGTGTCGGCACGTCGACGACGGTGAGCTTGCGCGCCCAGCGCGAGCTGACGAGCAGCGTGCGCCCGTCGGCCATCAGCTCCATGCAGTCGGGCCCGCCGGGGCCGGGCAGTTCGGCGACGACAGCGAAGGTCTGCGTGTCGAGCACGCTCACGGTGTTGGCGACACGGTTGCTGACGAAGACATGGCGCCGGTCGCCGACGGCGCGGAACGCATGTGCACCGGCGCCGGTGGCGATGCGCCTGGCCAGCACCGGGCTCGGCCCGCTCACGTCCCAGGCCTCGACGAAACGGTCGCCGGTGAGGCCGACGAGCAGCGTGCGGTCGTCGGCGGTGAGGAACACATCGGCGGGCGTCTTGCCGACCTTCGCCGTCCATCGCACCTGCTGCGTTGCCAGGTCGACGGCCGTCAGCTCGTCGCTCTCCTGCAGGCTGACGTAGGCGACGCGGCTGGCGCTGTCGATGGCGATGTGGCTCGGCACCTTGCCCGCCGGGATGCGCCGAGCCAGCGCGAGCGGCGGCTCGGCCTGCGGGTTCCAGCGGTAGATGTCGATGTGGTTCAGGCGGTTCGCGGCGATGACGAACCACTTCATGTCCGGCGAGAAGCGCAGGTGGTACGGGTCGGCGATGCCGCGCAGCGTGCGCTGCACGTCGCCCGTGGCCGGGTCGAGGAAGGTGAGCGTGTTGCCGGCGGCGTTGGCGACGATGACGCTCTTCTCGTCGGGCGTCAGGTACAGGTGGTGCGGCTCCTTGCCGGTGGGCACGCGGCGCGTCACCTGCCACGTCACCGGGTCGACGAGGCTGACGTCGGCGTCCAGCGAGTTGAGCACGAAGATCGGCCGCACCGGCGCCGGAACGGCCAGCGCCACGCGCGTCGCGGCAGGAGGCGCGGGCAGCGCGGTCGCCGAGGCCGGCACGGCCGAAGGCGC
>JAHCKS010000165.1 GCA_026125665.1 Rubrivivax sp.
ATCGTCGCCGGCGGCGTGGTGCGCTCGCGCGACCGGGGCATCATCGGCGAGGCGACGGTGGACTTCATCCGCCAGTTCAAGGTCGACATCGGCCTCATCGGCATCTCGGGCATCGAGGCCGACGGCACGCTGCGCGACTTCGACTATCGCGAGGTGAAGGTGGCGCGCGCCATCGTCGAGCACTCGCGCGAGGTCTGGCTGGCCGCCGACTCGAGCAAGTTCAACCGCCCGGCGATGGTGGAGCTGGCGCGCCTGAACCACATCGACACGCTGTTCACCGAGTGCCGGCCGCCCGAGCCGTTCCCGGCCCTGCTGGCCGAGGCGGGGGTGAACCTCGTGACCTGCGACACTGCACCCTGACGCCGCCCGTACCGGGGCGTCGGGAGTTGCCATGTCGATTGCCATCCCTGACCTGCGCCGCACTCTGGCGGCCAGCCTGACCCTCCTGGCGGTCGCCGCCGCCGCCCTGCTGCCTTGCCCGGCCGCCCGGGCGCAGACCCAGCCGCAGCCTCAGGCGACGGCGTTGCCCGCCGGCATGGCCGAAGTCACGCGCGTCGAAGGCATCGTCGAGTACCGCCTCGCCAACGGCCTGCAGCTGCTGCTGGTGCCCGACAACTCCAAGCCGAGCACCACCGTGAACCTGACGCTGCGCGTGGGCTCGCGGCACGAGAACTACGGCGAGACGGGCATGGCGCACCTGCTCGAGCACCTCATCTTCAAGGGCACGCCGACCACGCGCAACGTCTGGGCCGAGTTCACCAAGCGCGGCCTGCGCGCCAACGGCACGACGTCGTTCGACCGCACCAACTACTTCGCCAGTTTCACCGAGAACGAAGCCAACCTGCGCTGGTACCTGACGTGGCTGGCCGACGCGCTCGTCAACAGCTTCATCGCCAAGGAGGACCTGGCGAGCGAGATGACGGTGGTGCGCAACGAGATGGAGATGGGGGAGAACAGCCCCAGCCGCGTGCTGCTGCAGCGCACGCTGGCCGCGATGTACGACTGGCACAACTACGGCAAGAGCGTCATCGGCGCGCGCAGCGACGTCGAGAACGTCGACATCGCCCGGCTGCAGGCCTTCTACCGCCAGTACTACCAGCCGGACAACGCCACGCTCATCGTCGCCGGCCGCTTCGACGCGGCGCGTGTGCTCGGCATCGTCGCCGAGAGCTTCGGCCGCATCGCGAAGCCTTCACGCACGCTGCAGCCGCAGTACACGCTCGATCCGGCGCAGGACGGCGAACGTGTCGTCACCGTGCGCCGCGTCGGCGGCGCGCCGTTCCTCTTCATGGCGCACCACGGGCCGCCGGGGGCGCAGGCCGACTTCGCCGCCGTGTCGCTGCTGACACAGGTGCTGGGCGACACGCCCGGCGGCCGCCTGCACAAGCGGCTCGTCGAGAAGCAGCTGGCCGCCGCCACCTTCGGCTTCCCGTGGGCGCTGGCCGAACCGGGGCCGTTCATCGTTGGCGCGCAGCTCGCGCCGGGGCAGGACCTCGAGCGTGCACGCGCCGAGATGGCGCAGGCGCTGGAGGCCATCGTCGGCCCCGAGCCGGTGACGGCCGAGGAGCTGGAGCGCGCGCGCACGCAGTGGATCAACGAGTGGGAGAAGGGCTTCTCCGACCCGGAAGTCATCGGCACGCAACTGTCGGAGGCGATCGCGCTCGGCGACTGGCGGCTGTACTTCCTGCAGCGCGACCAGGTGCGCCGCGTCACGCTCGCCGATGTGCAGCGCGTGGCCACCGAACGCCTGCGCCTGGCCAACCGCACCGTGGCGATGTACCGCCCGGTGAGCGAGCCGCAGCGGGCGCCGGCGCCGGCGAGAGCCGATGTCGCCGCGCTCGTCAAGGACTACAAGGGCGACCCGAACGTCGCGCTCGCCGAGGCCTTCGACGCGACGCCGGCCAACCTCGACCGCCGCAGTCAGACGGCGACGCTCGCGTCGGGCATGAAGGTGCTGCTGCTGCCCAAGGGCACGCGCGGCCGCGCCGTGCAGGCGCGGCTCACGCTGCGCTACGGCGACGAAGCGTCGCTCGCCGGCCGGCGGCCGCAGGACGACTTCGTCGCAGCGCTGCTGGCCAAGGGCGGTGGCGGGCTGACGCGCCAGCAGATCTCCGACCGCTTCGACCAGCTGCGCGCCGACGTCTCCTGGTCGGCCGGCGAGCAGGGCCTCGTGGTCAGCGTGCAGACCGTGCGCGAGCACCTGACGGCGACGATCGAGCTGATCGGCAAGCTCGTGCGCCAGCCGGCCTTCGTCGAGCCGGCGCTGGAGGAAGTGCGCCGGCAGTGGCTGGCGTCGCTCGAAAGCAGCCGCAAGGAACCCTCGGCGGTGATCGCCGAGGCGCTGGCGCGGCGTGCCAACCCGTACCCGCCGGGCGACTGGCGCTACGCGCCCACCTTCGACGAGCGCGAGGCGCGGCTGAAGGCGATGACGCTGGCCCAGGTGAACGACTTCCACCGTCGCTTCTACAGCGCGCAGGCGGGCGAGTTCGCCGCCATCGGCGACCTCGACGCGCCGGCCGTGCGGCGTGCGCTCGAGGCCGCCTTCGGCGACTGGCGCCAGCCGGCCGCCGGTGCCCTGGCGTATCGCCGCGTGCCGCGACCGCTGGTGCCTTTGCAGGCGGGGCAGCTCGTGCTGAAGACGCCGGACAAGCAGAACGCGAACCTGCTCGCGCACCTGCCGCTGCCGCTTTCCGACACGCACGCCGACCACGTGCCGTTCATGCTCGGCAACTGGATCGTCGGCCTCGGCGGCACGTCGCGCCTGTGGACACGCATCCGCGAGAAGGAGGGCCTGAGCTACGACGTGCGCAGCGTCGTGCAGTGGAGCTCGCACGAGCCGAACTCCCGCTGGGTGGCGAGCGCCATCTTCGCGCCCGGCAACCGCGGCAAGGTCGAGGCCGCCTGGCGCGAGGAGCTCGAACGCGCCACGCGCGACGGCTTCACGCAGGCCGAGCTCGACGAGGCGAAGTCCGCGCTGCTGAACTTCCGCCGCCTCTCGCGCGCGCAGGACGACGTCGTCGCCTCGCAGGCCGGCAACAACCTGTACCTCGGCCGCCGCTTCGCCTTCGCGCAGCAGATCGACGAGCGCATCGCCGCGGCGACGCTGTCCGAGGTCAACGCGGCGTGGCGCCGCCACTTCGACCTGGCGCGCGCGGCCGTGGCGTGGGGCGGCGACTTCGACGCCAAGGCGCCGCAGTAGCTGCCGCGCACGCGCACCGAAGCCCGACGGAAGGACGAGACGATGGACCCGAAGCTCGAATCGCTGCTCAGGCAGATGCCCAAGGCCGAGCTGCACATGCATGTCGAAGGCTCGCTCGAGCCTGAGATGATCTTTCGCCTGGCCGAGCGCAACGGCGTCAAGCTCGCCTGGCCCAGTGTCGAGGCGCTGCGCGCGGCCTACGCCTTCACCGACCTGCAGAGCTTCCTCGACATCTACTACGCCGGCGCGAGCGTGCTGCGCAAGGCCGAGGACTTCTTCGACATGGCCTTCGCGTACTTCGAGCGCGCCGCCGCCGACAACGTCGTGCATGCCGAGATCTTCTTCGACCCGCAGACGCACACGGCGCGCGGCGTGCCCGTGGCCGCGGTGATCGAGGGGCTCGAGCATGCCTGCCGCCGTGCGCACGCCGAGTTCCGCCTGAGCGCGAAGCTGATCCTGTGTTTCCTGCGCCACCTGAGCGAGGAGGAGGCCTTCGCCACGCTCGAGGAGGCGCTGCCGCACCGCAAGCACTTCGTCGGCGTGGGCCTGGACAGCTCGGAGCGCGGCCATCCGCCGGAGAAGTTCGCGCGGGTCTTCGGACGCTGCCGCGAGCTCGGGCTGCATCTCGTGGCCCATGCCGGCGAGGAAGGGCCGCCGGCGTACATCGAGAGCGCGCTCGACGTGCTGCAGGTCGAGCGCATCGATCACGGCGTGCGCTGCGTCGAGGCCCCGGCGCTGGTGCAGCGGCTGGCGCGCGAGCGCGTCCCGCTCACCGTGTGCCCGCTGTCCAACGTGAAGCTGCGGGTCTTCGCCGACCTCGCGGCGCACAACCTGCCCGCGCTGCTGGAGGCGGGCCTGCGGGTCACCGTCAACAGCGACGACCCGGCCTACTTCGGCGGCTACGTCAACGACAACTTCGTGCAGACCTTCGCCGCGCTGCCGCAGCTCACCGCCGCGCATGCGCTGGCGCTGGCGCGCAACAGCTTCGAGGCGAGCTTCGCGCCGGCCGAGGACAAGGCGCGCTGGTGGCGCGAGCTCGACGACGTGCACGCGCGCGTGATGGCCGCCTGAGCCGCGTTCGCCCTGCATCCGCCGCGGCCGGCATCGCCCACGTTTGACCTCGTTCAAGGGTGGGTCGCGGCGGCGCGCGATGATGCGCACCTGACGGTACCGGCCGGCGCGCCGCGGCCCCACGCTGCCGCGGCATCACCCGGCTCGACCCGATCCGAGAGTCCGTTCGACCGACCCGAGTGCCACGATGCCGACCCGCGACCCCCGCCCCAAGGAACGAAGCGCCGCCGCCGTGGTGGCGCCGGCTGCACAGCCGCTGCCGCCGCAGCCGGTGAGCGCCGAGGTGCTGCTGGAGAAGTACGCCAAGGGCGACGAGGCGAATGCCGGCGACGTGATGCGCCGCGTCGCGCGCGCGCTCGCCGAGGCCGAGGCGCCCGAGCAGCGCGCGCATTGGGCGGCGCGCTTCGAGCAAGCTCAGCAGGCGGGCTTCGTGCCTGCCGGCCGCGTGCAGAGCGCCGCCGGCACCGGCCTGGCGGCGACGCTCATCAACTGCTTCGTGCAGCCGGTGGGCGACAGCATCTCGCTGCCGGAGGAAGGCTTCCCGGGCATCTACACGGCGCTGGCCGAGGCGGCCGAGACGATGCGCCGCGGCGGCGGCGTCGGCTACGACTTCAGCCGCATCCGCCCTTCCGGCGCCTGGGTGGCCAGCACGCAGAGCCATGCCTCGGGGCCGGTGAGCTACCTGCGCGTCTTCGACCGCAGCTGCGAGACGGTGGAGTCGGCGGGCTCGCGCCGCGGCGCGCAGATGGGCGTGCTGCGCTGCGACCACCCGGACATCGAGGCCTTCGTCCACGCCAA
This sequence comes from Rubrivivax sp., assembly GCA_026125665.1. Classification (GTDB taxonomy): domain Bacteria; phylum Pseudomonadota; class Gammaproteobacteria; order Burkholderiales; family Burkholderiaceae_C; genus Rubrivivax. Next base: position 5,069 of record JAHCKS010000165.1, read on the forward strand.
GGACGCGGGCGACCTGCGCAACTTCAACCTCAGCGTCGGCGTCACCGATGCCTTCATGCAGGCGGTGGAGGCCGACGGCGAGGTCGAGCTCGTGCACCGCGCCGAGCCCGGCCGTGCGCTGAAGGAGGCGGCCGCGGCGCGCGGCGAAGGCGGCGACGGCGGCGGCGCGCCCTACCGCCGCGAGGACGGGCAATGGGTCTACCGCCGCGTGCGCGCGCGCGCGCTGTGGGACCAGATCATGCGCTCGACCTACGACCACGCCGAGCCCGGCGTGCTCTTCCTCGACGCCATCAACCGCGACAACAACCTCGGTTACTGCGAGACGATCGCGGCGACCAACCCCTGCGTGACGGCCGACACCTGGGTCATGACGGCCGACGGGGCGCGTCGGGTCGGTGACCTCGTCGGCAAGCCGTTCATCGCCATCGTCGACGGCAAGTCGCATGCCACCGAGTCGGCCGGCTTCTTCGCCACCGGCGTGAAGCCCGTGCTCGCGCTGCGCACGCGCGAGGGCTACGCGTTGCGGCTGACGGCCGAGCATCCGGTGCGGCGGGTGGGCCGCCGCACGCGCTACCTGACGTTCGGCGAGTGGTGCCCCGCCGGCCGGCTGCAGCCGGGGGACGAAGTGGTGCTGGCCGACCACCGGCCGCTCGAAGGATGGGAGGGCCCGGGCACGGCGGCCGAGGGTTACCTGCTCGGCCTGCTGATCGGCGACGGCCGCCTCGGCGAGCAGAAGGCGGTGCTGTCGGTGTGGGCGCCGGAACTCAGGGTCGTCGGCAGCGACGTTCGTGCGGCGAACCACGGTGCCGCCGGCATCATGCAGGCCGTTTCCGAGGCCATTGCGACCTTGCCGCATCGCGCGGACTTCCGCGGCTGGCAGCGCCCGCTGGCCGCCAACGGCGAGTGCCGGCTCGCCTCCGCGGCGCTGCGCGACCTGGCCTTTGCGTGGGGCGCCGCGCCGCGCCACAAGACACTGACGCCGCTCATGGAGCAGGGCAGCTCCGAGTTCTGTGCTGCACTGCTGCGCGGGCTCTTCGACGCCGACGGCTCGGTGCAAGGGACGCAGGACAAGGGCGTCAGCGTGCGGCTGACGCAAGCCGACATCGCGCTGCTCGAGGCGGCGCAGCGCATGCTGCTGCGCCTGGGCATCGCGAGCACGCTCTATCGCGAGCGGCGCCTCGCCGGGGAGACCTTGTTGCCCGACGGCCGGGGGGGCCGGCGGCTCTATCCGCGACGCGCCGTGCACGACCTGGTGGTGTCGGGCGACAACCTCGCGCGCTTCGCCGAGCACGTGGGGTTCGCCGACACGGCGAAGGCCGAGCGGCTGCGTTCGCTGCTCGACGGATACCGGCGGCAGCTCAACCGCGAGCGCTTCGTCGCCACCGTGGCCTCGATCGAGCGCGACGGCGAGGAGCCGGTGTACGACGTGACCGTGGCCGATGTGCACGCCTTCGACGCCAACGGCCTCGTCGTGCACAACTGCGCCGAGGAGCCGCTGCCCCCCTACGGCTGCTGCTGCCTGGGCAGCATCGACCTGACGCGTTTCGTGCGCCGGCCGTTCGAGGCCGATGCCGCCTTCGACGGGGCGGCTTTCGCGGCGCTCGTGCCCACCGCCTTGCGCATGCTCGACAACGTGCTCGAGCTGACACTGTGGCCGCTGCCGCAGCAAAAGGCGGAAGCCGTGGCCAAGCGGCGCATCGGCCTCGGCTTCACGGGGCTGGGCGACGCGCTCGTCATGCTCGGGCTGCACTACGGCAGCGACGCGGCGCGCGCGCAGGCCGCGCGCATCGCCGAGGTGATGCGCGACGCCGCCTACGAGGCGAGCGTGGCGCTGGCGCGCGAACGCGGCGCCTTCCCGCTGTTCAATGCCGACCTGTATCTCAGCGGCGGGCGCTTCGCCTCGCGCCTGCCGGCGGCGCTGAAGGAGCGCATCCGTGTGCACGGGTTGCGCAACTCGCACCTGCTGGCCATCGCGCCCACCGGCACCATCAGCCTGGCCTTCTGCGACAACGCCAGCAACGGCATCGAGCCGGCCTACAGCTGGAGCTACAAGCGCAAGAAGCGGCAGGCCGACGGCACCTTCAAGGAGTACGACGTCGAGGACCACGCCTGGCGGCTGCACCGCCACCTGCGGGGCGCCGACGCACCGCTGCCTTCGGCCTTCGTCAGCGCGCTCGAGCTCTCGGCCGAAGCGCACGCGGCGATGGTCGGCGCGGTGGCGCCGTTCATCGACACGGCGATCAGCAAGACCGTGAACGTGCCGGCGGACTACCCGTTCGAGGACTTCCGCGGTCTGTACCACCGCGCCTGGAAGCTCGGGCTGAAGGGCCTGGCCACCTATCGGCCGAACGCGGTGCTGGGCGCGGTGCTCAGCACCGCGCAGACGCCGGCCCAGCCCGGCGCGCCGGCCGTCGCGCAGCCGCAGCCGCTCACCCTGGCCGACATGAACCGCCGGCTGGCGCTGACGCCGCCGCCGCAGCCGGTGCTCGCTTCGCTGCGCTGGCCGGGCCGGCCCGAGCTGGCCGCCGGCAACATGGCCTGGTGCCACATGGTCGAGCATCCGGAGGGCGACTTCGCGCTCTTCGTCGGTGAGCTGCCCGCCGAACCCGGCGCGGCACCCGGCTCGGCCGGCGCGCGCGTGCGCCCGTTCGAGACCTGGGTCAACGGCGCCGAGCAGCCGCGCGGCCTGGGGGCGCTCGCGAAGACGTTGTCGATGGACCTGCGCAGCAACGACCTGGCGTGGCTGCAGTTGAAGCTCGACGCGCTGGCCACGGTGGCCGAGGAGCACCCGTTCGAGATGCCGTTCCCGCCGCGCGGCGAGCGGCGACTCTTCCCGGGCGCCGTGGCCGCGGTGGCCGCGCTCGTGCGCTGGCGCTGCGAGCAGCTCGGCGTGCTGCCGGCGCCGGCCGATGCACCCACGCCGGTGCTCGACGCGCTCTTCAGCCGCGACGACCCGCACACCGGCGAGGACGGCACGCTCGCCTGGGCGGTGGACATCGACAACCCGGTGGCGCGCGAGAGCTTCACGCTGATGCTGAAGGAGGTGACGCTGCCCGGGCCCGATCCGACAGGCGGCGCCGGAGGCGCCGCGGGTGCGGCGGTCACGCGCCCGTCGGCGATGGCGCTGTCGGGCCGCTACCCGCGCGCGCTGGACGGCCTGGTGCGCCTGCTGTCACTGGACATGCGCGTCGTCGACCCGAGCTGGATCGGCATGAAGCTGCGCAAGCTGCTGAACTACGCCGAGCCGCTCGGCGACTTCATGGCCTTCGAGCCCGGCCTGCCGCCCGGGCAGCGCCGGCAGCGGCAGTGGCCGAGCACCGTGGCCTATCTCGCGCGCCTCGTGATCCACCGCTACGCGATGCTGGGCGTGCTCGACGAGCGGGGCTTCCCGTTGCGCGAGATGGGTGTGCTCGAGTCGCCGCGCGGCAGCGGCGGCGTTGCGGGCGGCGGCCTCGCGGTGCAGGCCGGGCGGCCGTGCCCGGAGTGCGGCAACGCGACGCTGATCCACAAGGACGGGTGCGACTTCTGCACCGCGTGCGGGTACGTCGGGCAATGTGGGTGAGTCAAGTCGAGGCGCCGCTGCGCTCGCCTGCGCGGCGCGCCCTCTGCGCATCGGGGGGGTGGGCCCTCAGGGCGGTGCCACCGGCGGGCAACGCGCCGGCTCGGCGCGCCGCCAGACCTGCGTCTGGCAGACGAACAGCACGCAGCCGCTGACGACCAGCGTCGAGGCCGAGCGCAGCTGCAGCGAGCCCTTGTAGTCGCGCCCGTCCCCCGGGTTGTAGAGGCGGCCACCGGCCCAGCGCCCGGGCTCGGCCGGGCGCATCTGCTCGATCACCGGCTTGCCGACGAGCGGCGTCGTGTCGGCGATGCCCTGCGGCTTGTCGTCCCACAACCAGACGATGCGGCCGCACACCGCGCCGCCGTCGCCGCAGGCCTCGATGCGCACGCGGGCGTTGAAGCCCGGCGTCCACCACTCGCCCTGCACGTCGCGCGGCGGCTCGGCGGCGAAGGCCGGGCCGGCCAGGGCCGGCAGCAGCAGCGGCAGCAGCAGCCGGGCAGGGAGCGCCCTCACGCCGCGACCTCCCGCCGTGCCTCGGAAGCAAAGCGCTCGTCGCCGTGGCGCAGGTACTCCGGGTCCTCGGTGCCGCACCAGCGGTCCCACCACGTGAAGTACAGGCCGTAGTTGCCGCGGTTGCGCGCGTGGTGGAAGTGGTGGTGGCTGACCGGCG
>JAHCKS010000166.1 GCA_026125665.1 Rubrivivax sp.
GCGGGCTTCCTGGGGATGATGTACTACTACATCCCGAAGCAGGCCGAGCGGCCCGTGTACAGCTACCGGCTGTCGATCGTGCACTTCTGGGCGCTGATCTTCACGTACATGTGGGCGGGCCCGCACCACCTGCACTACACCGCGCTGCCCGACTGGGCGCAGTCGATCGGCATGCTGTTCTCGCTGGTCCTGCTCGCGCCGAGCTGGGGCGGCATGATCAACGGCATCATGACCCTCTCCGGCGCGTGGCACAAGCTGCGCGACGACCCGATCCTGAAGTTCCTCATCGTCAGCCTGTCGTTCTACGGCATGAGCACGTTCGAGGGGCCGATGATGTCGATCAAGACCGTCAACGCGCTCAGCCACTACACGGACTGGACGGTCGGCCACGTGCACAGCGGCGCGCTCGGCTGGGTGGGCCTCATCAGCATGGGCTGCCTCTACCACCTGATCCCGCGCCTGTACGGCCGCAAGAGCATGCACAGCGTCAAGGCGATCGAGCTGCACTTCTGGGTCGCCACCATCGGCATCGTGCTCTACATCGCCGCGATGTGGATCGCCGGCGTCATGCAGGGCCTGATGTGGCGTGCCGTCAACGCCGACGGCACGCTCGTCTACACCTTCGTCGAGAGCGTGAAGGCGACCTTCCCGTACTACGTCATCCGCCTGCTGGGTGGCCTGCTCTACCTGGGCGGCATGCTGGTCATGGCCTGGAACGTGGTGATGACGGTCAAGGGCAGCAGCGCGGCGGCCGCGCCGATCCCGCGTGTCGCCGCGGCGCACGCCTGAGCGCACGGCGCAAGAGGAGCAACAAGAGATGGCTGCGCAACACACCGGTCAGATCGGTCGAGAGGCCGGCGGTCACGAGAAGATCGAGACCAGCAACTTCCTGATGATCGTGCTGATCCTGCTCGCCGTGGCGGTGGGCGGCATCGTCGAGATCGTCCCGCTGTTCTTCCAGCGCTCGACAACGCAGCCGGTGGAAGGGCTCAAGCCCTACACCGCACTGCAGCTGGTGGGCCGCGACGTCTACGTGCGCGAGGGCTGCTACAACTGCCACTCGCAGATGGTGCGGCCTTTCCGCGCCGAGGCGCTGCGCTACGGGTCGCTGTCGGTGGCCGGCGAGTTCGTCTACGACCATCCGTTCCAGTGGGGCAGCAAGCGCACCGGCCCCGACCTGCACCGCGTGGGCGGCCGCTACAGCGACGAGTGGCACCGCGTGCACCTGATCAACCCGCGCGACCTCGTGCCCGAGTCGAACATGCCGGCCTATCCGTGGCTGGCCAGCGCCAACGTCGACCCGGCCAGCGTGGCGCCGCGCATGAAGGCGCTGCGCCGGCTCGGCGTGCCGTACAGCGACGACGAGGTGGCCAAGGCGGCAGAGGAGGTGAAGAGCCGCACCGAGCTCGACGCGCTCGTGGCCTACCTGCAGGTGCTGGGCACGGCGCGCAAGTGAGCCGGGCCCGCCACGACACAAGACGAAAGGTGAAGCGATGGACCTGAACGACATCCGCGTCGCCGTGACGGTGGCCAGCCTGGTGCTCTTCGTGGCGCTGGTGCTGCACACCTGGAGCCGGCGCCGCCGCAACGAACACGAGGCCGCGGCGGCACTGCCGTTCGCGGATGAAGCCGGTTCGCCCCTGGCGTCCGCCGGTCAGGAGGGAGCCGCGGCACGGGCCGCAGCGCCCACGAGGAGAAACGCGTGAGTGACTTCGTCAACAACGGCTGGGGCCTGTTCGTCGCCGCGAGCACGGTCGTCGGGCTCGTGCTGTGCATCGTGCTGCTGCTGATCGCCAGCCGGCGAAGGGTGATGGCCGACGACAACACCACCGGCCACGTCTGGGACGAGGACCTGCGGGAGCTCAACAACCCGCTGCCGCGCTGGTGGATGTGGCTGTTCGTCATCACGGTGGTGTTCTCGGCCGTGTACCTGGCCTTCTACCCCGGCCTGGGCACGTACGGCGGCACGCTGAAGTGGACGAGCCAGAACCAGTACGTGGCCGAGCAGGCCCGCGCCGCCGCGGCGCTGGCGCCGGTGTACGCGAAGTACAAGGACATGACGGCCGAGCAGCTGGTGAACGACCCGCAGGCGATGGCCATCGGCGAACGCCTGTACCTCAACACCTGCGCCCAGTGCCACGGCTCGGACGCCCGCGGCAGCAAGGGCTTCCCGAACCTGACGCTGCCGGCCGAGTCGCGCCTGGCCACCGAGACGGCCGAGCAGATCAAGGCCGTCATCCTGAACGGCCGCAGCGGCAACATGCCGCCGATGGCCGCCGCGGTGGGCAGCGCCGAGGACGTGCGCAACGTCGCGCACTACGTGCTCAGCCTCTCGGGCAGCCCGCACAACTCGGTGGCCGCGCAGCTCGGCAAGGCCAAGTTCGCCACCTGCGCCGCATGCCACGGGCCCGAAGGCAAGGGCAACAAGGTGCTGGGTGCGCCCAACCTCACCGACAAGGTGTGGCTGTACGGCTGGGGCGAGCAGGCGATCGTCGAGGCCATCACGCAGGGCCGCGCCGGCGTCATGCCGCCGCAGGGCAAGCTGCTGACGCCCGAGCAGGTGCACGTGCTGGCGGCCTACACCTGGGGCCTGTCGCGCCAGACGAAGGTGGCGAGCAACTGAGCACCGGCCGGGCAGGGCGCGCATCGACGTGAACACCGAAACGACCGAACGTGCGCTGCCCGGCGCCGCCGTGCCGGCAGGCGCGCCCGCAGGCGCCGCCGTGCCCGTCGGCGGCAACGGCGACGACGTGCGCGAGCAGGTCGTCTCGCTGTACCAGAAGCAGAAGAAGATCCACCCACGCGCCGTGTCGGGCTGGTTCGCCGCCTGGCGCTGGGCCCTGGTGTGGGCGACGCAGCTCCTCTTCTACGGCCTGCCGTGGCTGGAGTGGAACGCGCGCCAGGCGGTGCTGTTCGACCTCGGGGCGCGGCGCTTCTACATCTTCGGCCTCGTGCTCTACCCGCAGGACTTCATCTACCTGACGGGCCTGCTCATCGTCTCGGCGTACTCGCTGTTCCTGTTCACGGCGGTGGCCGGGCGCCTGTGGTGCGGCTACGCCTGCCCGCAGACCGTCTACACCGAGCTCTTCATGTGGGTCGAGCGGCGCTTCGAGGGCGACCGCATGGCGCGCATGAAGCTCGACGCGGCGCCGTGGTCGCTCCAGAAGCTGGTGCGCAAGGGCGGCAAGCAGCTCGCGTGGGTGGCGATGGGGCTGTGGACCGGCTTCACGTTCGTCGGCTACTTCACGCCGATCCGCACGCTCGGGTCCTCGGTGCTCTCGTTCGGCCTCGGCCCGTGGGAGACATTCTGGATCCTCTTCTACGGGCTGGCCACGTACGGCAACGCCGGCTTCCTGCGCGAGCAGGTGTGCAAGTACATGTGCCCCTACGCGCGCTTCCAGAGCGCGATGTTCGACCGCGACACGCTCGTCATCAGCTACGACGCCGAACGCGGCGAGCCGCGTGGCAGGAATCGCGAGAGGGGTCGCAAGACCGACCTGAAGGCCGCCAACCTCGGCCACTGCATCGACTGCGAGCTGTGCGTGCAGGTGTGCCCCACCGGCATCGACATCCGCAACGGCCTGCAGTACGAGTGCATCGGCTGTGCCGCCTGCGTGGACGTGTGCAACGGCGTGATGGACAAGATGCAGTACCCGCGCGGCCTGGTGCGCTACGACACGCTCAACGGCATGCAGCGCCACCTGAGCCGCGGCCAGGAGTGGCGGCGCGTGCTGCGCCCGCGCGTGCTCGTCTACACGGCCATCCTCGGCGTCATCGTGCTCGGGCTCGGCCTGGCCATCGCGTTGCGCTCGCCGTTCAAGGTGGACGTGGTGCGCGACCGCGGCACGCTGGCGCGCCTGGTCGACGACGGCTACATCGAGAACGTCTACCGGCTGCAGATCATGAACGCCACCGAGCAGGCGCAGCGCTTCCGCATCGGTGTGGCCGGCCTGCCGCGCATGGCCGTGGTGGCGATGCCGCCGGTGCGGGTGGAGCCCGCGGGTGCGCGCTGGGTGCCGGTGGCGGTGCGCGTGCCCCCCGAGGTGGCCAGCGCCGCGGGCCCCGGCTCGCACCGCATCGAGTTCACGGTCGAGCGCCTGCAGCCGGCGGCCGATGCGGCAGCCACCGGCGCGCCGGCGGTCGGCCGGCCGCAGAGCGAGAAGTCCACCTTCATCGTGCCGCGCTAGCCGCACGACAGCCTGTCGAGAGGAGTTGCCATGAACCAGCGCCGACAAGAGGTCCTGCCCACGCTGCCATGGTGGCGCGTGCGCATGGTCTGGCTCGTCATCGGCGGGCCGCTCGTCGTGGTGGCGGCGTCGTTCGTGACGCTGGCGCTGGCGCTGAAGCACCCCGACCCCGTGCTCAAGCCGCAGCCGCAGGCGCACGGCGCCGAAGTGCCGGCGGTGACGGCGCGCAACCATGCGGCCAACCCGGTGCCGCCGCGCGAGCCGCGCTGAGGACCGGCGTGCGCGGCGTCGTGCTGAAAGCAGGAGCCCGGCCGTGAACGCGCTGGCCCGCCGCCTGGGCATCGTGGCCTGGCCGGCCTTCGTCGTGGCCGGGGTGATCGAGATGTTCGTGTTCGCGTTCGTCGAGCCGGCTTCGCTGCACGGGCTGGGCGGCGGCGAGCTCGAGCTCTCGGCCACCGCCGTCTACTCGATCGCCTTCTTCGTCTTCTGGGCGCTCGTGGCCGCGGCCTGCCTCGCGGCGCTGAAGCTCGCCTGCAGCGCCGAGGAGATCAACCGGGCCGGGCGCGAAGGTCCGGCCGCCTGACACCGGCCGGCAAGGCCCGGCCCTCAGCAGCGGGCCTGGCCCACCAGTTGCTGCAGCCGCTCGGGCTCGAGCACCGTGATGGCCCGCTGCTTGACCTCGAGCACGCCGTCGTCCTGGAACTTGCTGAAGGCCCGGCTCACCGTCTCCAGCTTCAGGCCGAGGTAGCTGCCGATCTCCTCGCGCGTCATGCGCAGCACCAGCGACGTGGCCGAGAAGCCGCGCGCGCGCAGCCGTTGCGTCAGGTTCAGCAGGAACGCCGCCAGCCGCTCCTCGGCGCGCATGCTGCCCAGCAGCAGCATGACGCCGTGCTCGCGCACGATCTCGCGGCTCATGATCTTGTGGAAGTGCCGCTGCAGGTCGGGCAGCTCGCGGGTCAGGTCCTCGAGCTGGTGGAAGGGCATGGCGCAGACCTGCGAGTCCTCCAGCGCCACGGCGTCGCAGGTGTGGCGCTCGGTGCCGATGCCGTCCAGGCCCAGCACCTCGCCGGCCATCTGGAAGCCGGTGACCTGCTCGCGGCCGTCCTCGCTGGCCACGCAGGTCTTGAAGAACCCCGTGCGCACGGCATACAGCGACTGGAACACGTCGCCGGCGCGGAACAGCGGCTCACCACGCGGGACCGAGCGGCGCAGCGCGACGAGCTCGTCCAGCCGGTCGAGCTGCGCGCCGGACATGCCCACCGGCAGGCACAGCTCGCGCAGGTTGCAGCTCGAGCAGGCGACCTTGAACGGCTCGATGCGGAGGGCGGCGGCGGCGGTCACGGACATGGGCGAGCTTCGACGGCGGGCGGTGACGCCGAAGTATCGCCCATGCGGCGGGGGCGCCGATGACGGCCCGCTGGCAGGGGTTTCGGGCCGCAGCCCGACCGCAGGCCGCAGACCATGCGGCACCCCGTGCGGTGCCCTTGAGGTCGGTCAAGCTGCTGCCAGCATCGGGCCGGCACAGTGCGCATCATGCTGAATCCCGTGCTGGCGCAGGAACCGGTGGTGCTGACCGACGAGATGCTGCGGCGCCTGGACACGCCCGGCCCGCGCTACACCTCCTACCCGACGGCCGACCGCTTCGTCGAGGCCTTCGGCCCGGCGCAGTACCGGCAGGCGCTGCGCCAGCGTGCCGAAGGGGCTGTCGTGGGCGGCGCGCCGCCGCTGTCGATCTACGTGCACGTGCCGTTCTGCGAGCAGCTGTGCTACTACTGCGCGTGCAACAAGGTCATCACGAAGCACCACGAGCGCGCGCGCAGCTATCTCGACGACCTCCGCCGCGAGGTCGAGCTGCACGTGGCCGAGCTCGGCAGCGGGCAGCCGGTGTCGCAGGTGCACCTGGGCGGCGGCTCGCCGACCTTCCTTTCCGATGCCGAGCTGGCCGAGCTGATGGAGCTGCTGCGCGGCGCCTTCCGCATCGCGCCGGCGGCCGAGGTCGGCATCGAGGTCGACCCGCGCACGGCCAGCCGCGAGCGCCTGCGCCACCTCGCCGCGCTCGGCTTCAATCGCATCAGCTTCGGCGTGCAGGACTTCGATCCCGACGTGCAGCGTGCCGTGCACCGCGTGCAACCGTTCGAGATGGTGCGCGAGCTGATGGACGAGGCGCGCACGCTGCCTTTCGCCTCCGTCAACGCCGACCTCATCTACGGGCTGCCGCGGCAGACACCGGAGTCGTTCGCGCGCACGCTGGTGCAGGTGGCGCAGCTGCGGCCCGACCGCATCGCGCTGTACGCCTACGCCCACCTGCCGCAGCGCTTCAAGCCGCAGCGGCGCATTGCCACGGCCGACCTGCCGCCGCCCGAAGCGCGCATCCGCATGCTGCAAGGCGCGATCGCCGGCTTCCTGGCGCACGGCTACGTGTACATCGGCATGGACCACTTCGCGCTGCCCGACGACGCGCTCGCGGTGGCCAAGCGGCAGGGGCGGCTGCACCGCAACTTCCAGGGCTACAGCACGCAGCCCGACTGCGACCTGCTCGGCCTGGGCGTCTCGGCCATCGGCCGCGTCGGCGCCACCTACAGCCAGAACGCCAAGACGCTGCAGGAGTACCACGACGCGCTGGCGCAACGCGAGTTCCCGGTCGTGCGCGGGCTGGCGCTGACCCGCGACGACCTCGTCCGGCGCGCCGTCATCATGGCCCTGATGTGCCAGGGCCGCGTGGAGTTCGAGTCGATCGAGCTGGCACACCTCGTGCACATGCGCGAGACTTTCGCGCCCGAGCTGGCGCGGCTGCGCGAGCTGCAGGACCTGGGGCTCGTGCAGCTCACCGACGAGGCGATCCAGGTCACGGCGCTCGGCTGGTACTTCGTGCGCGCCGTGGCGATGGTGTTCGACCGCCACCTGCAGGCCGACCAGGTGCGCGAGCGCTTTTCGCGCATCATCTGAGCCGCGCGGCGGTGAGGCCATGGCGCGCCGGCCGGCGCGCCGCCGCCCGAGAAGACCCGATGGAAGCCGCGATCGTCGCCAGTACCTTCATGCTCGGCCTGGCCGGGGCGCCGCACTGCACGGCCATGTGCGCGGCGCCCTGCGCGGCGCTGGTCGGGCGTGACGGCGGGGCCGGCGCGCAGGTGGCCTTCCATCTCGCGCGCATTGCCGGCTATGCCGCGGCCGGTGCCGTGGCTGCCGCGGGCGTGGGCACGCTCGGCGTGCTGGCCGCGCTGGCGCCCGCACTGCGCCCGCTGTGGGTGGTGGTGCACGCGGGCTTCCTCGCGCTCGGCCTGTGGCTGTTGTGGCGGGGTCGGCAGCCGGCGTTCCTGGCCCGGTTCGGGCGGCGCGGCGCGCTGGCGCCCGCGGCCGTGGCCGGCGGGGTGCAGCCGGCGATGCTGCAGCCCTCGATGGCCGGTGCCGGCTGGCAGCCGATGAGCGCCCCCGCCTCGGCAGCACGACCCCCGGGCGGCGCAACGGTCCGCGCCGGCGTCGCCGGCGCGCGGTGGTTCGCGTGGCCGTGCGGGCTGCTGCAGTCGGCGCTGCTCGTGGCCGCGCTGGCCAGCACGGCCGCCGGCGGCGCACTGGCCATGGCCGCCTTCGCCGCGGCGTCTTCGCTCGGGCTGCTGTTCGCGCCGGCGCTGTGGAGCCGCCTCGGGCGTGCCGGCACGGGGCGGGCGGAACAGTGGGCGCTGCGCGCCGCCGGTGCGCTGATGGCGGCGATGTCGGGCTGGGCGCTCACGTCGGGCATCTGGCACCGCGTGGCCGAGTTCTGCGCGACGTTGTTCTAGCCGGCACGAGGTGCCGACACGGCGCCGGCGGCCTGCGCCGGGCGCTTGGCGCAGGCCGCGCACGTCAGGCCGCCGACAGGCCCTGCCCTAGAATTGCCGGTTGCACCAGCAGCGCCCCAAGGCGAGGAGAACCGCTTCCATGTACCAGCACATCAAGGTGCCCGCCGCGGGCCAGAAGATCACCGTCAACAAGGACTTCTCGCTCAACGTGCCCGACCAGCCGATCATTCCGTATATCGAGGGCGACGGCACGGGCCTGGACATCACGCCGGTGATGATCAAGGTGGTCGACGCCGCGGTGGCCAGGAGCTACGGCGGCAGGAAGAAGATCCACTGGATGGAGGTGTACGCCGGCGAGAAGAGCACCAAGGTCTACGGCCCCGACGTCTGGCTGCCCGAAGAGACGCTGCAGGTGGTGCGCGACTACGTCGTCTCGATCAAGGGGCCGCTCACCACGCCGGTGGGTGGCGGCATCCGCAGCCTGAACGTGGCGCTGCGCCAGGAGCTCGACCTCTACGTCTGCCTGCGCCCGGTGCGCTACTTCAAGGGCGTGCCCAGCCCGCTGAAGGAGCCCGAGAAGGTCGACATGGTGATCTTCCGCGAGAACAGCGAGGACATCTACGCCGGCATCGAGTACGAGGCGAAAAGCGACAAGGCGAAGAAGCTGATCGACTTCCTGATCAAGGAGATGGGCGTCAAGAAGATCCGCTTCCCCGAGACCAGCGGCATCGGCATCAAGCCGGTGTCCATCGAGGGCACCGAGCGCCTCGTGCGCAAGGCCTTCCAGTACGCCATCGACAACGACAAGCCCAGCGTGACGCTCGTGCACAAGGGCAACATCATGAAGTTCACCGAGGGCGGCTTCCGCGACTGGGGCTACGCGCTGGCGCAGCGCGAGTTCGGCGCCCAGCTCATCGACGGCGGCCCGTGGTGCAAGTTCAGGAACCCGAAGACGGGCAGGGACATCGTCGTCAAGGACTCGATCGCCGACGCCTTCCTGCAGCAGATCCTGCTGCGCCCGGCCGAGTACTCGGTGATCGCCACGCTGAACCTGAACGG
>JAHCKS010000167.1 GCA_026125665.1 Rubrivivax sp.
GCCTCGGGCGGCGGCGCGGGGCGATGCAGCAGCGGCTCGCCAGTGGCCGCGTGGCCCGCATCGCCATCGCCGTCGCGGGTGCCGCCGGCCTGCCACTCGTCGAGCAGCGTCGTCGTCATCGCCGCGCCGGCGAAGCGCGGGTGCTTCACCAGGTCGCGCAGGAAGCGGCCGTTGTTCACCGGGCCGAAGAGCGGCACCTCCTCGAGCGCGCGCGTCAGCCGGCGGATGGCGTCGGCGCGGTCGCGGCCGTGCGCGATGAACTTCGCCACCATCGCGTCGTAGAAGGGCGTGACCTCGCCGCCGGCGGCAATGCCGTGGTCGATGCGCACGCCGCAGGCGGCCGCCGCCTCGGGCGCCCAGCCGTCGATGCGGCCGGTCTGCGGCCTCCAGCCGTCGTAGGGGTCCTCGGCGACGAGGCGCGCTTCGATGGCGTGGCCGCTGAAGCGGATGTCCTCCTGCAGTCGCGGCACGAGGTTCGTCAGCGGCTCGCCGGCGGCGATGCGCAGCTGCCACTCGACGAGGTCGAAGCCGGTGAGGCACTCGGTGACCGGGTGCTCCACCTGCAGCCGCGTGTTCATCTCGAGGAAGTGGTGCTTCAGCTGCGCGTCGACGATGAACTCGACCGTGCCGGCACCGCGGTAGCCGACGGCCAGCGCCGCGGCCACGGCGTCGCGGCCCATCGCCTCGCGCATCGCCGGGCTCACCACGGGCGACGGCGCCTCCTCGATGACCTTCTGCCGCCGGCGCTGCGCCGTGCAGTCGCGTTCGCCGAGGTGCACGGCGTGGCCGTGCGCGTCGGCGAAGACCTGGATCTCGATGTGGCGGCCGTTCTCGACCAGGCGCTCGAGCATCAGCGCGCCGTCGCCGAAGGCGCTTTGCGCCTCGCGGCGCGCGCCGGCGATGGCCTCGTGCAGGGCGGCGGCATCGCCGACGTCGCGCACGAGGCGCATGCCCCGCCCCCCGCCGCCGGCCACCGCCTTGACGAGCAGCGGGCCGCCGAGCTTCAGCGCCTCGGCGGCGAGGCGCTCGTCGCTCTGGTCTTCTCCCAGGTAGCCGGGTGCGCAGGGCACGCCGGCCTCGCGCATGCGGCGCTTCGCCGCCGCCTTGTCGCCCATTGCCGCGATCGCTTCGGCCGGCGGGCCGATGAAGACGAGCCCCGCGTCGGCGCAGGCGCGCGCGAAGTCGGCGCGCTCGCTGAGGAAGCCGTAGCCCGGGTGCACGGCGTCGGCGCCGGTGCGGCGCGCGGCGTCGAGCAGCGCGCCGATGTCCAGGTACGACTGCGCGGCCGGCGGCGGGCCGATGCGCACCGCCTCGTCGGCCATCGCGACGTGCGGCGCGCGCGCGTCGGCGTCGCTGAACACGGCCACGGTGCGATAGCCCAGCCTGTGCGCCGTGCGCATGACACGGCAGGCGATCTCGCCGCGGTTCGCAATCAGGACCTTGCGGAAGCTCACGGCCGCTCGCCCGCCGCCGGGGGCTCGTCCGCCGGCACCCAGCTCGCCTTGCGCTTCTGCACGAAGGCGCTCGTGCCCTCGATGCCTTCGGGCCCGAGCACGGCCTGCGAGAAGAGCCGCGCCGCCTCGGGCACCAGCGCCGCCGGCGGCGTGAAGCGCGCCTTCGCGAGCAGGGCCTTCGTCGCCGCCAGCGCGCCGGGCGCGCAGGCGAGGACCTGCTGCACGACGCGGCCGACGGCCCAGTCGAGCGCCGTCTCGTCGTGCACCTCGTGCACCAGGCGCAGCCGCAGCGCCTCCTGCGACTCGACCTTGGCGCCGGTGACGGCCAGTCGCTTCGTTTCGGCGTAGCCGATGCGCTCGACGAGGAACGGCCCCACCTGCGCCGGCAGCAGGCCGAGGCCCGTTTCGGGCAGGCGGAAGACGACACTCTCGTCGGCGATCGCGACGTCGCTGACGCAGGCGAGGCCAAAGCCGCCGCCCATCACCGTGCCCTGCAGCACGGCGATGACCGCCAGGCCCGTGTTGGCGAAGGCCACGCACAGCTCGCCGAAGGCGGCGTTGGTCTCCACGAGCGCGTCCGGGTCCACTTCCAGCTGCTGCCGCGCAGAGGCCATGTCCTTGACGTCGCCGCCGGCGCAGAAGTGGCCGCCGGCGCCGCGCAGCACGAGGACGCGCGTGTGCCCGTCCATCTCGGCCTGCGCGAGCGCGGCGCGCAGCTCGCGCACCATGCGCATCGACATCGCGTTGCGCACCTCTGGGCGGTTCAGCGTGACGTGCAGTACCGGGCCCTCGCGCCTGAGCGCCAGGGTGGTGAACTCGGCGAGCTCGACGCTCATCGCGGCCACCGGTTCAATGCGCGCCCTTCGGCAGCGTGCCTTCGAGCTTGCAGATGATGCCGAGCATGATCTCGTCGGCGCCGCCGCCGATGCTGGTGAGCCGGCCGTCGCGGTAGGCCTGCGACAGCGGGTTGTCGGCGGTGAAGCCCATGCCGCCCCAGTACTGCAGGCAGGCGTCGGCCACCTCGCGCTGCAGGCGGCCGGCCTTCAGCTTGGCCATGCTGGCGAGCCTGGTCACGTCCTTGCCGCTGACGTACATCTCCACGGCGCGGTAGGTCAGCGCGCGCAGCGCCTCGACCTCGGTGCGCAGCTCGGCGAGGCGGAAGTGCACCACCTGGTTGTCGAGGATCGGCTTGCCGAAGGCGTGGCGCTGGCGCGTGTAGTCGATGGTGAGGTCGATAAGCCGGTCCATGCTCTTCAGCCCGGCGGCGGCGCCCCACAGGCGCTCTTCCTGGAACTGCATCATCTGGAAGGTGAAGCCCAGGCCCTCCTGGCCGATGAGGTTGCGGCGCGGCACGCGCACGTTGTCGAAGAAGAGCTGCGCGGTGTCGGAGCTGTGCATGCCGATCTTGTGGATCTTCTGCTTCGTGATGCCCTTGGCGTCCATCGGCACGACGATGAGGCTCTTGTTCTTGTGCGCCGGGCCGTCGCTGGTGTTGGCGAGCAGGCAGCACCAATCCGCCTTCAGGCCGTTGGTGATCCACATCTTCGTGCCGTTGATGAGGTAGTCGCCGCCGTCGTGTTTCGCGCTCGTCTTGACCGCGGCGACGTCGCTGCCGCCGCCCGGCTCGCTGACGCCGAGGCACGCGACGTAGTCGCCGGCGATGCTCGGCACGAGGTATTCCTTGCGCAGCTCGTCGCTGCCGAACCGGGCGAGGGCCGGCGTGGCCATGTCGGTCTGCACGCCGATGGCCATCGGCACGCCGCCGCAGGCGCAGGTGCCCAGCGCCTCCGCCATCACGAGGCTGTAGGAGAAGTCGAGCCCGGCGCCGCCGTATTCCTCGGGGTACTTCAGGCCGAGCAGGCCGAGGTTGCCGAGCTTCTTGAACACCTCGTGGCTCGGGAACTCCTGCGCGCGCTCCCAGTCGGGCACGAAGGGGTTGACCTCCTTCTCGACGAACCTGGTCACCGTGTCCTCGATCTGGCGGTGTTCGGCGGTGAACAGCATGGTCGTGTCTCCGGGGTCGGTGGCGTGGTGCTCAGAGGCGGGCGATGCCGAAGGTGTTGGCGCGCAGCGTGCGCGCGGCCGCTTCGGCGGCGAGGGTCAGGCACAGGCCCAGGATGCGGCGCGTGTCGCGCGGGTCGATGATGCCGTCGTCCCACAAGCGCGCGGTGCCGAAGAGGGCGGTGCTCTCGGCGTCGAGCCGGCGGCGCAGCGCGTCGCTCATCGCGGCCAGCGCCTCGTCGTTGGCCGGCTGGCCCATCTTCGCGAGCTTGTTGCGGTTGACGATGTACATCACCTGCGCGGCCTGCGCGCCGCCCATCACGGCGGTGCGGGCCGTTGGCCAGGCGAAGATGAAACGCGGGTCGAAGCCGCGCCCGCACATGCCGTAGTTGCCCGCGCCGAAGCTGCCGCCGAGCACCACGGTGAACTTCGGCACGCGTGCGTTGGCCACCGCCTGGATCATCTTGCTGCCGTGCTTGATGGCGCCGGCCTGCTCGGCGGCGCGGCCGACCATGTAGCCGGTGGTGTTCTGCAGGAAGACGAGCGGCGTGCCGGCCTGGTCGCACAGTTGGATGAACTGCGCCGCCTTCGTGCTGCCCTGGGGCTGGATGGGGCCGTTGTTGCCGACGAGGCCCACCGCATGCCCTTCGATGCGCGCGTGGCCGCAGATCGTGTCGCCGGCGTAGGCGGCCTTGAACTCGAGGAAGTCGCTGCCGTCCACCAGCCGCGCGATCACCTCGCGCACGTCGTAGGGCTCGCGGTCGTCGGCGGGCACGATGCCCATCAGCTCTTCGGCGGGGTACAGCGGTTCGGGCGCCGCGGGGCGTTCGGCCACCGTGTCCCACGGCAGCTTGTCGACGAGGTCGCGTGCCACGGCAATCGCGTGCGCGTCGTTCTCGGTGAGGTACTCGCCGAGGCCGGTGATCGACGCGTGTGTCTCGGCGCCGCCGAGCTCTTCCTCGCTGGCGTCCTCGCCGATGGCCGCCTTCACGAGCGGCGGGCCGGCGAGGTAGATGCTGCTGCGGTTGCGCACGAGCACGACGTAGTCGGAAAGCCCCGGCAGGTAGGCGCCGCCGGCGGTGGAGGCGCCGTGCACGACGGCGATCTGCGGGATGCCGGCCGCCGACAGCCGCGCCTGGTTGGCGAAGGTGCGGCCGCCGTCGACGAAGATCTCGGCCTGGTACATCAGGTTGGCGCCGCCGCTTTCCACCAGCGCGATCAGCGGCAGCTTGTTCTCGCGCGCCAGTTCCTGCGCGCGCAGCGCCTTCTTCAGCCCCATCGGCGCCACGGTGCCGCCCTTGACGGCACTGTCGCTGGCCGAGACGAGCACGCGCTTGGCCGCCACGACGCCGATGCCGACGATGCTGCCGCCACCGAGCACGCTCTTCTTGCCGTCGTCGTCGTGCATGCCCAGGCCCGCGAGGGGCGAGAGCTCGAGGAAGTCGCTGCCGCGGTCGATGAGGCGCGCCACGCGCTCGCGCGGCAGCAGCTGGCCGCGTTCCTCGAAACGCCTGGCCTTGCTGGCCGACTCGGCGATCACCATCGCCTCGAGCCGCCTCACCTCGGCCAGGCGCTCGTGCATGCGCGCGGCGTTCGCCTGGAAGGCGGCCGACGCGGTGTTCACCGCGCTGGCCAGCGGTGGCGGCCGCGCCGTCATCCCTTGAACACCTCGGGCACGACGGCGCGGTGGAAGCCGTCGAACGGCGCCGAGCGCGAAGCTTCGGGCAGCGGGAAGATGGCGCTGCCGAGCGAGGCCGCGCCGTCGATGGGCACCGTGATGCCGCTGACGAAGGCTGCTGCCGGCGACAGCAGGAAGCAGATGACGCCGCTCACCTCGGCTTCGAGCCCCACGCGCTTCAGCGGCACGGCGCTCTTCAGCTTCTTCAAGAGCGGCTGCATCGCCGGGCCGTAGGTGTCCATGCCGCTGGAGGCGATCCAGCCCGGCGCCACGGCGTTCACGCGCACGCCGGCGTGCGCCCACTCGAAGGCGGCGGTCTTCGTCAGGTTGCTCATGCCGGCGCGCGCCGCGCCGCTGTGGCCCATGCCGGGCATGCCGTTGCGGAAGTCGGCCGTCATGTTGACGATGGCGCCGCCGTGCGTTTCCATGCACTGCGTGAAGAGCTCGCGCATCATCAGGAAGCCGCCGGTGAGGTTGTTGGCCACGACGGCCTCGAAGCCCTTCTTGCCGATGGCCGCGAGCGGCGAGGGGAACTGCCCGCCGGCGTTGTTGACGAGGCCGGCCACCGGGCCGTGCTCGGCCAGCACCTTGGCCACGCCGGTTTTCACGGCGTCCTCGTCGCGGATGTCGAAGGCGATGGTGGCGCAACGGCCGCCGTCCTCGGCGATCTCGGCGGCCACGCGCTCGAGCTTGTCGGCCTTGCGGCCGCTGACGACGACGGTGGCGCCGAGCGACGCCAGCTCGTGCGCGACGCAGCGGCCGATGCCGCTGCCGCCGCCGGTGACCCAGTGCACCTGGCCGGCGAAGAGGCCGGGGCGGAAGACGCTGCGGTAGCCGGCGGCGGGGCGGGATGGCGCGCTCACCCGGGGATTGGAACGCCCGGTGACGTTAACGTCAACTCCATGACATCTAGGGGATTACGAGGGCCTGCGCGGCATGCATCGCCGCTAGCATCGCCGCATCCGAGGACATGCCGGGGCTCCCTTTCATGGACATGCAGGCCATCACGAGCGCGCTGCGCGCCAAGGTCGGCGATTCGAGCGGCCTGAACGCCACGCTGAAGTTCGACTGCGGCGACGACGGCGTCGTCGTCATCGACGGTGCGAGCGTGCCCAACACCGTGGACAACACCGACCGCGAGACCGACTGCACGATCGCCATCACGCGCGAGAACCTGGCCGCGCTGATGGCCGGCGAGCTCGACCCGACGACCGGCTTCATGATGGGCAAGTTCAAGGTGGCGGGCGACATGGGCGTGGCGCTGAAGCTGCAGCGCGTCGTCTGAGGCCCGAGTCCCGCGGCGCAGGGGCAGGTCGCATGCTGCAGCGCGTGTCGCGCAAGGCCGGCGCCGCGGCGCCCGGGGCGGCGACGAAGCGCGTGCCCGCGACGCCGCGCGACGTGATCGCCTCGCACCGCGACGGCGACGCCGGCGAGCTGTTCGGCATCACCGAGCTGTGCCGCGAGTTCGGCATCACGCTGCGCACGATCCGCTTCTACGAGGACAAGAAGCTGCTCGCCCCGCGGCGCGTGAACGGCACGCGCGTCTACACGCGGCGCGACCGCGCCCGGCTGGCGCTGATCCTGCGCAGCAAGGCCATCGGCGCGAGCCTGGCGGACATCAAGCACTACCTCGATCTCTACGGCGCGCACGGCGAAGGCCGCGTGCAGCAGCTGAAGTGGGTGCTCGGCAAGACCGACGCCGCGATCGCCGAGCTCGAGCAGAAGCGTGCGCACATCGATGCCTCGCTCGCCGAGCTGCGCCTCATCAACGACGAGGTGCGCACGCAGCTCGAACGAACCCGCTGAAGCGATGAGCCTGCCGACCTTCCCGTCGCCGTGGATGACCGAGGAGCACGCGATGCTCCGCGAGTCGGTGGCGCGCTACATCGGGGCGAAGTGGACGCCGCGCGCGGCCGAGTTCCGCGAGCTCGGCAAGATGCCGCCCGAGGTGTGGCGCGAGGCGGCGGCGAACGGCCTCCTGTGCGTCTCCGTGCCCGCCGAGTACGGCGGCGGCGGCGGCGACTTCGGCCACGAGGCGGTGATCCTGCTCGAGCAGGCGCGCGCCAACATGAGCGGCTGGGGCGGCGGGCTGCACTCGGCCATCGTCGCGCCGTACATCCTGCACCACGGCACCGAGGAGCAGAAGCGCCGCTGGCTGCCGAGGATGTGCACGGCCGAGCTGATCAGCGCCATCGCGATGACCGAGCCGGGCACGGGCAGCGACCTTCAGGGCGTGCGCACGACGGCGCGGCGCGACGGCGATCACTACGTCCTCAACGGCGCCAAGACCTTCATCACGAACGGGCAGAACGCGAACCTCGTCTGCGTCGTGGCGCGCACCGGCGAGGCGGGCTCGGGTGCGAAGGGCATGTCGCTCGTGTTCGTGGAGACCGACCACGCCCCGGGCTTCCGCCGCGGCCGTCACCTCGACAAGGTGGGCATGAAGGCGCAGGACACGAGCGAGCTGTTCTTCGACGACGTGCGCGTGCCGGCGGAGAACCTGCTCGGGATGAAGGAAGGGCAGGGCTTCTTCCAGCTGATGCAGGAGCTGCCCCAGGAGCGGCTGATCATCGCCGTCAGCGGCATCGGCGCGATGGAGCGGGCGCTCGACGAGACGCTCGCGTACGCCAAGGAGCGCAAGGCCTTCGGCAAGACCGTCTGGGACTTCCAGAACACGAAGTTCAAGCTCGCCGAGGTGCAGGCGACCGTGCTGGCGACTCGGGCCTTCGTCGACGCGTGCATGGTCGCGCACCTGAAGGGCGAGCTCGACGCGGCCCGCGCCGCGCTCGCCAAGGCCTGGGTCAGCGAACAGCAGTGCAGGGTCATGGACGAGTGCCTGCAGCTCTTCGGCGGCTACGGCTACATGATGGAGTACCCGATCGCGGAGCTCTACGTCGACGCGCGCGTGCAGCGCATCTACGGCGGCACGAACGAGATCATGAAGGAGCTGGCGTCGCGGTCGATGTGACGGAGGTGCCGATGCTGACCTACGCCGATCCCGCGACGCCGCTGCCGACGCTGCTCGACCGTCTGCACACCGACGGCTACTTCATCATCCCGTCGCTGTTGCCGGCCGGGCAGGTGCAGGCGATCCGCGCCGCGCTCGCTCCCTGGCTGCAGAACGAGCTGCCCGGGCGCAACGACTTCGAGGGCTACCGCAGCGAACGTGTTTACGCACTGCTGGCCAAGAGCCCGGTGTTCGCCGAGCTCGCCGCGCACCCGCTGGTGCTCGATGTCTGCGAGGCGGTGCTCGGGCCGAACTTCATGCTCTCGGCCTGCCTGGCGATCAACACGCACCCGGGCGAGACCGTGCAGCCGCTGCACTTCGACGACAGCTTCTATCACGTGCCGCGGCCGCGCCCGGCGTACGGCGTCAGCGTCTTCTGGCCGATCGACGAGTTCACGGCCGAGAACGGCGCCACCGAGATCATCCCCGGCAGCCACCGCTGGGGCGACGAGGTCCCGGTGGGGGCGGCGTTCGAGAAGAGCTTCATGCCGGGCTTCGTCGCGCCGGAGGAGCATCATCCCGGGCTGGAGCCGGCGGTGATGCCGGCCGGCTCGCTGATGATCACGATGGGCACGTTGTGGCATCGCGGCGGCGCCAACCGCAGCGCGGGCTCGCGCCTCGTCATCACGCCGCAGTATTGCGTGGCCTGGGGGCGGCAGATGGAGAGCATGCTGCTCGCGGTGCCGCCCGAGATCGTGGCAAGCTACCCGGAGCGCGTGCAGCAGCTGCTCGGCTACAGCATCCACCCGCCGTTCATGGGGCACGTGAACGGCATGCATCCGAAGCGCACGCTGCCCATGCCGGGCGCGGGCGCGGCGAAGGAGCCTTCATGAGCGACGCATTCATCTACGACCACGTGCGCACGCCG
>JAHCKS010000168.1 GCA_026125665.1 Rubrivivax sp.
GACTGCGTTCCATGGGTCGTGGGTCGCTCCCGGCGCGGTGGAGACACTGCAATGACCGCGCGCGAAACCATCACCTTCACCCTCGACGGCCGCGAAGTCACGGCGCTCAAGGGCGAGCCGATCCTCGAGGCCGCGAAGCGCGAGGGCATCGCGATCCCGCACCTTTGCTACAAACCCGGCCTCGACGCGGTGGGCAACTGCCGCGCCTGCATGGTGGAGATCGAGGGCGAGCGCGTGCTTGCACCCTCGTGCTGCCGGGCGCCCACGGCCGGCATGAAGGTGCGCAGCGACAGCGAACGCGCGCGCAAGTCGCAGAAGCTCGTGCTCGAGCTGCTGCAGGCCGACATGCCCGAAGCCGAGTACACCCGCCACAACGAGGTGGACGAGTGGTCGGCGAAGCTCGGCCTCGGCAAGCCGCGTTTCGCGTCACGTGCGCAGCCGGCAGCGGACCTCTCGCACCCGGCCATCGCCGTCAAGCTCGACGCGTGCATCCAGTGCACTCGCTGCCTGCGCGCCTGCCGCGACGAGCAGGTCAACGACGTCATCGGCCTCGCGTTCCGCGGCGACGCGGCGAAGATCGTCTTCGACATGGACGACCCGATGGGCGCGTCCACCTGCGTGGCCTGCGGCGAGTGCGTGCAGGCGTGCCCCACCGGCGCGTTGATGCCGGCGCGCGACGCGGCGCTGTCGGTGCCCGACCGGCAGGTGGCCTCGGTGTGCCCGTACTGCGGCGTCGGCTGCCAGCTCACCTACCACGTCAAGGACGACAGGATCCTCTTCGTCGAGGGCCGCGACGGCCCGGCGAACCATGGACGCCTGTGCGTCAAGGGCCGCTACGGCTTCGACTATGCGCACCACCCGCAACGGCTGACGAAGCCACTCATCCGCCGCAAGGACGCGCCACCGAAGTCCGGCGACTTCGTCATGGACCCCGGGCACCTGATGGACGTGTTCCGCGAGGCCACGTGGGACGAGGCGCTCGACTTCGCCGGCGGCCGGCTGAAGGCGATCCGCGACGAGCATGGCGCCAAGGCATTGGCCGGCTTCGGCTCTGCGAAGGGCAGCAACGAGGAGGCCTACCTCTTCCAGAAGCTCGTGCGCACGGGGTTCGGCAGCAACAACGTCGATCACTGCACGCGGCTGTGCCATGCCTCGTCGGTGGTGGCGCTGCTCGAGGGCATCGGCTCGGGCGCCGTGAGCAACCCGGTGATGGACGTGACGAAGGCCGAGGTCGTCATCCTCATCGGCGCCAACCCGACGGTGAACCACCCGGTGGCCGCGACCTGGATGAAGAACGCGGTGAAGGCCGGCACGAAGCTCATCGTGATGGACCCGCGCCGTTCGGACCTGTCGCGGCTGGCCCACCGCTTCCTGCAGTTCAAGCCCGACACCGACGTGGCGATGCTCAACGCGCTGATGCACGTCATCGTCACCGAGGGGCTCGTCGACGAGGCCTTCATCGCCGAGCGCACGATCGGCTACGAGGAACTGCGCCGCAACGTCGCCGCCTACAGCCCCGAGGCGATGGCGCCGCTGTGCGGCATCGACGCCGAGACGCTGCGCTACGTGGCGCGGCTGTACGCGCGCTCGAAGGCGTCGATGATCCTGTGGGGCATGGGCATCAGCCAGCACGTGCACGGCACCGACAACGCACGCTGCCTGATCGCGCTGGCGCTGATGACGGGCCAGATCGGCCGCCCCGGCACCGGGCTGCACCCGCTGCGCGGGCAGAACAACGTGCAGGGTGCGAGCGACGCGGGGCTGATCCCGATGATGCTGCCGGACTACCAGCATGTCTCCAGGCCCGAGTCGCGCGAGCGCTTCGAGAAGGCATGGAAGCTCGCGCCCGGCACGCTCGACGCCAGGCCCGGCCTCACCGTGGTGGAGGTGATGCACGCCATCAAGGCCGGCACCGTGCGCGGGATGTACGTGCAGGGCGAGAACCCGGCGATGTCCGACCCCGACGTGAACCACGCGCGCGAGGCGCTGGCAGCGCTCGAGCACCTCGTGGTGCAGGACATCTTCCTCACCGAAACGGCGTACCTGGCCGACGTCATCCTGCCCGCCGGCGCGTTCCCAGAGAAGACCGGCACCTTCACGAACACCGATCGCCTGGTGCAGATGGGCCGCCAGGCCGTGCCGCCGCCGGGCGACGCGCGGCAGGACCTGTGGATCATCCAGGAGATCGGCAAGCGGCTCGGCCTGCCGTGGAACTACGGCCACGTCAGCGAGGTGTTCGACGAGATGAGGCACACGATGCCGAGCATCGCCGGCATCACCTGGGAGCGGCTCGAGCGCGAGCACGCCGTCACCTACCCGTGCACGAAGGAGGGCGACCCGGGCGAGCCGGTCGTCTTCGTCGAGGACTTCCCGCGCGAGGGTGGCAAGGCGCGTTTCGTGCCGGCCGACATCATCCCGGCCGACGAGCGGCCCGACGCCGAGTACCCGTTGGTGCTCATCACCGGCCGCCAGCTCGAGCACTGGCACACCGGCAGCATGACGCGGCGCGCCAGCGTGCTCGACGCGCTCGAGCCCGACCCGACGGCGTGGCTGCACCCGCTCGACCTGGCGGCGCTCGGCGTCGAGCCGGGCGGCGTGCTGACCGTCGAGTCGCGCCGCGGCCGGGTGACGCTGTGGGCGCGTGCCGACGAAGGCACGCCGCGCGGCGCGGTGTTCGTCGCCTTCGCCTTCTACGAGGCGGCGATCAACAAGCTGACGAACGCGGCGCTCGACCCGTTCGCGAAGATCCCGGAGTTCAAGTACTGCGCCGTGCGCGTGAAGGCGGGCGGCGAGCCGCCGAAGCAGAGCAGCTTCGGCGGCGGGCAGTTGCTGTCGCCGGCGCGGGCCTGATGCCGCCCGGGGGGGCACGGCTGCTGACGCGGCCCGTGGCGGCCGGTGCGCGCGCCGTGCCCGGGAGGCGGGCGCACGGCCGGCGCGCACGGGCTACCCGGCGCGCCGCACCTCCATCACGCCGTTGCTCGTCACCTCGGCATAGACGGCCGGCACGCGCAGCGCCAGGTGCAGCGCGATGTTCGGTGCGTGGCGCTTCACGAGGCGCCGCGCGACGATGCCCGCGGCCACCAGGGCCCCGCCGACCCACGGCAGGCCGGTGAGAGCAACCACGACACCGGCGCCTATGACGAGCACGCCGAGCAGGTCGGTGCGCGTGCGCTGCGACACATAGGGCCAGGCACGCGCCGGGTCGATGACGACGCGAAGGCGCCCGGCGGGCAGCGCGCTGCGGAACTCCTCGTGCGAGACATACGGCACGGCGCAATCGTCGCCGTGCCGGCCGTCCGGGTGCCCGCTCGGGCCTGGGGCGTGGGTCACGCTTTGCAGTCTAGCCAGCCCGTCGGCGCCATTCGGCGCCATTCGGTCCCGTTCGGCGCTACAGCGGCTGCAGCTGCAGCCGTGCACGCTGCGTGGCCAGCGTGCTCGCCAGCAGCTGCATGAGCTGGTAGACGGCCTCGATGCGTGGCGTCGGCACGCCGGTCAGGCGCCCGAGCTCCACCACCGAGCCGACGAGCGCGTCGATCTCCGGCGCGCGGCCGGCTTCGATGTCCTGCAGCATGGAAGTCTTGTGCTCGCCGACCTTCTCCGCGCCGGCGATGCGCTTGTCGAGCGACACGCGGAAGGTGATGCCGAGCCGGTTCGCCACCGCCTCCGCCTCGCGCATCATGTTGGCAGCCAGCTCGCGCGAAGGCGGGAAGCCGCAGATGCCGGCGAGCGTGCCGTGCGTCAGCGCGCTGATCGGGTTGAAGGTCAGGTTTCCCCACAGCTTCAGCCACATCTCGGCGCGGATGTTCTCGAGCACCGGCGCCTTGAGTCCGCCGCGCGCAAAGCACTCCGACAGGCGCGTCGCGCGTTCGCTCGTCGTGCCGTCGAGCTCGCCGATCGGAAAGCGGTCGCCTTCGACATGCCGCACGACGCCGGGCGCGGCCAGCTCGGCCGCCGGGTAGACGACGCAGCCCAGCACCTGCGCGAGCGGGATGCGGGCCATCAGCGCGCCGTTTGGGTCGACGGTGCGCACCGGGGTGCCGGCGAGCTCGCCGCCGTGCCGGTGGAAGTACCAGAACGGGATGCCGTTCTGCATCGGCACGACCACCGTCTGCGGGCCGATCAGGTGCGCCAGGTCCGCCAGCACCGCTTCCACCTGGTGCGCCTTCATCGCCAGCACCACGGCGTCGTGCACGCCGGCCTCGGCGTAGCGGTCGGTGGCGGCGACGTTGCGGGCCACCTGCTCGCTGCCGTCGGCGGAGATGAGCTTGATGCCGTGCTGGCGCAGCGCCTGGAGGTTGGCGCCGCGCGCCAGGAAGGTGACGGATTCACCCGCCAGCGCGAGCTTCGCGCCGACGTACCCGCCGATGGCGCCGGCGCCGATGATGGCGATCTTCATGGGGACGCGAGGTCAGGAGAGGGCACGCGGCCCATCACAGGCCGCGTGTTGCAGGGAGCATGCCGGCCGGGCCGGCGCGGCGTGTCAGATGCCCACTTCGCCCCAGCGGGCGTCGGTCCAGCGCGTCCAGCCGACGCCGGCGTGCAGGTCGTGGCAATGCGCCAGCGAGCGCCGGCATCGCGCCTTCGCCTCGAGGATGGCGTCGGCCAGGAAGTCGGCGTCGTAGGCGCGAAGCAGGTGTGCCTGCTGCGTCTGCAGGTAGTGCTGCACTCGCTCACGCTCGCCCGGCAGCGCGCAGAGGGCGTCGTAGGTCTCGTCGCCCCAGTGCCAGCGCAGGCCGAGTTCGTAGAAGGCGGCGTTGAAGGCGGCGCGGTCGAGGTCGGTGTGCTCGTGCGACATGGGGGCTCCTGAGGTGCCGGCGGGCCAGGGGGGCGGCTCGCGATGGGGGCATCGTAGGGCTGGCGTCGATAAACGACAATCAAACAAAGATATGCAAACCATTGATCATCATTGATGTTCGGACCAGGCCACCGAGGAGCCCTGCCGTGCGCCATGCGACCTTTCGCCAGCTGAAGGTGTTCGAGGCGGTCGCGCGCCTGTCGAGCTACTCGCGCGCCGCCGAGGAGCTGCACCTCACGCAACCCGCGGTCTCCACGCAGATCCGCAAGCTCGAGGGGCACGCCGGGCTGCCGCTGTTCGAGCAGCTGGGCAAGAAGATCTACCTCACCGCCGCCGGCACCGAACTGCTGCACCACAGCCGCCTCATCGTGCAGCAGTTCGAGCAGGCCGAAGAGGCGATGACGCAGTTCCAGGGCGTGGCCGGCGGGCGCCTCAACGTGGCCGTCATCAGCGCCGGCGACTACTTCCTGCCGCGCCTGCTGGTGGAGTTCGCGCGGCGGCACGAAGGCGTGAAGATCAACCTGTCGGTGCACAACCGCGGCGACCTGCTCGAGCACCTGGCCGACAACCGCACCGACCTGGCCGTCATGGTGCGGCCGCCCGAGGACGCCGACGCGGTGGCCGAGCCGTTCGCGCCGCACCCCTACCTGATCGTCGCCCCACGCGCGCACGTGCTCGCCGGCGAACGCGACATCCCGCTCGTGCGCCTCGTGCGCGAGCCGTTCATCGTGCGCGAGCACGGCTCGGACACGCGGCACGCCATGGCCGACGCGCTCGGCCGGTACCACGGGCAGGTGAACGTGGCGCTCGAGGTGCGCAGCACCGAGACGATCAAGCAGGCGGCCATCGCCGGCATGGGCGTCGCGTTCCTGTCCGCGCACACGGTCAGCCGCGAGCTCGCCGACGGCAGCCTGGTGGCGCTGGACGTGCAGGGCTTCCCGCGCCTGCTGAACTGGTACCTCGTGATGCGGCGGAACAAGCGCCTGCCGCCGGTGGCGCAGGCGTTCCGCGAGTTCCTGCTGCAGGAGGGCGAGTCGCTGCTGGCGCGCGTGGTACCGCTGCCGCGGGCGATCGCTCGACACGTCGGAGCCGGGCGGGCCGGGCGGCCCGGGCGGAAGCCCGCGCCGCCGCGCCGCGGATAGCGGCACCGGCCAGAACCCGCGGTCAGAGCGCCGGCGTGCGGCGCGGTGGGGCGGAAGCCAGCGCGGCCGCCGCCGGCGGCGACGCGCCGGCAGAGCCGGGGGTGAGCTTGGCTTCGCGCATCAGCACCTTGTGGAAATGCTCGGCGCGGTCGAGCCAGTTGGCGAAGGCCTCGCCGGTCATGGGCTGCTGCTTGAACGCGCCCTGCTTCATCAGCGCGTCCCACTCGGGCAGAGCGCGCACGCGGTCGAGCAGGCCCTGGTAGTAGGCCACCTGCGCCGGCGTCGCGCCGCCGGTGGTGAAGATGCCGCGCATCATCAGGTACTGCACCGGCACGCCCGAGGACATGCAGGTCGGCAGGTCGCTCCAGCCGAGCGGGCCCGCCACCTTGGCGGGGTAGGGCAGCGGGGCGCCGTCGAACACGCACAGCGGCCGCACCTTGCCGGCACGCCACAGCGCCTCGGCCTCGATGGGATTGTTGACGGTGATGTCCACCTCGGCCGCAGCGAGCGCCTTGGCCACGTCGCCGCCGCCGCGCAGCGGGACGTACTGGATGCGCGTGGCCAGCGCCGTCTCCAGCAGCACGGAGATGATCTGGTCCTCCTGCTTGCTGCCGGTGCCGCCGAGCTTGACGCTGCCCGGCGGGCTGGTGCGCACGGCATTGAACAGCGCCTGCGGCGTGTGGTGCGGCGAGTTCGCCGGCACCCACAGCACGAACTCGTCCAGCGCCAGCATCTGCACCGGCGTGAGGTCGCGCCAGCTGAACGGCAACGCGTTGCCCAGCGGCGCGGTGAACAGGTTCGACAGCGTGATGATCAGTTTGTGCGGGTTGCCGCGTTCGGCCTTCATCAGCAGCAGCCCTTCGCCGCCGGACTGGCCGGCGCGGTTCACCACCTGCAACGGCTGCTTCATCAGGCCGTGCTTCTTCACCATGTCGGCGATGAAGCGGGCCATCAGGTCGGCGCCGCCACCGGTGCCGGCAGGCACCACCAGCTCCACCGGCGCGGTCGGCTCCCAGGCGGGCGCCTGGGCCTGCACCGTGCAGGCCGCGAAGAAGCAGGCCGCGAGGCCGGCGCCTCGCACGGCGCGGGCCGCGCGTGCCCTGCCGCGGCCGAAGGGGCGCCCGAGGGCGCGGAAGGTCAACCTCATGTCGGACGAATGCCTCGCAGTGGCGGGGAGGGTTGCGGTTCTAGCCGACGGCTGCCGGCGCCGCACTCCCTCGGTGAGCGCCATGGCCCAAAAACCATCGGCTGGCGCCGGGCGGCGGCCGGTGCCACCGTCCACGCGCGTGTGCCGCCGATGCTGCGCGCTGGGCTCGAGGCCGATCGCTCGATCTCAGCCGCCGATGTAGTGCATTTCGACGCGCCGCTCGCCGCTGCCCGCCGCCGCGGCGCCGGCGCTGCGCAGCTCCGAGTAGCGGTCGTCGCGTTCGCGCCACAGCGCGCCGACGGCCGCGGCGATGTCTGCGTCGCTGTACGGGGTGCCGTCCGGCCGCTGCCCGCGCAGCAGCGCGCGCAGGTCGTGGCCGCGGCTGGCGAACAGGCACGTGAACAGCTTGCCCTCGGTGGACAGGCGCGCGCGGTTGCAGTCGCGGCAGAAGGCCTTCGTGACGCTGCTGATGAAGCCGACCTCGCCGCCGCCGTCGGCGTAGCGCCAGCGCTCGGCCGTCTCGCCGATGGCGTTGGGTTCCAGCGGCTCGAGCGGGAAGTGCCGCTGCAGCAATGTGCGCACGTCGTCCGACGGCAGCACCTCGTCCATGCGCCAGCCGTTCGTCGCGCCGACGTCCATGTACTCGATGAAGCGCAGGACGACGTCGCGGCCGTAGCGCTCGCGCACGTGGCGCGCCAGCGGCACGATCTCCTGCTCGTTGGTGCCGCGCTTGACGACCATGTTCATCTTCACCGGCGCCAGGCCGGCGGCGAGCGCCGCGTCGACGCCGCGCAGCACTTCGGCCACCGGAAAGTCGACGTCGTTCATGCGCCGGAAGATGGCGTCGTCCAGCGCGTCGAGGCTGACGGTGACGCGTTTCAGGCCCGCCTCGCGCAGCACCTGCGCCTTGCGCGCCAGCAGCGAGCCGTTGGTGGTGAGGGTGATGTCCAGCGGCGCGCCGTCGCGCGTGCGCAGCGCGGCGAGCTGGGCCACCAGCACCTCGAGGTGCTTGCGCAGCAGCGGCTCGCCGCCGGTGAGGCGCAGCTTGGCGACGCCGTGCGCGATGAACACGCGCGCCACGCGAGTGATCTCCTCGAAGCTCAGCAGCGAGGCGTGCGGCAGGAACTTGTAGTCCCGGTCGAACACCTCCTTCGGCATGCAGTAGCTGCAGCGGAAGTTGCAGCGGTCGGTGACCGAGATGCGCAGGTCGTGCAGCGGGCGGCCCAGGCGGTCGGCGAGCAGCCCGTCGGGTGCCGGCGCGTCGCGCGGCACGCGCGGCACCGCGGCGGCGTAGCGCAGGTCGGCCAGCGGGATGATCGTCTCGCCCATGAGGCGTGATTGTGCGGCCGCCGGCCGATACCCCTCGCCGACCCCGCCTTGTCGCCCTCAGCGCAGCGCGGCCGGCAGGGCGCGGCGGGCGCCGTCGAACCGCTGCACCCAGTAGCGGCCCGCGGTGCCGTGCATCTCCTCCACGCGCACGCGCGCGCCCGGGCGCGGCGCGTGGATGAACCGCCCCTCGCCGATGTAGATGCCGACATGCGAATGGGCCCTTCGCAGCGTGTTGAAGAAGACGAGGTCGCCGGGCAGCAGGTGGGCGGCGCCGACCTCGCCCAGGGCCGGGGCACGCGCCTGGTCCCAGGCCGTGCGCGGCAGCGCGAGGCCCAGGCTGCGCGCATAGACGTGGCGCGTGAAGCCGCTGCAGTCGAAGCCGTCGGCGGGCTCGTCGTCGCCGCCGCCGTTGCCGCCGCGCTGGTAGGGCGTGTCGATGAAGGCCATCGCGGTGATGACGACCTGCGCGGCGGCCGCCGGATCGAGCGGCGGCACCGGCGCGGCCGTTCGGCGGG
>JAHCKS010000169.1 GCA_026125665.1 Rubrivivax sp.
ACCTCGACCCCACGGCGGCCTTGGCGCGCCACCCCCTCGATGGTGTCTTCTCTTCATGCGTCGCGGCTCGGCCGACGCGCGGTGGACAACTGAGATGCCGGGCGTCATCGGTTCGGGCGCGACCTTGCCCTCGATGCTGGCCACCGACGTGCGTGGCCTCGAGGCGCTGCGCGGCAAGGCCGCGGCCGACCCGAAGGCGGCGGTGCGCCAGGCTGCCAGGCAGTTCGAGGCCCTGTTCATGCAGGAGCTCATGAAGAGCATGCGCGCGACGACGCTGGCGAGCGCCGACAGCCTCGGCGGCACCGGCTCGACCGGCGCCATGGGCATGGACATGCTCGACGGCCAGTACGCGCAGCAGCTGGCCGGGCTGCCCGGTGGCCTGCACGAGGCGATCACGCGCCACCTCGAGAGGCAGATGGGCCTGGCGCCGGGGCCGATCCCGGCCACCGGCAGCGCCAACAACACCGTCGCGCCGCTGGACGGCCGGCCGACACGCGTGCCGCAGCAGGGCGCCGCCGGTTTCGTCGAGCAGCACGACGCGGCGGCCAGGGCGGCCGAGGCGAAGACCGGCATCCCGGCGACGTTCATGATCGCGCAGGCGGCGCACGAGACCGGCTGGGGGCGCAAGGAGATCCGCCACGCCGACGGCAGCCCTTCGTACAACCTGTTCGGCATCAAGGCCGGCCCGGGCTGGAAGGGGCCGGTGGCCGAGATCACGACCACCGAGTACGTCAACGGCAAGGCGCACAAGGTGGTGGCGAAGTTCCGCGCCTACGCGAGCTACGCCGAGTCGTTCGCCGACTACGCGAAGCTGATGCAGGAAAGCCCGCGCTACGCCGGCATCGCCTCGCGCGCGGCGAACGGAAGCCTGCAAGGGCAGGGCGGCGCGGCCGCGTTCGCGCAGGGCCTGCAGCGTGCCGGCTACGCCACCGACCCCGCGTACGCCGACAAGCTGACGCGTGTCATCAACACGACCCTCAGGCTGCAGCGAAGCCTGACGGCCTGACCCTCGACGCCTTCGCGGAGAACATCGCATGAGTGCCGGCGCCCTGATGTCCCTCGGCATGCGCGCGCTGACCGCCAGCTACGCGGCGCTGCAGGCCACCGGCCACAACATCGCCAACGCCAACGTCGCGGGCTACTCGCGGCAGCAGGTGACGCTGGAGACGGCGCAGGGCCAGTTCACCGGCGCCGGCTTCTTCGGCAAGGGCGTCGACGTGACCAGCGTCATGCGCGCGCACGACGCGTTCCTCACGCGCGAAGCAGCGCAGGCGCGTTCGCTCGCCGCCGCCGACACCGCCCGCCTGACGCAGCTGGAACGGCTCGAGAACGTGTTCGCCACCGGCGAGGCCGGCCTCGGCTACGCCGCATCGAGCTTCCTCAACTCGATGCTGGACCTGTCGAACCGCCCGTACGACGCGAGCACGCGCCAGGTGGTGCTGGCGCGGGCCGGCGACCTGGCCACGCGCTTCGCCGCTGCCGGTGCCGCGCTCGACGATCGCCAGCAGGGGGTCAGCGCCGAGCTGCGCGCCACGGTGGGCGAGGTGAACTCGCTGGCCAGGGCCATCGCCGAGGCGAACACGCGCATCGCCGCGATGAAGGGCCTCGGCCAGCCGGCCAACGACCTGCTCGACGAACGCGACCGCCTGATCCAGAAGCTCAGCGAGAAGGTCAGCGTCACCCGCATCGAGGCCGAGGACGGCACGACGGCCGTCTTCATCGGCGGCGGCCAGCGCCTCGTGCTCGGCGGCGACGTCGCCGAGCTGGCGCTGACGCAGGACCCGAGCGACCCGATGCGCATGGCGGTGGGCCTGCGCGAGAACGGCCAGGTACGGCCGCTGTCGGCGCAGCTGCTGGGCGGTGGCACGATCGCGGGCCTGCTGCGCTTCCAGAACGAGGACCTCGTCGATGCGCGCAACCTCATCGGCCAGATGGCCGCCGGCATCGGCCACGCGGTCAACGCGCAGCAGGCGCTCGGGCTGACGCTGCAGCCGCCGCTCGGCAGCACGGCCGGGCCGGCGATGTTCGCCATCGGCGCGCCGCAGGCGCTGCCGCATGCCGCCAACGCGCGCGACGCGTTCGGCGTGCCGCTGACCACCGTCACGCTCACCGTCACCGACGCGGCGGCGCTGCAGGCGAGCGACTACGACCTCGTGCCCGACCCGCTGGGCTCGGGCAACTACCAGCTGACGCGCCTGTCGGACGGCCTCGTGCGCGTCGTCTCCAGCGGCGACGTCGTCGACGGCATCCAGATCGACGTCGCGCCGGCGGCGCAGCCCGGCGACCGCTTCCTGCTGCAGCCGGTGGGCCGCGCGGCGAACGGCTTCGTCAAGCTGCTCGACGATCCGCGCGACCTGGCCGCCGCCGCGCCGCTCATCGCGCTCACCGACCCCGCCAACACGGGCACGGTCACCGCGGCATCGCTGCAGGTGACGACCTCGCCGCTGCCGGTGCCGGGCGCCACCGCGCGCATCACCTTCACCGACGACCTCGGCAACTACAACTGGGAGCTGTTCGACGGCGGCGGCGCGCTGCTGACGAACGGCAGCGGCACCTGGAGCACGGGCACCTCCGTGCCGGCGCCGCCCACCGACATCAACGGCTTCAGCCTGACGCTGGCCGGCGCGCCGCGCACCGGTGACGTGCTCACCGTCGAGCCGACGCCGGCCGGCGCCGTCAGCACGAACAACGGCAATGCGCTCGCGCTGCTGGCGCTGCGCGACCGCGGCCTCGTCAACGGCCTCAACCCGGTGGACGCCTACGCCAGCGCGATGTCGCGCGTCGGCGTGCGCGTGCAGGGCACGCGCACGGCGTCGGACCTGAGCGGCGCGGTCGCCGCGCAGGCCGACCAGGCGGTGGCCAGCAAGACCGGCGTCAACCTCGACGAGGAAGCGGCGCGCCTGATCGCCTACCAGCAGAGCTACCAGGCCGCGGCCAAGGTGCTGCAGGTGGCGCAGTCGATCTTCGAGACGCTGCTGCAGACCGCCGGTGCTCGCTGACGAGCCGGCCGAAGCCCGACCGACGCCTGACCCACGGACGACACCATGACCCTGCGCATCACCGCCGCCAACGCCTTCGAGGGCAGCGTCCGCACGCTGCAGCGCCGGCAGCAGGAGCTGACCGAGATCCAGGAGCAGCTCACCAGCGGCAAGCGGGTCCGGCGCGCCAGCGACGACCCGGCCGCGGCCGCGCGTGCCGAACGCGCGATGGCCGCGGCGAGCCGTGCCGAAGCCGACCAGCGCGCCCTCGAGACGAGCCGCAGCGCGATGCAGCTCACCGAGTCGGCACTGGGCGACGCGGGCGAGCTGCTGCAGCAGATCCGCGAGCGCCTGATGGCCGCCGGCAACGGCACCTACAGCGACACCGAACGCGCGACCATCGCCGACACCATCCGCTCGCTGCGCAACGACCTGCTGGCCGTGGCCAACCGCAGCGACGGCGCCGGCCGCTATCTCTTCGGCGGTCAGGGCGCCGACCGGCCGCCGCTCGTCGACGGCATCGGCGGTGTCAGCTACGTCGGCGCACCCGGCGAGCTCTACACCGCCTCGGGCGAGGCGACGCCGCTCACGGTGGATGGCCGTGCCGCGTGGCTGCAGGCACCCGACCCGGCGAACCCCGGCGCGACGCTGTCGGTGTTCGACGTGCTGGACCGCGTCGCCACCGAGCTCGGCACGCCCGGCCAGGACACGACGGTGATCGCACAGAACGTGCGCCAGGGCCTCGGCGACGTCGACGCGCTGATGCACAACCTCTCGCGCTGGCGCTCGCGCACCGGCGAGTCGCTGCGCCGCGCCGACGACATCGAGGAGCGCCTGGCGCAGGGCAAGCTCGATGCACAGCGCGAGCGCTCGAGCAGTGAGGATTTGGACATGGTCGCCGCCATCTCCGAG
Organism: Rubrivivax sp.; assembly: GCA_026125665.1. Classification (GTDB taxonomy): domain Bacteria; phylum Pseudomonadota; class Gammaproteobacteria; order Burkholderiales; family Burkholderiaceae_C; genus Rubrivivax. The sequence goes on from JAHCKS010000169.1 coordinate 3,891, forward strand.
TTCCAGAACCGCCAGAGCGGCTACGATGCCGCGCTCAAGTCCTACTCCATCGTGCAGCGCATGTCGCTGTTCGAGTATCTGCGCTAGAAGGCATGCACGAACCTGCTGCGCGACCCGATCTCGCGCCTGCGCTTCTCGCCGTACACGAGTGCGGCTGCGATGCTCGGCACGACCTCGGGCCGCGCGCGACGGTTCCTGCAGGCCTTCTGATCTGATTGCCTTTCAGGGGGCCCGGCGCTTCGCGCCTTTCCGAGATGCGAGAACACACCGTGCTGGGCCATGTGGCCCTGGGCTACAGCCCGATGGTCGACCGCCGCCGCGACGTCGTGGCGACGCGACTGACGATCTTTCCGGAGCGCCCCGACGCGCTCGCGACGCCGGCCGAGGCGGGCGCGCTGCTCGCCGCGCTCGAGTCGGTGTGGCCGCGGCCCGAGGCGCCGGCCGCCGGCAAGGCGATGCGCCCGCTCGACCCGGTGGCCGCCGGCGCCGGCACGCCGGGTTCGCCGCGGCCGGTGTCGCTGAACATCGCCAGCGAAGGCCTGCTGCAGGCCGTGCTTGCCTCGCGACCGGGCGGCCAGTTCCTCGTCGAGGTGCCGGCCTTCATGGCGGCCGATCCGGCCCATGCGCCGGCGCTGACGGCGCTGCACGCCGCCGGCACCGTGCTGCTGATCAAGGGCCGGCCGACCAAGCCGCTGGCGCCCGAGGTGCTGGCGTGCTTCAGCCATTCGCTTGTCGACGTCAGCGAGGAGCGGCGCACCGATGCTGCCAACGCCCCACCCGGCGTGCGCAAGATCACCACCGTGCAGACCGGCGTGCGCAGCGCGGCCGAGGCCGAGCAGGCCTTCCGCCGCGGCTCGGTCGCCGTGCTCGGCTGGACGTTCGAGGAACGTGCCACGCAGGCGTCGAAGAAGCCGGTGCCGGCCGACGTGACCGTGGTGCTCGACCTGATCAAGGGTGTGGAGCGCGAGGAGCCGGTGCAGCGCCTGGAGGCGATGCTCAAGCGCGAGCCGACGATCGCCTTCCGCCTGCTGCGTTACCTCAACTCGCCGGCCTTCGGGCTGTCGGTGGAGGTGAACTCCTTCGGCCACGCAGTCATGCTGCTCGGCCACCAGCGCCTGAAGCGCTGGCTCGCGCTGCTGCTGGCGAGCTCGTCCAACGAGCCCGGCGCCAAGGTGACGATGAACGCCGCGGTGCGCCGGGGCCTCTTCATGGAGGAGCTCGCGCGGCCGCACAACGACAACGAGATGGCCGGCGAGATGTTCCTGTGCGGCATCTTCTCGCTGCTCGACCGCCTGCTGCGCCAGCCGGTGGCGCAGCTGCTCGAGGGCGTGCCGATGCCCGAGCGCGTGCGCCTGGCGCTGCTCGGCGAGGGCGGGCCGTACCTGCCGTACCTGCAGCTCGTGCAGGCGGTGGAGCAGGAGGCGATGTTCGACATCCGCGAGGCCTGCGAACGGCTGCTGCTGAGCCCGCTGGACGTGAACGTGGCGCTGCTGAAGGCCCTGAAGGGCGCACGGCAGGTGGACTGAGCCGCTCGCCGGGGCAGCCGCACTCCGATGCACGAACCGCATGCCGGCCCGGCGGCCCGGCCCGGCGCAGATGCCGGGCTCGCTGCGCTGTGGCGCATGCCGTTCGTCGCCGCGCTGCTCGACGAGACCTTCGGCCTGCTGGCGCTGAACGTGGCGGCCGAGCAGCTGATCGGCCCGGCGCGTGCAGCCAGGCACCGCGGCCAGCCCTTCGCCGCCCTGCTGCCTGAAGCAGACCGCGCCGCGCACGAGGCCGAGCGGCGCGAGGCGCTGCAGGCCGCCGCGCAGGGGCACCCGATGCCGCCGCTGCCGCTGCGCCTGACCGATTCGCGCGGCCGCGAGTGCTGGCTGTCGCTGGCGCTGCAGCCGCTGGATGCCGGCCCTGCCGGCGGCGAGGCACCGACGCGCTGGCTTGCGCTGATGCAGGACCTGAGCTTCGAGAGCCGCGCACGCGAGCAGGTTCGCCGCGGCGAGGACGAGCTCGACCAGTGGTTCGAGCTGGCCGGTGCCGGCATGCTCGTCTACGACGACGACGGCCTGATCGTGCGTTCGAACGCTGCCTTCGAGGCCCTGGTGGAGCGCGTGCCGGAGGTGCTGAGCGACGCCGCGCCCGAGCTGCAGGCGCTGCTCGGCTGGCAGGTGGCGAGCGACAGCCGCAACGGCGCCGGCCGCGGGCGCGCGCACGCCGCGTTGGTGGCCGGCGCGCCGCCGCTCGTGCGCACGGTGATCGTGCCGCAGGCCGACGGCCGCGGCCGCCGCCTCGTGGCGCGTCTCGCGCGCATGGCCGGCACGCTGCCGGCCGGGCCGGACGGCGAGCGCTCCGGCGGCCGCGTCATGGCCGTCGTCGAGGACCGCAGCGCCGAGGACGAGCGCGACCTCGCGCAGCTCGAGATGGGCATGCTGATGAGCACCGCGAGCATCGGCGTGGCGACGTTCGACCCCGCGCGCGGCTGGCTCGATTCGCGCCTGGCGCCGCCGGCCGGTGGCCTGCCCACGGCACCGGCGCCGCTGGCCGACGACGAGGCGACGACGCCTCCTGCGCCGCGCAGCTCGCTGCACCTGATCGGCCGCGAGCTGGTGCTGCCCGACTCGCTGCCCGACTACGAACGGCTGCAGCGCGCCCTGCGCGAAGGCCGCCGCATCGAGGTGCGCTACGCGGTGCGCCACGCCGAGCTGGGCGTGCGCTGGCTGCTGACGCGCCTGGAGCCGGGCGTGCTGGCCGCCGGACGGCCGACCACCTCGGTGGTGACGCTGGACGTCACCGAGCAGGAACTGGCGCAACGGCGCAACGCCCAGCTGCTGCGCGAGCTGACCACGATCCTCGAGAGCACCGCCGCCGGCATCGCCTACCTGCGCGGGCCGCTGCTGGTGCGCTGCAACCGGCCGTTCGAGCGCATGCTCGGCTTCGAGGCGGGGGCCGCGGCCGGCGCCTCGCTGGCCGAGCTGCTGGGCCGGCGCGGCGTGCCCGAGTCGGTCGTCGGCGAAGCGCTCGCGGCGCTGGCAGAGGACCGCCGCTACGACGTGGAGCTCGACCTCGGCACCGCGTCCTCGCCCGGCGCGACCACGGCGGCGCCGCCGGACACGCGCTGGGTCGCGTTGTCCGTGCGCCGCGCCGACAGCGGCGGCGCGGGCGACTCCCGCGAGGCCGTGGCCGTGCTGACCGACATCACGGGCCTGAAGGCGCAGCAGGCCGAGCTCGAGCGCGCGCTGTCGGAGCGCGACCTCATCTTCAACCTCTCCGACGTCGGCATGGTGCTGCAGCGCGGCGCGCGCTTCGTGCGCGCCAACCAGGCGATGGCGCAGCTCACCGGCTACGCCGTGCCGGAGCTCGGCACGCTCGACCCGGCCGAGCTGTACGAGGACGCCCGCGCCTGCGTCGACTTCGAGGCACGCGTGGCGAGCGCGCTGCGCCAGTCGGGCCGGTTCACCGGCGAGCGCCTGCTGCGCCAACGCGACGGCAGCCTGCGCTGGGTGCAGGTGGCGGTGCGCGCGCTCGATGCCGAGGGCCTGGCGGACGTGCTCGGCCCCGGGGCCGGCGACGCCTGCATCTGCGCCTTCGTCGACGTCGACGAGCGGCACCGTGCGCGCGAGGCGCTGGCGGCGCAGGCCGAGCGCACGCGCGCCGTGCTGAACTCGGTGCTGGTGGGCATCGTCACCGTCGGCGAGAACGGCATCGAATGGATGAACCGCTCGGCGCGGCGCATGTTCGCCGGCGAGCTGGCGGACTTCGTCGGCGAGCCGCTGTCCACCGTGGCCACGCCGGAAGCCGACCACCCGCTGCGGCGCACCGACTGGTGGCAGCGGGCGCGGGAAGGGCGCATCGAGACCTTCGAGTGCCGGCTGCGCGGCCGCGACGGGCGCGAGTTCTGGGTCGTCGGCAACGCCGTCGCGAGCACGCTCGACACCGGCGCGACGCAGCTCACCTTCGCGCTGCTGGACATCGAGCGGCGCCGCCAGGCGGAGATCAGCACCGCGCGCACGCAGGCGTCGCTGCAGCGGCTGATCCAGACGGCGCCGCTGGCCATTGCCCTGTTCGACGCGCGGCGCGGCCGTCTGCTGCAGATCAACCGCACGGCCGCGGCCCTGTTCGGCATCGCCGACGCCGGCGCCGGCAACGAACGCGCCGTGCTCGCGCTGCCCAACCTGCCCAATCGCGCGTTCGGCGAGGCGCTGGCCGGCTGGATCGCGGCCGTCGCGCCGGGCGAGGCCGTCACGCACGAGTGGCGCGACGGCGCCGACGCGGCCGCCGGCGAAGAAGGCACCGCCCCCGGCGAGGCCACCGGCCTGCGCGTGTGGGACTGCCGCGTCGCCGCGCTCGGCGGTGCCGACGACCAGTACGGCGATGTCGGCCAGGTGATGCTGCTGGCCAGCGACGTGACCGAGCAGCGCGCCGCCAACGAGGCCCGCCTGCGCGAGGCGATCGCGCAGCGCGAGGTGCTGGTGCGCGAGGTGCATCACCGCATCAAGAACAACCTGCAGGGCGTGGCCGGGCTGCTGAAGCAGAACGCCGACCGCCGGCCCGAGGTGGCCGGCGTGCTGATCGAGGCGGTGAGCCAGGTGCAGGCGATCGCCCAGGTCTACGGCCTGCAGGTCGGCGGCCCGCTCGGCCGCACCGCGCAGGGCGGGCCGCTCGCCGTGGCGCCGCTGGTCGGCTCCATCGCGCAGGCGGTGCAGCGCACGTTCGGCCGCAAGATCGAAGCCCAGGTCGGCGAGGCGCCGCACCTGCTGCCCGAGGCCGAGGCGATCCCGCTCGCGCTCATCGTCAACGAGCTGCTCACCAACGCGGTCAAGCACGGCCAGGGCTCGATCGTCTTCTGCCACATCGCCGACGAGGGTGATGCGGTGAGCATCCGCGTCGCCTCGGCCGGGCGGCTGGCCGACGACTTCGACCTCGCGCGCGTGCCGGCGGGAGTGTCGGGCCTCGGGCTCGTGCGCGCGCTGCTGCCTCGGCGCGGCGCGAGGCTGACGCTCGCGCCCGAAGGCGACGACGTGGTCGCGACGCTGCGGCTGCAGCCGCCGAGCGTGCGCCTGCCGGGCCCCGT
>JAHCKS010000170.1 GCA_026125665.1 Rubrivivax sp.
CTCCATCGTCTTGCCCTCGAAGGGCGTCATGTCCTTCACCGGGCGCGTGTCGAGCAGCGAGCCGGGCAGGAAGGCGCGGATGCCGTTGACGAGCACCGTGAGGCCGCCCTTGACCTTGCCGCTGACGGTGCCGGTGACGAAGTCGCCGCTCTCGAGCGCGTTCTCGAGCGCCATCCACGAGGCCAGGCGCTTGGCCTTGTCGCGGCTGAGGATCGTGTCGCCGTAGCCGTTCTCGACCGCGTCGATGGCCACCGAGACGAAGTCGCCGACCTGGACCTCGACCTCGCCCTGGTCGTTCTTGAACTCGTCGATCGGGATGTAGCTCTCGCTCTTCAGCCCGGCGTTCACCACCACGTGGTTGAAGTCGATGCGCACGACCTCGGCCGAGATGACCTCGCCCGGGCGCATGTCGCTGTGCTTGATGGACTCCTCGAAGAGGGCGGCGAACGATTCCATGCCACCGGTGGAGGTGGCCATTTGGGTTGCAGACATGGATTTCCTGGGCCCGGGGGGTGGGTTGAGGCGCAGAGCCGGGCGATGCGTGCAGCGGGTGCTGCGGGTTGGGGGTGGAACATCCTCCGTGTCGCGGGGCCGGCGTGTCGCATGCAGCGATGCGTGCCGGGCGGGGTGCGGCGCGGTGGGCCTGGGGCCCGCTCGTCAGGGCGTGGGCGTGTGCGCCTGCGCCTCGGCGAACGGACAACGCGCCTGCCACCAGCCCAGCACCTGCGCCACCGACTCTTCGATGGTGAGGTCCGAGTTGTCCAGCAGGAACGCATCCTCGGCTGGCTTCAGGGGCGAGACGGCGCGATTGCGGTCGCGTGCGTCACGCGCCTCGAGGTCGGCGCGAAGATCGGCGATGCTAGCCTGAATTCCCTTTGAAATCAATTGCTTATGCCGCCGCTCCGCACGCTGTGCGGCGTTCGCGGTGAGGAACACCTTGAGCGCGGCGCCGGGGAAGACGACGGTGCCCATGTCGCGCCCGTCGGCCACCAGCCCCGGGGCGCGGCGGAACGACAGCTGCAGCCCATGCAGCGCCTGGCGCACCGCGGGCAGGGCCGATACGCGAGAGGCGAGCAGCCCCGTGCTCTCGTGCCGCAACTCGGCGGTGATCTCGCGGCCGCGCAGCCACACGCGCGTGGGCTCGCCCGGGTTGCCGCGCGCCGCGTCGGGCACCGCGTCGGCCGCCGTGTCGTGCGCCGTCCCGCCCTGGCCGGCCTCGGCGTGCTCGAAGCGCAGGTCGAGCGTGGCCGCCAGCCGCGCCACGGCCACCTCGTCATCGGGCGACAGGCCGTCGGCCGCCGCCGCCAGGCCCGCGGCGCGGTACAGCAGCCCCGAGTCGAGCAGGTGGTAGCCGAGCGCACGCGCCACGGCGGCCGCCAGCGTGCCCTTGCCCGATGCGGTGGGGCCGTCGATGGCGATCACCGGCACCTCCGCTTCGTCGGCGCTGGCCAGCCCGAACAGCGCCTCGAAGTAGCCGGGGAAGGTCTTGCCGACGCAGCGCGGGTCCTCGATTCGCAGCGGCACGCCGCACGGCTGGCCCGCCGCGAGGCCGTTGAACGCGGCCAGCGAGAAGCACATCGCCATGCGGTGGTCATCGTACGTGCGGATGCTCGCCGGCAGCCAGCGTGCGGGCGGCCGCACCTCGATGAAGTCGTCGCCGGCCGCGACCTCGGCACCGAGCTTGCGCAGCTCGGCAGCCATCGCGGCGATGCGGTCGGTCTCCTTGACGCGCCAGCTGGCGATGCCCGTCAGAAGCGTCGGCCCGTCGGCGTAGAGCGCCATCACGGCCAGCGTCATCGCCGCGTCGGGGATGGCGTTGGCGTCGAGCGTGATGCCCGCGAGCGGCCAGCGGCCGCGGTGCGCCTCGATCCAGCCCGGGCCCGTCTTCACCTCGGCACCCATGGCGCGCGCCGCGTCGACGAAGGCGATGTCGCCCTGGATCGAGCCGGCCCCGACGCCGGCGATGTGCACCGGCGCGCCGCCCGTCGCGGCGATGGCGCCGGCGGCGACGAAGTACGAGGCCGACGAGGCGTCGCCTTCGACGTGCAGGCGGCCCGGGCTCGTGTAGCGAGCGCCACGCACGATGGTGAAGCGCTCGAAGCCTTCGCGCTGCACGCCGATGCCGAAGCGCGCCAGCAGGTTCAGCGTGATCTCGACGTAGGGCTTGGAGATCAGCTCGCCTTCGACCTCGACGACGAGGTCGTGTTCGCCGGCCACGAGCGGCAGCGCCAGCAAGAGCGCGGTGAGGAACTGGCTCGAGACGTCGCCGCGCACGCGCACCGGTTTCGCGAGGCCCGGCAGCGAGCCGCCCGCCGTGCCCTCGACGCGCAACGGCGGGAAACCCGGCCGGCCGAGCTCGCTGATGCGGCAGCCGAGCGGCCGGAGCGCTTCGACGAGGTCGCCGATCGGCCGCTCGTGCATGCGCGGCACGCCGGCGAGGGTGAAGCGCCCCCCCTGGGTCGCGGCGAGCACCGCCAGCGTCGCGGCCAGCGGCCGCATCGCCGTGCCGGCGTTGCCGAGGAAGAGATCGGCCTCGTGCACGGCGAGGCGCCCGCCGAGGCCGGTGATGCGGCACTCGGCGTGGCCGGCCGCCTCGCCCGCTTCGTGCTGCTCGACGCCGCAGCCGAGCGCTTGCAGGGCAGCGAGCATCACGCGCGTGTCGTCGCTGTCCAGCAGGTCGAGCAGCACCGTCTCGCCTTCGGCCAGGCCGGCGAGCAGCAGCACGCGGTTGGAGATGCTCTTGGAGCCCGGCAGCCGCACCGTGCCCGAGGCGGCGGTGAGCGGCGGCAGGTCGAGCGCGGGGATGTCGTACACGCAGCGCTGGGCGCCGTTCAGCGCCCGTTGCCGCCGCCGCCGGGCGTGCCCGCCGCCGGCGTGCCGCTGCCGGCCGCGGCGTTCCCTGCAGGCACGCTGCCGCCCGGCACGCGCAACGAGCCCATCTGCCAGGCCGCGCGTCCCTCGGCGGGGCCGCGGATCATCGACTCCAGCGCGTCGGTGTTGCCGGTCTGCAGCGCCTGCTCGAACGCCGTCAGCGCGTGCCGGAACAGCTGCGCCTGCTTCAGGATCTCCTCGCGGTTCGCGACGAGGATGTCGCGCCACATCTCGGGGTTGCTGGCGGCGATGCGCGTGAAGTCGCGGAAGCCCGGGCCGGCCAGCGAGAGGAAGTCGCGCCCGGCCGGCTGGTTGACCACGGCGCCGAAGTACGCGAAGGCCAGCATGTGCGGCAGGTGGCTCACCGCGGCGAACGCGGCGTCGTGGTTCTCCGGCGACATCTTCAGCACCTGGGCGCCGACCGACGCCCAGGTGTCGGTGGCCTTCTGCAGCATGACGACGTTCGTCTGCGGAAGCGGCGTGAGGATCACCTGGCGGCCGGCGAAGAGGCCGGCGTCGGCGTGCTCGATGCCCGAGGCCTCCTTGCCGGCGATCGGATGCGCGGGCACGAAGCTGCCGATGCGCTCGCGCAGCACGCGCCGCCCGGCGTCGACGACGTCGCGCTTCGTGGAGCCGACGTCCATGAACAGGACGTTGGGCTCGACGAGGTGGCGGATGGCGCGGAACGTGGTCTCGGTGGCGGCCACCGGCACGGCGAGCAGCACGATGTCCGAGCCCGAGACGGCCAGCAGCGCCGACTCGGCCGCCACGTCGATGATGCCCATGCGCCGCGCACGCTCGGTCGTCGAAGGCGACTTGCTGTAGCCGACGACGCGCTTGACGAGCCCGGCGCGGCGCAGCGCCAGCGCGAACGAGCCGCCCATCAAGCCGCAACCGATGACGCCGAGCTGGTTGAACATGGGGTCCGTTCGCGTCCCTCTTCAGTGCACGTCGACAGGATAGCTGCCCAGCACCTTGAAGAAGGCGCAGGCGGCGCGCAGCTCGGCCAGCGCGGCGCCGACCCGCGGCTCGTCGGGGTGGCCTTCGATGTCGATGTAGAAGTAGTACTCCCACTGCCCCGATCGCGCCGGCCGCGACTCGAAGCGCGTCATCGACACGCCGTGGTTCTTCAGCGGCACGAGCATGTCGTGCACGGCGCCCGGGCGGTTGACGACGGAAACGACGAGGCTCGTGCAGTCGTGCCCGCTGGGGCGCGGCGCCGGGTGGCGCGACGGCTCGGCGACGATGGCGAAGCGCGTGCGGTTGTGCGCCTCGTCCTGGATGGCCGGCGCCAGCACGTGCAGGCCGAACTCGCTGGCCGCACGCTCGCTGGCGATGGCCGCCAGCGCCGGGTCGGCGGCGGCCTGGCGGGCGCCCTCGGCATTGCTGGCCACCGGGCGGCGCTCGGCCTGCGGCAGGTGCGCCGACAGCCAGGCATGGCATTGCGCCAGCGCCTGCGGGTGCGCGAGCACGGCGGCGATGCCTTCCAGCCGCTCGACCTTGCGCAGCAGGTTGTGGCGCACGAACAGGCTCGTCTCGCCGACGATCACGAGCGGCGTGTGCAGGAAGAGGTCGAGCGAACGCGCCACCATGCCTTCGGTGGAGTTCTCCACCGGCACGACGCCGAAGTCGGCCGCGCCGGCGCTCGTGGCGCGGAACACCTCGTCGATGCTGCCGCCGGGCACGCGCACGATCGACGAGCCGAAGTAGCCGAGTGCCGCGAGCTCGCTGAAGGTGCCGGCCGGCCCGAGGTAGGCCACGCGCGTGGGCGACTCGAGCGCGCGGCAGGCCGACATCACCTCGCGCCAGATCGGCGCCACGCTTTCGCTCTTCAGCGGCCCGGTGTTGGCGGCCTTCAGGCCGTCGATGACCTGGGCCTCGCGCTCGGGGCGGAAGACGGGGCTGCCCTCGCGCTTCTTCAGCTCGCCCACCTCGACGGCCAGGCGGGCGCGGCGGTTCAGCAGCGCCAGCAACTCGCGGTCGACGGCGTCGATCTCGGCGCGCAGGTCCTGCAGCCCGGGCGAGGCGGCCGACATCGGCAGGGCCTGCTCGCTCACTTGCCCGGCGCGCTGGCCGACGGGGCCGCCGGCGGCGCGGCGGAGGAAGGGCCGGCGGAGGGGCCCGCCGGCAAGGCGGCGCGCAGCCGGTTCGTCACCGACTTCTCCAGCCCCTGCAGCTTCGGCTCGACGGTGCCCTTGGTCTCGGCGACGAGGCGGCCGCCGAGCGCCCGCTGCCACTCGCCCGAGGCCCCCTGGTACTTGCGCGCCACCGGCGACTCGAGGATGGTGACGAGCTGGCGCAGCTCCTCCTCGCTGAAGCGCTGCTCGAGCAGCGTGCCCATCACCGCCGGGGCCAGGGCCACGGCGCGGTCGCGCAGCAGCGGCACCACGTCCTCCAGGTAGCGGCGCACGTCGGCCTCGAGCTCGCGTGCCAGCGCTTCGCGCCTGTCCTGCGGCACGCGCACGAGCGCCGCGCGCACCGCCACCACGAGCTGCTGCACCGACTGCTCGGCCAGCGTGCGCCCGAGGTTCTCGAAGCCGGGCTCGTGCAGCTTCAGCACGCGCGTGATGAGCTCGCGCTTGGCCGGCGAGACGGGTGCCGCGGGGGCTGCCGCGGCCGGCGGTGCAGCGCCGGAGGCCGGGCCCTGGGCCTGCAACGGCGCGCTCGCCGCCAACAGCGCCAGGCCGGCCGCCGTTGCCCACGCCATCGAGGCGGCGTGCGCCTTCGCCAGGCGCCGCACCGCGTTCGCGTTCTCGTCAACGATCAAGCTCATGCCCCTTCCGCGTCGGGCGCGGTGTCGTCGTCGCCGGCGTTGCCGCCGTCGTTCACATCGCCGTTCGCCTCGCCGTTCGTCTCCCCGTTCGCATCGCCATTCGCGCCGACGTTGGCGTCGTTCTCGACGATGCGCTGCAGCCCGCTCAGGCGCGCGCCGTCGTCCAGCGCGATCAGCGTCACGCCCTGCGTGGCGCGACCGAGCTCGCGGATCTCGGCCACCCGCGTGCGCACCAGCACGCCCTTGTCGGTGATGAGCATGATCTCGTCGTCGGCCCGCACGAGCGTTGCCGCGACGACCTTGCCGTTGCGCTCGCTCTGCACGATGGCGATCATGCCCTTGCCGCCGCGCCGGTGGCGCGTGTATTCACCGATCGGCGTGCGCTTGCCGAAGCCGTTTTCGGTGGCCGTCAGCACGCTGACGCGCGCGGCCGGGTCGTCCACGCTCTGCGTCTCGTCCTGGTCGGCGACGAGCATGGCGATGACGCGCTGTCCGGGGTCGAGCTCCATGCCCTTCACGCCCGCGGCCTGGCGGCCCATCGGGCGCACGTCCTCCTCGTCGAAGCGCACCGCCTTGCCGCCGTCGCTGAACAGCATCACGTCGTGCTTGCCGTCGGTCAGCGCGGCGCCGATGAGGTAGTCGCCGTCGTCCAGGTCGACGGCGATGATGCCGGCCTTGCGCGGGTTGCTGAACTCGTCCAGCGAGGTCTTCTTCACCGTACCCAGCGCCGTGGCCATGAACACGTAGTGGTCGGCCGGGAAGCTGCGGAAGCCGTTGGTGAGCGGCAGCACGACGGTGATCTTCTCGGCGGCCTGCAGCGGGAACATGTTGACGATGGGCTTGCCGCGCGACGTGCGCGTGCCCTGCGGCACCTCCCACACCTTGAGCCAGTAGACGCGCCCGCGGTCGCTGAAGCACAGGATCCAGTCGTGCGTGTTGGCGATGAAGAGCTGGTCGATCCAGTCGTCCTCCTTCGTCACGGCGGCCTGCTTGCCGCGCCCGCCGCGCTTCTGCGCGCGGTACTCGGAGAGCGCCTGGCTCTTGATGTAGCCGCCGTGGCTGAGCGTGACGACCATGTCGGCCGGCGCGATGAGGTCCTCGGTGACGAGCTCCTGCACGTTACGCTCGATGACGCTGCGCCGCGCGCCTTCCCTGGTCTGGCCGAACTCCTGCTTCAGCGCCGCGAGCTCGCCGGAGATGATCGCCTTCACGCGCTCGGGCTTGGCGAGGATGTCCAGCAGGTCGGCGATCTGGTCCATCACCTCGCGGTACTCCGCGACGATCTTGTCCTGCTCCAGGCCGGTGAGGCGCTGCAGCCGCATCTGCAGGATCTCCTGCGCCTGCTCGTCGGAAAGGCGATACAGCCCGTCGGGCTGCAGGCCGTAGCCCGAGGGCAGCCCCTCGGGCCGGTAGGCGGCGCGGCCGCCGGGCGTGCCCTCCTCGGCGCGCGCCAGCATCTCGCGCACGAGCGAGCTCTCCCAGCTCTTGCCCATCAGCGCCGCCTTGGCCAGCGGCGGCGTCGGCGAGCTCTTGATCGTCTCGATGAACTCGTCGATGTTGGCCAGCGCCACCGCCAGGCCTTCGAGCACGTGGCCGCGTTCGCGCGCCTTGCGCAGCTCGAACACCGTGCGCCGCGTGACCACCTCGCGCCGGTGGTCGAGGAAGATCTCGACCAGCTGCTTCAGGTTGCACAGCTTCGGCTGGCCGTCGACGAGCGCGACCATGTTGATGCCGAAGGTGTCCTGCAGCTGCGTGTTCTTGTACAGGTTGTTGAGGACGACCTCGGGCACCTCGCCGCGCTTGAGCTCGATGACGACGCGCATGCCCGACTTGTCGCTCTCGTCCTGGATGTGCGAGATGCCCTCGAGCTTCTTCTCGCGCACGAGCTCGGCGATGCGCTCCTGCAGCGTCTTCTTGTTGACCTGGTAGGGGATCTCGTCGACGATGATGGCCTGCCGGTCGCCGCGCTCGAGGTCCTCGAAGTGGCACTTGGCGCGCATGATCACCTTGCCGCGCCCGGTGCGATAACCCTCGCGCACGCCGGCCAGGCCGTAGATGATGCCGGCGGTGGGGAAGTCGGGCGCCGGCACGATCTCCATCAGCTCCTCGATGCTTGCCTGCGGGTTCGCGAGCAGGTGCAGGCACGCGTCGATGATCTCGTTCAGGTTGTGCGGCGGGATGTTGGTGGCCATGCCCACCGCGATGCCCGCGCTGCCGTTGACCAGCAGGTTCGGCAGCCGCGCCGGCAGCACCGCCGGCTCCTTCTCGCTGCCGTCGTAGTTGGGGACGAAGTCGACCGTCTCCTTGTCGATGTCCTCCAGCATCTCGGCGGCGATCTTGCTGAGGCGGATCTCGGTGTAGCGCATCGCCGCCGGGTTGTCGCCGTCGACGCTGCCGAAGTTGCCCTGCCCGTCGACGAGCATGTGGCGCAGCGAGAAGGGCTGCGCCATGCGCACGATGGTGTCGTAGATCGCCGCGTCGCCGTGCGGGTGGTACTTGCCCATCACGTCGCCGACGATGCGCGCGCTCTTCTTGTACGGCCGGTTCCAGTGGTTGCCCTGCTCGTGCATCGCGAACAACGCGCGCCGGTGCACGGGCTTGAGGCCGTCGCGCGCATCGGGCAGCGCACGCCCGACGATGACGCTCATCGCGTAGTCGAGGTAGCTGCGCCGCATCTCCTCCTCGAGGCTGATGGCGACGGTTTCCTTCGCGAACTCGGGCATGGGGAAGGGCACTCGGCACGCCTTGTGCGGGCGGCGAGAGGGTTGTTGTCGGGGCCGCAGGCGAGGCCGAAGTCAGCGCTGCGGAGGCCGGGATTCTACGGGGGCCAGCCCTGTCGCAGATGCGCAACAGGGGCGGCAGGCCCGTCTGCTTTCCCCGCCAAAATGAGGCTCGCTGAACATCCGATGGCACAATGACCTGTCGAGAGCGAATGCCCGCGCAGGTTGGTGCGTCATAGGGGACATGCCCGGGATCCACGCTTGTCGCTTTGGACGTATCGCAGGCTACTGCGTCTTTCCTCGAGAGGAGAATCAATGAAGAAACTGAACAGGGTGGCGGCGCTGTTTGCGTCCGTCGCTCTTGCCACCCCGATCGGTGCATTCGCGCAGGCGAAGTCGGCCGACAACTGGGTGTCGGCCAACGGTATTCCCTGGAAGAACGGCAGCAACGAGCTGTGCTGGCGCGATGCCGGCTGGACGCCGGCCACGGCCAACGACGCCTGCGATGGCGTGATCAAGGCCGCCCCGCCGCCGCCCCCGGCGCCCCCGCCGCCCGTGGCGC
>JAHCKS010000017.1 GCA_026125665.1 Rubrivivax sp.
GTTCATGATGCTGATGGGCGACGAGGTCGAGCCGCGGCGCGACTTCATCGAGAGCAACGCGCTCCGCGCGGCGAACATCGACGTCTGAGCCGCGTCGGCGGCGCCGGGCTCACCGCCCGCGCAACCGCCCGCGCGTGTCCCGCGCACGCCTGGGCGGCGCCTCGCCATCCGGCTCAGGCGGGGGCCGTCGCGTCGACCGTGTCGTCGAGGTCTGCCGCGTCGGCGTCCGGCCGCGCCGTGCGAGCGCTCTCGATGACGCCGCCGCCGAGGCAGCGCTCGCCGTCGTAGAGGACCGCGCTCTGGCCGGGGGCCACCGCCCACTGGCGGTGGGCGCGGTCGAAGGCGAGCGCGATGCCCGCACGCACCGGGCGCAGCAAGCCCGGCGCGTCGGCCTGCCGGTAGCGTGTCTTCACGCCGTAGAGGCCAGCCGGCGGCGCCGTGCCGGCAACCCAGCTGCAATCGCCCGCGCGCAGCGACTCGGCCAGCAGCCACGGGTGCGTGCGGCCCTGCACGACGACGAGCGCGTTGCGTCGCAGGTCCTTGGCGGCCACGTACCACGGCGCGTGTTCGCCGCCCCCGTGCCGCAGGCCGCCGATGCCCAGGCCTTGCCGCTGGCCGATCGTGTAGAAGCTCAGGCCCACGTGCCGGCTGACCTCGCGCCCGTCTTCGTCGAGCATCGGCCCCGGCTCATGGCGCAGGTAGCGGGAGAGGAAGGCGCGGAACGGCCGCTCGCCGATGAAGCAGATGCCGGTGCTGTCCTTCTTCGCCGCGTTGGGCAGCCCGATCTCGGCGGCCAGGCGCCGCACTTCCGTCTTCTTCAGCTCGCCCACGGGAAAGAGCGTGCGCGCCAGCTGCGCCTGCGTCAGCCGATGCAGGAAGTAGCTCTGGTCCTTGGCCGCATCGAGCCCCTTGAGCAGCTCGAACGCCCCGCCCGGGGCCTGCCGCACGCGCGCGTAGTGGCCGGTGGCGATCTGCTCGGCGCCCAGGCGCATCGCATGGTCGAGAAAGGCCTTGAACTTGATCTCGGCGTTGCACAGCACGTCGGGGTTCGGCGTGCGGCCGGCGCGGTACTCGCGCAGGAACTCGGCGAAGACGCGGTCCTTGTACTCGGCGGCGAAGTTGACATGCTCGAGCTCGATGCCGATGACGTCGGCCACCGCGGCGGCGTCGACGAAGTCGGCATTGCTCGAGCAGTACTCGCCGTCGTCATCGTCTTCCCAGTTCTTCATGAAGATGCCGACGACCTCGTGCCCGGCGCGCTTGAGCAGCCAGGCGCTGACGGCCGAATCGACGCCGCCGGACAGGCCGACGACGATGCGATGGCGGGCTGGCGTGCTCACGGCGGCAATTATCCCGGGCCGCCAGGCCGCCAGGCGGCCGGCTCAGGCTGTCTGGTGCACGAGCATCGGCGAGGCCTTGCGCACCATCTCGCGCGCGCGGTTCTTCGCGTAGTGGATCGCCGCCTCGGCCGTCGGCCAGCGGTAGCCGCAGGCGAGGCTGTCGTCGCGCCAGACCTCGCGGGCCCGGTGTTCCGCGGTCGCGTGTGCGCCCCGGTCGTCCCCGACCAGGCGGCTGACGACGACGGCGGCGATGTAGCCCTCGCCGCGCGGCGCGTCGAGCGCGCCGACGAAGATGCGGTAGTCGCCTTCGAGGCACTCGTCGAACTGCATGCGGGAACCCCCCGGTCGCTTCGCTTGGAGAGATGCGCGGCATGATCGGCGCGGCCGGCGCGGCTCGCATCCCTCGAGCGGGGGCGGGCTCTCCTCCGGTTGACGGAAGTGCCGCGGCGGCTAGAGCGCCCGCGCGCTCTTCTGCCCCAGGTAGAACCATTCGTGCCCTGGCAGGGCGCCGTGGTCCGGGAAGACGATGTAGCCGTCTTGCGCGGCGCGCACCTCGGTGCCGTCGGCGCGAACGGCGATGAGGTCGCCGGCGGTGAGCGCGTCGAAGCTGGTCCAGGTCCTGGCGAAGCGGTCGCCATCGGCGAAGCGGTCGACCACCTGCGCGAGCGTCAGGCACTCGAACGGCCCGGTCGGCGGCTCGAGCGGCAGATCGGCCAGGCCGAGCAGCGCGAGGGTCTGGCGGATGGCGTGGTAGGCCACCCCCGGCGCCGCCGGGTCTTCGTGCTGGCCGCACTCGAGCGTGACGGCGTAGCCGGCGGCGCAGCGCATGTACTCGGTCGTGCCGATGCCGTAGGCGGCGTCCTCGGCCACCGCGCCCGGGGTCAGGCCGCGCGCCCGGCGCTCGGCGACGCCGCGGGCGTAGGCGTCCAGCCAGCCATCGACGATGCGCGCGACGCCGAGGTGTGCGGCCAGGCGCGCTTCGTCCGCCTCGTGCACGAACGGCTCGAGCGGCCCGGCGTTGTCCACGGGCCCGCGCAGCGCGAAGGGCTGCCCGGGGCTGCGGAACGTGTGCAGGTCGAGCAGCACGTCGTGCTCGGCCAGCAGCGGGCAAAGCACGTTGGCAACGTGGTCCTCGTACTGCATGGGCTGCGCCGTCGGCAGCAGCCGGCGGTTGAGGTTGCGCTCGCCGGTGCGGCGCTGGTGCCGGTAGGCGAGCGGGTTGCACACCGGCACGAAGGTGACGGTGCCGCGCACGATGTCGATCTCGCCGCGCTCGATCTCGCGCACGACCCGCTCGATGCCGCGCGTGCCGGCAACCTCGTTGCCATGCACGGCGCCGGTGACGACGAGGCGCGGCCCGGGCTGCAGCGCCACGAAGCGAAAAACGCGCAGGTGGTGCGTGGACAGCGACATCGCGTCGTGCGAGCCAGGGCGTGGCCGGGCGGGCGCTCAGCGCGCCAGCCGCGTGGCCGGCAGCGTGGGCTCGGCGCAGAGCATCGTGTAGGCACGGGCGTAACGCTCGCGCACGCCCTCGATCACCTCGGCCGGCAGGTCGAGCGCCGCCTGCTCCGCGCCGCCGGTGACGCCGCTGGCCGCGAGCCAGTCGCGCAGCGGCTGCTTGTCCAGCGCGACGATGCGCCCGGCGCGCAGCTCGTCGGCGAGCCAGAAGCGCGACGAGTCCGGTGTCAGCACCTCGTCCATCAGCGTCAACCGGCCGTCGGCGTCGAGGCCGAACTCGAACTTCGTGTCGGCGATGACGATGCCGCAGTCGGCGGCGTGGTCGCACGCCGCGGCATACAGCCGCAGCGCGACGTCGCGCAGTTCGGCCGCGCGCGCCGCGCCGATCGCCACCTCGAGCCGCGCGAACGAGATGTTCTCGTCGTGCTCTCCTGCGGCCGCCTTCGTCGCCGGCGTGAAGATCGGGGCGGCGAGCCGCGTCGTCATCGTCAGCCCCTTGGGCAGCGGCTGGCCGCACACCGTACCATGGGCCTGGTACTCCTTCCACCCCGAGCCGGCGACGTAGCCGCGCACGACCGCCTCGCACGGCAGCGGCGCGAGGCGCCGCACGAGCATCGCCCGGCCCTCGACGAGCGCACGCTCCTCCGGGGCGACGACGCTCTCCGGTGCCTCGCCGGTGAGGTGGTTCGGGCACAACGGCGCGAGCCTGGCGAACCAGAAGAGCGCCATCTGCGTCAGCAGCCTCCCCTTGCCGGGCACCGGCGCCTTCATCACCACGTCGAAGGCCGACAGGCGGTCGCTCGCCACCATCAGCAGGCGGTCGGCTCCGACCGCGTAGAGGTCGCGCACCTTGCCGCGCGCGACGAGCGGAAGGGAACGCAGGGTGGGGACGGCAGCAACGGGCGGGGTGTTCACGCCGGCATTCTCGTGCAGCGCGGCGGCGGCGGGCGACGCCCCACGCCACCCGGTCGCGGGCCAGGTGCCGTCGGGCGCGGCGCGGGAAGCCGC
This sequence comes from Rubrivivax sp., assembly GCA_026125665.1. GTDB lineage: Bacteria > Pseudomonadota > Gammaproteobacteria > Burkholderiales > Burkholderiaceae_C > Rubrivivax. Next base: position 3,807 of record JAHCKS010000017.1, read on the forward strand.
CGTGGCAGCATTGCGGCACTGCTTGCCACCTCGCGAGGCCGCACAGGTGCCGCGCGCGCGCCGGGGGGCCGCGCTGGCCTGACCCGCGAAGTGAACGTCCCGCCGACCACCCTGCCCGCAGCGCTCGCCGCGCCGGCCGCACCCCACGACGCACACCCCTGGCGCTGGGTGCCCACGCTGTACCTGGGCCAGGGCCTGCCCTACGTGGCGGTGATGCTGCTGTCCATCGTCATGTACAAGAACCTCGGCGTCGGCAACGTCGAGGTGGCGCTGTACACGAGCTGGCTGTACCTGCCGTGGGTGTTGAAGCCGCTGTGGAGCCCGCTGGTCGAGCTCGTCGGCCGCAAGCGCACGTGGATCGTGGCGCTGCAGGCGGCAGTGGCGGTGTCGCTGGCGATGGTGGCGCTGGTGCTGCCGTTGCCCGCGTTCCTGCAGCTGACGCTCGCGGTGTTCTGGCTGCTGGCGTTCGTGTCGGCCACGCACGACATCGCTGCCGATGGCTTCTACATGCTGGCGCTGCCGGACAAGGCGCGGCAGGCGGCCTTCGTCGGCGTGCGCAGCCTCTTCTATCGCGTGGCGATGCTCGGCGGGCAGGGCGGCCTCGTCTGGCTGGCCGGCTGGCTGCAGCAGCGCCACGGCAGCTTCGTCGTGGCCTGGATGGTGGTGATGGCGACGCTGGCGGCGTTCTTCGTGCTGCTGGCCGGCTGGCATGCGTGGGTGCTGCCGCGCCCGCCCGCCGACGCGCCGGCGCTGCGCGCCATGCCCGCACCCGGGGCGCCTGTGCACGAAGGCGGGGCAACGGCGCTGCGCGAGTCGCTGGTCGAGTTCGGCAGCGTGCTGGTGGCTTTCTTCCGCCGCGGCGACATCGCGCGCGTGCTGGCCTTCCTGCTGCTGTACCGCTTCTCCGAGGCGCAGCTCACGCGGCTGCTGGTGCCGTTCCTGCTCGACCCTCCGGCGGCAGGCGGCCTCGGCCTCACGACGCAGCAGGTGGGCGTGGCCTACGGCAGCTTCGGCGTGGCCGCACTCACCGCGGGCGGGCTGCTCGGCGGCTGGTGGATCTCGCGCATCGGCCTCGCGCGGGCGCTGTGGCCGCTCGTGCTGGCGATGAACGCGCCGAACGTGCTGTACGTGGCGCTGGCGGTGTGGCCGCCGCAGGTGGGTGGCGCGGGCCCGGGAGCCGACGCAGCGCTCGCGGCGTTCGGGGCGCTGGCCGCCGTCACGGCGGCGATCGTCGTCGAGCAGTTCGGCTACGGCTTCGGCTTCACCGCCTGCCTGGTGTACATGCTGCGCGTGGCGTCGCAGCCGCTGCCGGGCGGTGCGCCGAACCCGCACCAGACCGCGCACTACGCGCTGTGCACCGGCTTCATGGCGCTCGGCATGATGCTGCCCGGCATGGCTGCGGGCTGGCTGCAGCAGCAGCTCGGCTACGCCGGCTTCTTCGCCTGGTGCTGCGTCGCCACCGCGCCGAGCTTCGTCGCTGCGGCGTGGATCCGCGTCGACGATTGAGCGAGGCTCGACGAGGCCGGCCGTGTCCTTCGTCAACCGCGGCGCGGCGGTGGCTGCACGCAGCCGCCGTGAAACACCGCCATCGGATGCGCCTCGTAGACGAAGGTGCCGGCCTGCATCGACGGGTCGCCGTCGAGCAGCCGGTGCACTGCGGCGAGGTCGGCCGCCGCGACGACGAGCAGCCCCTTGTCGCCGTAGCGCGCGCCCAGCAGAAGGTGCCCCTCGTCGCGCAGGCGTCGCAGGTGCGCCGAGTGCTCGCGGAACTGCGCCTGGGCCTGCGGCGGCTTGTTCGCGTCCCAGCCGGGGCCGGTGCGGATCTCGACAGCGAAGGCGGGCAGCGCGGGCCCGGCCGGCCGCGAGGCGGCCGGCGCAGCCTGTGCGGCCTGTGCGCGGGCAGCGTCGCTGCCGAACGGCGCCAGCCCGCCCAGCGCAGCGACCGACCCCAGCGACGACAGCGCGCGCCGGCGCCCGGCTCGCGTGGAACTCTGCTTCACGACGACACGTCCTGGGTCATCGCGCGTGCCGGCAACACGGCCGGCGCGATCGCGCCGGCCAGCGGGCTCAGCCTCATGAACCACGGCTGCGCCTGCTCGAGCTGCGTGGCCAGCTGCAGCAACAGCGCGTCCTCGCCCATGCGGCCCACGAACTGCACGCCGAGCGGCAGGCCGTCGGCGGTCCAGTGCAGTGGCACCGACATCGCCGGCACGCCGGTGAGGTTGGCCAGCTGCGTGAAGGGTACCGGCGCCATGTTCTCGCGCGTGATGCGCTCGATGAGCCCGTCGATCAGGCCGAGCCGTCCGAGGGCGCGCACGACGCCGCTGCGCGACGCCAGGCCGAGCACGGCCTCGGCCAGCGGCGTGGGGTCGCCCGCGCCGTGCAGCAGCGGCGGCGCCGCGAGTGTCGGCGTCAGCAGCACGTCGTAGCGCTGCTGGAACACGGCCAGCGGGCGCGCATAGCCATTCCACGCCAGCAGCTCGGCGGTGAGGGTGCCGGCGTCGATGGCCCGGCCGAGCTCGGCGGCCAGCAGCGTCAGCGGCTCGAACTCCTCGCGCCTCGCGCCGAGCGCCATGGCCTGGCGCAGTGTCGCCAGCACCTGGCCGTAGTAGATGTGCGTGAACGAACGCGCCAGCGCGCGGCCGTCGATGGCCGGCGCCGCTTCCTCGACCTCGTGCCCGAGTCGTCGCAGCAACGCGGCCGCCGCCAGCACCGCGGCGGGCGCCTCGGCGTGCACCTCGGTGCCGATGGGCGACGCGGCGCTGAAGGCGACGCGCAGCCGCGCTGGCGCGCGCGTCGCAAGCTGCGCGAAGGCGGCCTCGGGCGGCGCAGCGGCAACGAACGGGTCACCGGGCTCCGGCCCGGCGAGGATGTCCAGCGCCAGCGCCGAGTCGCGCACGCTGCGCGACAACACCCCTTCGCTGCAGGCGCCGAACCACACGTCGCCGAAGCCGGGCGCGTTGCTGATGCGCCCGCGCGAGGGCTTCAGCGCGAAGAGGCCGCAGCACGCGGCGGGGATGCGCAGCGAGCCGCCGCCGTCGTTGCCGCCAGCCATCGGCACGACACCGGCGGCCACCGCGGCGGCGGAGCCGCCGCTCGAGCCGCCGGCCGTGCGCGCCGGGTCCCAGGGGTTGCCGACGCGGCCGAAGACGCGCGAGTCGCTCACGCCCTTCAGGCCGAGCTCGGGCATGTTGGTCTTGCCGAAGACCACCGCCCCGGCGTCGAGCAGCCGGCGCAGTGCGGCGGCCGGCTCGGCGGGCGGGAAGCGCTCGGACAGCCGCGCCAGCGCACGGCTGCCGTAGCTCGTCGGCACGCCGGGCACGTCGAGCACGCTGTCCTTCACCAGGAACGGCACGCCTTGCAGCGCGGCGGCAGGGGCCCCGGCGCCCTCGTGTGGCGGCGAAGGCCAGGTGCGTGCCAGCTGCGCTTCGGCGAGTGCCGGCAGCTCGCGCAGCACGGCGTTCGTCGCCGGCTGCACGCGCGCCAGCTGCGCGCGCGCCAGCGCGAGCAGCTCCGCCGCCGAGACCTCGCCATCCCGCACGAGCGCGGCCAGCGCCGTCGCGTCGTGCTTCAGGTACTCGTCATGTCGCATGCGCTGGGCCGGTATCGTGGACTTGCCGGCCGCCGCGCCTGGGTGAGGGCTGTGGCGTGCCCCTCAGCGGCGGCCGCCGAGACCACCGAGCAGGCCTGCGAGCATCTCGCCGATCTGCCCGCCTTGCATGCCCTGGATGTCGCCGTCAGGGATCTGGCCCTGGGGCGTCAGCTGGTCCACGACCTGTGGCAGCAACTGGGCCAGCTGGCCGAGCAGGTCACCCTGGTTCATGCCGAGCTGGCCGGAGAGCTGGCCGAGCATGTCGCCGCCGAGGACCTGGCCGAGCTGGTCGGGCGAGACCGGCAGGTTCTGGCCACGCCCCACCCACGAGTTCGCCACATCGCCCAGACCGTTGCGCGCGAAGAGGTCGACCAGGCCCGCGAGCCCGCCGAGTCCGCCGGTGGAGGAACCCCCGAGGCCCGCGCCAAGACCGCCGAGACTGCCGGCCCCGCCCAGTGCGCCACCGAGCATTTCGCCGAGGCCGCCGCCGGCACTGCTGCCACCGCCGCGGCCCTGCGCCAGCATCGCGACGACGGCCGCGATGAGCGCAGCCTGCGGATTGCGCTGGCCGCCGGCCCCCTGGCCGAGCGCGCCGATCACCGAGTCCAACAGGCCCATGGTCGTTCTCCTTTTCCCTCAGTCGGGGTTCTCATCGGGCAACGGGGAACGGGCATTCTCCGGTCGCGTGCAGCCGGCTGGCAATGCGCCCCTTTGGACGAGACCGGCACGCAACGGGTGCGGCGCGGCGTCGTGGAGGGGAAGGATGCGAATGGCCGCCGCGGCGTGTTATCCGGCGGGCCCGACGCCGGCCAGCACGACGGCAAGCCACGCGAGCGCCGCCAGCGGCGCGGTGTCGGCCCGCAGCACGCGCGGGCCGAGCGATGCGGGGATGAAGCCGGCGGCCGTGGCCGCGCCGAGCTCTTGCGGCGTGAGACCACCCTCGGGCCCGCTGAGGAAGACCATCGTCGGCGCAAGGGCCCGCGTCGGTTGAACCTCCGCGCGCGCGCTCGCTGGCCGCGCCAGCCGCGGCCACAGCGTGGCCAGCGGCGGCGCGTCGGGTTGTGTGCTGAGCACGACGCGCAGCGTCGCCGCCTCTTCGGCCGGGATCTTGTCCGCGGGGAAGTCCGCGGGTCGCGCTCGCCTCGCCGGCTCCAGCGGCTGCGCCGCGTCGGCTGCCGGCGCCGTGGCCGCCAGCCACCGTGCGAGCGGCTGCACGGCATGCACGCGCGGCACGCGGGCGCGGCCGCATTGCTCGCAGGCCGCGACGGCCACGGCCTGCCAATGCAAGCGGCGCCGCTCGGCCCTTTCACCTTCGAGGCGCAGCACCGAACGCTCGGCAACCAGCGGCCACAGCGCGGCGGCGCCGAGCTCGGTGGCCTTCTCGACCAGCGCATCCATGCGCTCGTTGGCCGGCATCACGAACGCCAGCGCGACGGCGAGCGCGAGCTCCGGCGCGGCGTTCACCGGCGCGACACCGAGCCGCACGCGCACGGTGGTGCGGGTGAGCGCCACGACCTCGGCCGGCCAATCGTCATCGCCGCGGCCGTCGAAAAGGCGCAGCGCGTCGCCCGGCTGCAGGCGCCGCACCTTCACGTGCGCGGCCGCGGCCGGCGGGAGTTCGAGTTCCGTCGCGGCGACGAGGGCCACCCCTTCCACGAACAGGCGCAGCGGCGGCCGTGGCGCCGCGCCGCCGGGTGCGCGCGAGGCGCTCACGCGCGAGCGGCCAGCTGCGCCTCCACCGCCAGGGCCACGCCGGCCAGTGGCGCGTCGTGGCCGCCCGGGGCACTCAGCATCAGCCCCACCGGCCACTCGCCCGGCTCGTGGCACGGCAGGCTGAACGAACAGCCGTCGAGCAGGTTGATGGCGAAGGTGTTGCGCAGCAGCAGGCGGTTCACGTGCGCGAAGGCCTCGTCGCGGGCGGCGTCGTCCATGCCGTCCCGCTCGAGCGGCGCGATGAGCGGCGCGACGATGGGCACGGTCGGGCACACCAGCGCGTCGAAGCCCGCCAGGCGTGCGGTGACGCGCGCGATCCAGTCGGCACGCCGGCGCTGCATCACCAGGTAGTCGGCGGCCGACACGCCCTCGCCGAGCGCGATGCGCGCGGCCACGCGCGGGTCGTACTCGGCGCGGCGGGCCGTGAAGAGCTCGCGGTGCACGGCATAGGCCTCCACCGGCGAGAAGCCGCCGGGGCTGTTGACGGACGCGATCTCCGCCAGTTCGGCCAGCGCGACCTCCTGCACCGCGGCACCGGCGGCGGCAAGTCGAGCCAGCGCGCGCTCGAAAGCGCGCGCCACCGGCGGCTCCAGCGCGTCGAGCATCAACGTGCGCGGCAGCGCGAGCTTCAGGCCGCGCACGCTGTCGCGCCGCGGCACGTCGAGTGGCGCGCCGGCGAGCACGCCGTCGACGAGCAGGCAGTCCTCGACCGAGTGCGTCATCGCGCACACCGTGTCCAGCGACTGCGCGAGCGGAAACGCGCCCGCGAGCGGTGTGCGCGCCTGCGTGTTCTTGAAGCCCACGAGCCCCGTCAGCGCTGCCGGGATGCGGATCGAGCCGCCGGTGTCCGAGCCGAGCCCGGCCACGGCGAGGCCGAGCGCCACCGACACCGCTGCGCCGGACGACGAGCCGCCGGGGATGCGCTCGGAGCCGTCGATCGCCGTGGCCGCCGGGTTGCGCGGCGTGCCGTAGTGCGGGTTGAGGCCGACGCCCGAGAAGGCGAACTCGGTCATGTTCGTGCGGCCGACGATCGCCGCGCCGGCGGCACGCAGGCGCTGCACGGCCGGGGCATCGACGGCGGCGGGAAGCGTGCCGCGCAGAACGACCGAGCCGGCCAGCGTCGGCTCGCCGGCGACGTCGTACAGGTCCTTCACCGTGACCGGCAGCCCGGCCAGCGGCCGCAACGCGGCCGGCGGCCCGCCGCGCCGCGCCGCCTCGTCGGCGGTGCGCGCCGCGGCCAGCGCGGCATCGGCATGCACGGCCGTGAAGACGTGCGCGGCTTCGGACGATCGTGCTCGCTCCAGCACTTCGGTGACGAGCGCCTCGTGGCTGGCGCCGCTCGCCTGCAGGCGCTGCCGCAGCGCGGCGATCGTGGCGGGCGGCGTGCTGAGGGCAGGCATGTCGACCTTCGCGTCAGCGGGCGACGCCGGCGCTACTCCACCGCCTTCACCATCTCCTCGACCACCTTCTTCGCGTCGCCGAAAACCATCATCGTCTTGTCCATGTAGAAGAGCTCGTTGTCCAGGCCGGCGTAGCCGCTGGCCATCGAGCGCTTGTTGACGATCACGGTCTTGGCCTTGTAGGCCTCGAGGATCGGCATGCCGTAGATCGGCGTGCCCTTCTGCAGCGCCGCCGGGTTCACGACGTCGTTGGCGCCGAGCACGATGGCGACGTCGGCCTGGCCGAACTCGCCGTTGATGTCCTCCATCTCGAACACCTGGTCGTAGGGCACCTCGGCCTCGGCCAGCAGCACGTTCATGTGGCCGGGCATGCGCCCGGCCACCGGGTGGATGGCGTACTTCACCGTCACGCCCTTGTGCGCGAGCTTCTCGGCCAGCTCCTTCACCGCGTGCTGCGCACGCGCCACCGCCAGGCCGTAGCCTGGCACGATGATCACCGTCTCGGCGTTGCCGAGGATGAACGCGGCGTCGTCGGCGCTGCCGCTCTTCACGCTCCTCTGCTGCGCGGCGCCCGCGGGGCCGGCGGTCTCGCCGCCGAAGCCGCCGAGGATGACGCTGAAGAACGAGCGGTTCATCGCCTTGCACATGATGTAGCTCAGGATCGCACCCGAGCTGCCGACGAGGCTGCCGGCGATGATCAGCATCGAGTTGTTCAGCGAGAAGCCGATGCCGGCCGCCGCCCAGCCCGAGTAGCTGTTGAGCATGCTCACCACCACCGGCATGTCGGCGCCGCCGATCGGGATGATGAGCGTGACGCCGATGATGAAGCCCAGCGCGCAGACGATGGCAAAGTCCAGCGCGCTCTGCGAATGCCAGAAGCCGAAGAGGAAAAACGCCGCCGCCAGGCCGAGCAGCGCGTTCAGCGCATGCTGGCCCTTGAAGACGACCGGCGCGCCCTGGAACAGGCGGAACTTGTAGGTGCCCGAGAGCTTGCCGAAGGCGATGACCGAGCCCGAGAACGTGACCGCGCCGATGAAGGCGCCCAGGCCCAGCTCGATGCGATTGCCGCCGGGAATGGCGCCCGCGGCATCGGCGATGCCGAAGGCCGCCGGCTCGGCCACCGCGGCGATGGCGATGAACACCGCCGCCAGGCCGATCATGCTGTGGAAGAACGCCACCAGCTCGGGCATCTTCGTCATCTCGACGGTCTTGGCGCGCCAGGCGCCGTAGCCGCCGCCGATGACGAGGCCCAGCAGCACCCAGCCGAGGCCGAGCGCCGAGCCGGCGACGTTGACGATCAGCGCCGCCGTCGTGAACATGGCGATGGCCATGCCGACCATGCCGAAGACGTTGCCGCGGATCGACGAAGTCGGGTGCGACAGCCCCTTCAGCGCCTGGATGAAGCAGACGCTGGCGACGAGGTACAGCAGCGTGACGACGTCGAGGCTCATGCCTTGCCCTCCGCGGCGGGCTTCTTGTCCTTCTTCTTGAACATCTCGAGCATGCGGCGCGTGACGAGGAAGCCGCCGAAGATGTTCACGCCGGCCAGCGCGACCGCCAGCACACCCATGACCTTGCCCACCGGGCCCACGGTGAGTGCCGCGGCGAGCATCGCGCCGACGACGACGATGGCGCTGATGGCATTGGTCACCGCCATCAGCGGCGTGTGCAGCGCCGGCGTCACGTTCCACACGACGTGGTAGCCGACGTAGATCGCCAGCACGAAGATGATGAGGTTGATGACGGTGGGGCTGATGGCGTCCATGGCTGCTTCCTCCTCACGTCCTCTTCACTTCGCCACCCTGCGTCATCAGGCACGCGGCGACGATGTCGTCGTCCATCGGCACGTGGAACGTGCCTTCCTTGGTGAACACGAGCTTCAGGAAGTCGAGCACGTTGCGCGCGTACAGGCTCGACGCATCGGCGGCCACCAGCGCCGGCAGGTTCGTCTCGCCGACGATCGTCACGCCGTGCCGCACCACCGTCTTGTCGGCCTCGGTCAGCGGGCAGTTGCCGCCGGCGCGTCCGTCGGTCCCGGCCGGCCCCCGGCCGGCGGCCATGTCGACGATCACCGAGCCGGCCTTCATGCTCTTCACCATCTCCTCGGTGACCAGCACCGGCGCCGGGCGCCCGGGAATGAGGGCGGTGGAGATCACGACGTCGGCCTGCGCCACGCGCTTGGCCACCTCCACCTTCTGCCGTTCCAGCCAGCCGGGCGGCATCGGCCGCGCGTAGCCACCCACGCCTTCGGCCGCTTCCTTCTCCTCGGCCGTCTCGTAGGGCACGTCGATGAACTTGGCGCCGAGCGACTCGACCTGCTCCTTGACGCTCGGGCGCACGTCGCTGGCCTCGATCACGGCGCCCAGGCGCTTCGCCGTGGCGATGGCCTGCAGGCCGGCGACGCCCACGCCGAGCACGACGACGCGGGCCGCCTTGATGGTGCCGGCCGCCGTCATCAGCATCGGGAACAGGCGCTGGTACTTGTCGGCGGCCATCATCACCGCCTTGTAGCCGCCGACGTTGGCCTGGCTCGACAGCACGTCCATGCTCTGCGCGCGCGTGGTTCGCGGCGCGGCCTCGAGCGCGAAGCTCGTCAGCCCCGCGGCGGCGAGCCTGGCCAGGCCGTCGGCGTCGAACGGGTTCAGCATGCCGACGAGCGCCGTGCCGCTCTTCATCAGGCTCAGCTCGTCGTCGCTCGGGCTCCTGACCTTCAGCACCAGCTGGCAGGCGAAGGCCGCGGCGCGGTCGACGATCTCGGCACCGGCGGCGGCGTACGCTTCGTCGGTGGCGCTGGCCGCGACCCCGGCACCCGACTGCACGCGCACCTGGTGGCCCTGCGCCTTCAGCTTCTTGGCCGTCTCGGGCGTCACCGCCACGCGGGTCTCGCCGGCGGCGGTTTCCAGCGGAACGCCGATCAACATGAACCGTTCTCCTCCTGCTCCTCTCGGCGCTCCGTGTCGTGGAGCGGCGCCGCATGGCCCCGGCCCCGAGGCGCGCGCCGGCGCGGGCGAGCGAAGCTACCACAAGAACCCGCGCCGGCCGCCCCGTGGCTACCATCGGGCGCACGGCCACGGCGAAGGTGGCCGGGGAACAACGCATGGATGAACGCTGGCGGCCGAGTGTCACCGTGGCCGCGGTGATCGAGCACGACGGGCGCTTCCTGCTCGTCGAGGAGCACACCCCCGAGGGGCTGAAGCTCAACAACCCGGCCGGCCACCTGGAGCCGGGCGAGACGCCGCTCGAGGCGGTGGTGCGCGAAGCGCTGGAAGAGACCGGGCGCGAGTTCGTGCCCGAGGCGCTGCTCGGCGTGTACATGGCGCGCTTCGTGCGGCCGGCGCGGGCCGGCGCCGATGATGCGCAGGCCGCGCGGGACATCACGTACCTGCGCTTCGCGTACAGCGGCCGCGTCGGCGAGCCGTTGCCCGGCCGCACGCCGGACCGGGAGATCGTGCGCACGTTGTGGCTGACCCGCGACGAAATCGCCGGCGAAGCGGCGCGCCACCGCAGCCCGCTGCTGATGCGCTGCATCGACGACCACCAGGCCGGCCGGCGGCACGCCCTGGACCTCGTGCGGGCCGATGCCTCTCTGCGGGTGCCGATCGTGCTGGAGCCGGAGGTGGCGGCGCCGCGCGGGACAATCGGCTGCATGCAGGAGGAACACCCGCAGGCGCCTCAGACGCCTCAGACGCCTCAGGCGCCTGAGCCCCAGGTGTCGCAGGCGCATGCGTCTCAGGCGCATCAGGTCCTTGCGCCACGGCCCGCCCGGCACGCCGAACCCACCCTCGCCGAAACGGTCGCCGCGCTGGCCGAGCGCTTTCCCGCCTTGTTCACGCCGGCGCAGCCGCGGCCCATCAAGCTGCGCATCCAGGCCGACATCCAGCAGCGCGCACCGGGAGTCTTCACGAAGAAGCAGCTGTCGACCTTCCTGCACCGTCACACGACGAGCACGGCGTACCTGCGTGCCCTGGTCGGCAGCACGCAGCGCTTCAACCTCGACGGCCTGCCGGCGGGGGACCTCGCCCCCGAGCACCTGGAAGCGGCACGTGCCGAACTCGAGCGCCGCCGGCAGATCGTGCAGGAGCGTCGCGCGCGCGAGCGCGGCCGGCCCGCCGGCGCCGGGCGCCCGATCGCCGACGGCCCGGCCGCCGTGCAGGCGGAAGGGCAAATGCAGGCGCCGCCGCCGCGGCGGCGGCGGCGGAGCATGCGCCGCGTCCGGGCGACGATCGACCGAGCCCGAACCGCCCGCCGCGCCTGGATCAGCCGCCGCGGCGTGAACGGTCGCCGCGGCCACCCCGGCCGAGCGGCGATGAACGCCAGGCGCGAGGTGGGCCGGCCGATCGCGGAGCACGCGGCGACCGCGGACCCCGGCCCGGCCCGGTGCGCGAAGGGCAGGCACGCGACTTCGGTCGCGAAGAGCGGCGGCCCCGGGCCGAGCACGCTGCGCCAAGGCCGCCGCGCGAGGAGACGCCCCCGCACATGCCGGGCCTGCCGGAGGACCCGGCACGGCGGGAACGTGCGCTGCTGCTGCGCAGCTTCGAAGGCTCGCCGCTGACGGCGGCGAACTTCTGTGCCCTCAAGGGCCTGGCGCTCGGTGAGTTCGAATCGCAGATCGCGCTCGCGCGGCGCGAACGCGAGGAGCGCCAGCGAAACGTCGGCAGCTGACGGGCCGCAACGGCGTCGGCGAACCGCTGGCTGCTCTCGCGGGGCGGGGGCCCTCAAGCCGCCGGCAACGCCAACGGCTGGCCGCGCAACCGCTTCTTGGCCAGCTCGATCAGCGCGCGCGTCTTCGCCGGCGGCTCGAGGCGTCCCGGCCAGGCCGCATAGAGCGACACGGTCGGCAGCCGCACCTGCGGCAGCAGCCGCACGAGGCGGCCGGCTTCGATGTCCGCGCGCAGCGTGAAGTCCGGTGCGCCGAAGATGCCTGCGCCGGCCACGGCGAGTGCGCGGCCGGCGAACGACATCGACGAGCTGAGCCGTCCGCGCAGGCGCACGGTGACGTCACGCCGTCCCACCCGGCAGCGCAGCGTCCAGGGGCTCGGCAGCCGCGTGAAGGCGATCCAGTCGTGCTCGGCCAGATCCTCCACGCGCTGCGGCGTGCCGCGCGCGCGCAGGTAGGCGGGTGACGCGGCGCACCAGACCTGCAGGTCGGCGAGCCCCGTCGCGCGAAGGCTGGAATCGCGCTGGCCCGTGACACGCAGGCTGATGTCGATGCCTTCCTGCACGAGGTCGACGAGCTGGTCGGTCGCGACGACCTCGACGCGCATCAGCGGATGGGCCGCCGCGTACTCGGCGAGCAGCGGGGCGACGAGTGCCATGGCGTCGATCGACGACGTGACCCGCAGCAGGCCCGACAGCTCGCCCTGGCGCGCCCGCGCCCGCTCGACGACCCGGCCGGCCTGCGCGAGCAGCTCGCGGCCGTCGGCGAGGAAGGCTTCGCCCGCCTCGGTGATGGCGAGGCGGCGCGTCGAGCGGTGCAGCAGCTGCACGCCGAGCTCGCGCTCGAGCGCGGCGACGCCCTGGCTCACGGCCGACTTGGTCAGTGCCAGCCGCTCGGCGGCCGCGGTGAACGAGCCGGCCTCGGCGACGGCGACGAAGATGCGCAGGCGCGGGAGATCCATCGGCAAGAGAAGCGAGGAAGGGGGGTCCGGTGCCCTGCATTGTCGAGTGCAGCTGGACGGTGAATTCTCGCGCGACCGCTTTCTTCGAACAATCCGGCGAGCGACGATGAGGGCCTCGACGACGCGTCCGGCGCCGTCCAACCCAAGGAAAGCACCCCATGTACGTCCTGCTCGGAGCCCACGGCAACATCACTTCGCGCGCCGCACGCGCGCTGCTGCAGCGACGGCACCCGGTGCGCGTGATCGGCCGCAACGCGGCGACACTCGCACCGCTGCAGCAGCTCGGGGCGCAGCTCGCCATCGGCGACGCCCAGGACACGTCGTTCCTCGCCCGCACCTTCGAAGGCGCGGCCGCCGTCTACGCGATGATCCCGCCCGACTACGGCGCCGCGGACATGCGTCGCTCGCAGGCACTGTTCGGCACGGCCATCGCCGGCGCGATCGCGCAAAGCGGCGTGCGGCGCGTCGTCAACCTGTCGAGCGTCGGCGCCGACCTGCCCTCGGGAACCGGGCCGATCGCCGGGCTGCACGAGCAGGAGCAGCGGCTCGACGCCCTGCCCGGCCTGGACCTGCTGCATCTGCGCCCCGGCTACTTCATGGAGAACCACCTGCACGCGGCCGGCGCGGTGGCGGCGCTCGGCGTGTACCCGTCGCTCGAGAGCCCCGACGTCGAGGTGCCGATGGTGGCGACCGCGGACATTGCCGCCGTCGTCGTGCGCGAGCTCGTGCAAGGCGGCTCGCGCGGCGTGCTGCACTTGCATGCGCCGCGCCGTTACACCTTCCGGCAGGCGGCGTCGATCCTCGGTGGGGCGATCGGCCGGCCCGATCTGCCCTACGTGCAGGTGGAGCCCGAACAGGGCATGGCGGCGATGATGCAGCTGGGCTTTTCGCCCGACGCGGCGGGACGCATGGCGGAGATGGCGCGCTGGCTGTCGGCGGGCACGCACGCGACCCTGCCCGGCCCGGCCGAGGTGACACCGACGACGCTGGAGGACTTCGCGCCGCGCTTCCGGGAAGCGTTCGACGCGCTGCCGCGCACCGCCGCAGCCTGACGGCGCCGGGGTTGCTCGGCGAGCCGCTACTGCCAGCTCATCGCGCCCAGGTCGTTGGCGAAGATCGGCACGTCCTTCCAGAGCCCCTTCACGCGGGCGTTGGCCACGGTGATCCAGGTCGGCTGGTAGAGGTAAGCGGCCACCGCGTCCTCGGCCACCAGGCGCTGGCCTTCGGCCATCAGCCTGTTGCGTTCGTCCTGGTTCACCGTGGCCTGGATGCGCGCCCACAGCTCGTTGAACTTCGCGCTCTCGTAGCCCCAGTAGTAGTTCGGGCGCGCGAAGTTGCCGAAGTCCAGCGGCTCGACGTGCGCGATGATCGTCAGGTCGTAGGCCTTCTGGCCGTAGGTGCCCGAGAGCCACTGCGCCCACTCGACGTTCTGGATCTTGGCCTTGATGCCCACCTTGTCGAGCATGGCGGCGACGACCTCGCCGCCCTGCCGCGCATAGGGCGTGGGCGGCAGCGTCATCGTCAGCTCCAGCGGCGGCACGACCCCGGCGCGGTGCAGCAGCGCGCGCGCCTTCGCCGGGTCGTGGGCGTTCATGGCCGTCAGGTCGACATAGCCCGGGGCGCCCGGCGTGTAGTAGCTGCCGATGGGCACGCCGAAGCCGTCGACGGCGCCGTCGATGACCGCCTTGCGGTCGATGGCCGCCGAGATGGCCTGGCGCACGAGCACATTGTCCAGCGGCTTTCGCTTGTTGTTCATGGCCAGGATCACCTTGGCGCGCGAGCCCCCGATGAGCACCTGGTACTTCTTGCTGCCCTGGAACTGCTTGAGGCTGCGTGCCGCGGCCACGCGCGGGAACACGTCGACGTCGCCCGACAGCAGCGCCGCCACCTGAGCCGCGGGGTCGCTGATGAAGCGGATCGTCACGCGCCGCAGCTTCACGTCCCTGGCGTTGCGGTAGGCGTCGTTGCGCACGAGCACGATCGACGAGCCGCGGTTCCACGCCTCGAGCTTGAAGGGGCCCGTGCCGACCGGCTTGGTGCCGTTGCCCGCGGCGCTCTTGGGTTCGACGATCGACGCCGTGGCGGCGCCGAGCTGGAACGGCAGGTCGGGATTGCCGTTCTTCAGGTGCAGCACCACGGTGTGCGGGTCGGGCGTGTCGATGCTCGCGATGTTGGCGAAGACCGCCTTGTCCTTGTTCGTGCTCTCCTTGGCGACGGCGCGCTCGTAGCTGAACTTCACCGCCTGCGCGTCGAACGGCTCGTCGTTGTGGAATTTGACGCCCTTGCGCAGCTTGAAGGTCCAGGTCTTCAGGTCGGCCGAGGGCGTGACGCTCTCGGCCAGCAGCGGCGTGACGCGACCGTCGCCGTTGACCTTCGTCAGCGTCTCGTAGATGTTGTAGAGCGTCACTTCGCCGATGGCCGAGGCGGCGCCGGCGGTCGGGTCGAGGCCGGGTGCCGGCTCCAGCGTCATCGCGAGCACGAGGCTGTCCTTGCGCGGCTGGGCCTCCGCCGGGCCCGCGGCCAGCAGCGCGGCAAGCGCAAGCGCCCCCAGCGCGGCGGCCGCCGCGCGACGAGGAAGCGAGGTGAGGTCGAAGGACTTCATGGCTTGTCTACCTTTCTTGCAGGGCGATCGGGGAGGGGCGGGCCGTCTTCCAGCGCGTGCCGGACGCGTCCGGCCGGGAACGCGCGGTGGCGATGCGCGTCCGACGGCCATCGCCGGCCGCGCCGGCGGCAGCCGCCTGGCTGGCTGGCTGACTGACTGACTGAGCGGACGGAGGCGACACACCGGCGCGCGACCCGACCGGCATTGGCCGGTGCAGGCGCCGCGCGGCCGTTCAGCGTACCTTGCCGAACAGGGCCTGCATGTCGTCGAGCAGGCCGTTCATCGCGCCAACGGCCGTGTCGTTGAGCTTGAGCGAGTCCTGCAGCTCCTGCTGCATGTAGCACACCGCCAGCCGCACATGCGTGCTGTCGAGCGCCCGGCGCACGGCGGCCATCTGGTTGGCGATATCCAGGCAGGGCTGTCCCTCCTCGATCATGCGCTGCACGCCGCGCAGCTGGCCTTCGGCGCGTTTCAGGCGATTGAGCAGGTCGGTCCTGGCCTTCGCCTCGAGCAATCCCGTCATGTCCTCGCCTCCCTGGCGCTTGTTTTCGGACTTCCGGGCGGATTCTTACCTCATCGGATGGGTCCTGCGCCATCCTCGTCTGCCCGGGGTGGGGCCACGCGAGGGTCGGCGCGGGCGCGCCCATGGCGGGTGGGGCGGGCCCGGGCCGCCCTGCCGGGCCGGTCTCTCATCAAGAAGCTGAACCTTCCTTCTTGCGGAGTCGCGGCGCGCGAGTCCGAGGCCGCGGGGGGCCGCTCAGGGCTCGGCACCCGAACACACGGCGCACCGCCGCCTGCGCTCCAAGGCCGGTGGCCGCGCCTCGGGTGCCATGCCCTGAGGGGCCCCCCGCGACCTCGGACTCGCTCGAGGCGCTCGTGGTCTTCGCCCGCGGAAGGTCATGCGCGGCACGGCGCTAGAGTCCCCGCCCACCCGGGCGCCACCCAAGTGAGTCGAGGGCCGATGCCGTGGGGCCGCTCAGGGCATGGCACCCGAGGCGCGGCGGCGGCGGTGACACTCGCTCGGACTTTCGTCGTGTGTTCGGGTGCCATGCCCTGAGCGGCCCCACGGCATCGGCCCGGCGCGCCGTGATCGTGGGCGGCCCACGGCTTCCTCGCAAACGCCAGGCGCAGTCACGGGCCTGGGATGCTCAGAGGTCGATCACCACCGTGCCGCCCTCTTCCCGCGCGCGCGAGCAGCACAGCACGATGCGCTCGCGCCGCGCCTCGCGGCCGAGCACGAAGTCGCGGTGCTCCACCTCGTCCGACGCGGCGGCGTCGTAACGCACGGCGCACACGCCGCACAGGCCGTCGGTGCACTTGGTCTCGATGCGCAGGCCGATGTCGGCCAGCACATCGGTGGCGCGGCGCTCGGCCGGCACGTCGAGCACGCGGCCGCTCTTCGCCAGGCGCAGGCGGAACGGCCGGTTCACCCACGGCGGCAGCTCGGGCACGCTGAAGTACTCGCGGTGCAGTGCGGCCTCGGGCCAGCCGCGCGCCGCGGCGGCGTCGAACACCGCGTCCATGTAGCGCGGCGAGCCGCACGTGTAGAGGTGGTCGCCCTCGCGCCACGGCGGCACGAGCGAGGGCAGATCGGCGCGGCCCCCTTCGTCCTTCAGGTGCAGGCGCACGCGGGCTGCCCAGGGCGCGGCCGCGAGCTCGTCGAGGAAGCCGGCGGCGCGCCGGCTCGCTGCGCTGTAGTGCAGCTCGAACGGGCGCCCGAGCGTGTGCAGCCGGTGCGCCATGGCGATGAGCGGCGTGACACCGATGCCGCCGGCGAACAGCCACGTGTGCACGGCTTCCTCGTGCAGCGGGAAGTGGTTCACCGGCCGGCCGACGAAGACGCGCCGCCCCTCGCGGAACGCGCGGTGCATCAGCGCCGAACCGCCGCGGCCGTGGCCGCCCTGCGCCGGCGTGGGC
The DNA here is from genome assembly GCA_026125665.1 of Rubrivivax sp. GTDB lineage: Bacteria > Pseudomonadota > Gammaproteobacteria > Burkholderiales > Burkholderiaceae_C > Rubrivivax. The sequence continues at coordinate 20,649 of JAHCKS010000017.1, forward strand.
TCGCGCAGCACGCCCAGCACCCACGTGCGGCGGTCGGTCGGATCGCCGGCCAGGCTGAAGGGGCGCTGGTACTCCGGCGCGATGATCACGTCCACGTGCGCGCCGGCCTCGAACGGCGGCAGCTCGCCGCCGTCGGGCGCGGCGAAGTCGAAGCGGGCGATGCCTTCGGCCATGTCGACGCGGCGCTCGAGCACGACCGGGAACACCGGCGGCTCGCCAGGTGTCTTCGGCGCAGGCACGAGCCCCTCGGTGCGGCCCTCGGCCAGCCGCTGCCGGTACTGTGCCGGCGTCAGCAGCGCGCGGTAGCGCGCGATGCCCTGCTCGCGGTCCACCGGGAACACCACCGGATACGGCGGCGGCATGGCATCGGCCGGATAGACGGCGAGCGTCTGGTCCTCGTACTTCAGCGCCAGCGTGGTCTGCAGGCCGCGGCGGTGCGTCTGCGCCGCGCGCACGTAGCGGCCGCTCGCGCGGTCGAGCTCGATGTCCCACCACCAGGCCTTCACCGGGTTGATGGCACCGCGGCCGAGGCGGTCGTCGAGCGCCGCGAGCCACGGCGCGGCTGCCGGCACCTTCATCGCCACCTGGCGCCACAGGCTGTCGGCGAGCAGGCCCTCGAGGTTCCACGGGCAGGTCTTCATGCAGCGCCCGCACATGCCGCCGGCGGCGTTGGTGATGCGGTAGCGCGCGCACTTCTCGGCGTCGCTCTTCCAGATCTCGTAGCCGTTGTAGACGAGCTTGGGCCCGGCGGTGATGGCGCCGGACGGGCACTCGCGCGCGCACTTGTTGCACTGCTCGCAGAAGCGCTGCAGGCCGAAGTCGATGGGCTTGTCGGCGGCCATCGGCATGTCGGTGGTGACGGTGCCGCTCTTCAGCCGCGGGCCGAGGAAGGGGTTGAGGATCACCTCGCCGATGCGGCTCACCTCGCCCAGGCCCGACAGCAGCAGCAGCGGCGGCTGCAGCACGTCGCCGTCGAGCACCGAGTGCACACGCGCGCCGTAGCCGAGAAGCCGGATCTGCTCGGCGAGCACGCCGCCGATGAGCGAGAAGCGCAGGTAGGCGCGCATGCTCTGCGCGACGCTGATCCAGTCGTCGCCGCTCGCGCCCTCCATGGTCTCGTGACCCTGGTCGAGCAGCAGGTTCACGCCGTTGGCGTGGTAGGCGGGCAGCGGGTTGCCGCCGGCGTCGTGCGAGTAGTACGCCCACCCGGGCACGGCGCACAGGCCCACCGCGTCGGCGCCGAGGTAATAGGACGTGGCCTTCAGGGCCGCGGCGTTGCGCCCGGGGTCGTCGGCACCGGGCACGACCGGCCCGCGCGCCTCGCCGAACTGCAGCAGCAGCAGCGCGCCGAGCGCGCGCCGGGCGCAGGCGCCGATCGGGCTCTTCATCACGTAGTGCGCGTTCTTCGCCCCTTCCTGCACCGCCGGGCCGAGGTCGCCGAAGAGGGCCCGGGCAAAGAAGTCGGCGCGCTTCGGGAAACGCGGCACGCGCGCGTGGTCGATGAAGGTGGTGGGCTCGTCGCGCCGCTTCAACGTCTCGAACGGGAAGGCACCGTCCTTGAAGTCGCGCGCGGCGTACGGGTCGGCGTGCAGCGCGCCGCGCGGCAGGCCGTGGCCCGGCCAGCGCAGCGGGTTGCCTTCGGAGACCCCCAGCCACCACGCCGGGCCGTGGCTGCACCAGCGCGGCTGCACCGCGGCGAGCGGCACGTCGGGCGCCAGCGCGAAGGTCGTGCTCACGGCCGCCAGGCCGAAGCGGCGGCCGAGGTACGGGTTCGTGCCGTCGGGCAGCACGAGGCCGGCGGCCACCGCGAGGCGCCCGAGGTCGACGTCGCTGCAGCTCGCGCTGTGCGCGCGCGCCTCGTGCCCGAGCAGACGCAGATAGGTCGACAGCAGCACGGCCGTCTGCGCCGCCAGCAGCGCGGCGCGGTGCGCCTGCGTGCCGTGCAGCCACTGGCAGCCGGGTTCGCCCGGGCGCGGGTCGCGTGGGTACTCGACGAGGATGACGAGGGCGTGCGTGTGGTGCGCCACCGGCCCGTGCACCGTGCGCGCCGCGTCGATGACGTCGGCCAGGATCATGTCCATGCCGGCCGCGAAGCTCCTCGGCTGGCTGCGCTCGAGCTCCTCGCCGAGCGCGGCGACCTGCGCGTTGCGGATCGGCTCGGCGAGCAGCGCCTCGCGGGGCAGTGCGCAGGCGGCCATCATCGTTGCGTCGAAGTAGTGGCCGGCCGCCTTCAGGTGGCGCGTGCGTTCGGCGGGGTCGTCGGGCACCTCGGCCGGCTGCGGGTTGCACGGCCCGTCGCGCACGAGGTCGAACATCGCCGCGTAGCGTGCCATCGCATGGATCAGCGACCGCGGCTCGCTGCTCTCGTAGCGCAGCGGCTGCATCGGCGGCAGCGGTTCGGCCGCCTCGGGCAGCGCGGCGCGCGCCAGTCGCTCCAGCGGATAGGGACCCAGGTGCACCGGGCGGTGGCGGTAGGAGAACAGGCGCATGAAGCCTCGCGGGACGAGGCTGCAACCATAACGGGGCGGCGCGGCCACCCCCGCTTCTCCGGGATGCCCCGGGGGTCGGTTTGCATTTGCACGCATATACTTGGACCGCTTCGAGTCGGCCGCCTGGGCGGTGGGCTCCTGGCGTGCAAACGACTTGTTCTTGGACGGGGCGGCCTCGCAGCACGAGGCGCCCCGCTTTTTTTTGGCCGGTCAGCGGACGCGATCGTTGCCGGCGCTCGGCGAATCCGCACCGCGCCCGGTCGCGTTGCATGTGTGCAAATACAATTGCCGTCATGCATTGGCCGCGCCGGCTTCTGAACCGCCTTGCGGAACTGCGCAAGGAGGCAGCCGACACGGTGGGCGCGCATGGCGAGCAGGCGCCCCCGCTGCGGCGCCTGCTTGGCGAGCTGGCGGTCTCGCATCCGTGGATCGACCGCGGCGTCGTGCTCGGCTTCGCCGCCTTCACCGGGCTCGCGGTCGTCGCGTTCACCTGGCTGTCCGAGCTGGCCACGCACGGGCACGAGCGGTTGCGCGGGGTGGCTGCGTGGGCGCCCTTGCTGATGCTGCTGTGGACGCCAGCGCTGACGGTGGCGGTGCTGTGGTGCACGCGCCGCTTCGCGCCGGGCGCGATCGGCTCCGGCATCCCGCAGGTGATGCGTGCGGTCGAGGACGACATCACGCCGGCGCAGCGGCGATGGCTCGTCTCGCCCGTGCTGTCGCTGCAGAAGATCGGCCTCGTGTCCGCCGGCCTCTTGGCCGGCCTGTCGATCGGCCGCGAAGGGCCCACGGTGCAGGTGGGCGCCGGGCTGATGGTCGGGGCGCGGCGGTGGCTCTCGCCGAGCTCGCGCATCGACGAGCACGACCTGATGGTCGCCGGCGCCGCCGCCGGCATCGCCGCGGCGTTCAACACGCCGCTGGGCGGCATCGTCTTCGGCCTGGAGCAGCTGACGCGCCGGCGCGGCCTGCAGCACAGCACGCTGGTCATCGCCGCCATCGTGCTGGCCGGCCTCGTCGCGGTGGCGTTCTTCGGCAGCTCGGCCTACTTCGGGCGGCTGCCGGTGCAGACGCTGTCGTGGTCGCTGCTGGCGCCCGGCCTGATGGTGGCGCTGGTGAGCGGCCTGGCCGGCGGCCTCTTCGCGCGGCTGATGGTCGCCTCGGCCGAAGCCGGCACCGACCGCCTGCAGCGCTGGCGCGCGTCGTACCCGTTCCGCTTCGCCGCCGCGTGCGCAGCCGCCGTGGCGCTGATCGGCCTCGTCACCGGCGGCCAGACGGCCGGCGCCGGCTACGCGCCGACGCGCGGCCTGCTCGAAGGCCAGGCCGACCTGCCCGGCGTCTACACGGTGCTGAAGTTCTGCGCCACCTGGCTGTCGGCCTGGACCGGCGTGCCGGCAGGCGCGTTCGCGCCGTCGCTGGCCATCGGCGCGGGCATCGGCCACGACGTGGCCACGCTGGCCGACGTCGGCCGCGACGCGGCGATCCCGCTGATCGCGCTCGGCATGGCCGGCTTCCTGGCGGCGACGACACAGGCGCCGATCACCGCCTTCATCATCGTCATGGAGATGGTGTCGGGGCACGCGATGGTGCTCAGCCTGATGGCCTGCACGATGGTGGCCGCAGGCGTTTCGCGGCTCGTCTCGGCGCCGATGTACGACGGCTTGGCGGCGCTGCTGCCGGTGTCCGGGGCGGCACCGGCGGGCGCCCCCGAGACGCCGACGGCGGGCGCAGGCACACCGGCCGGCGACGCCGCGCCGCCGGGCGACGATGCCCCGCCACCAGTCGCTCCGCGGTGATTCCCGAAGGCATCCCCTCGTAGCGGATCGCCAGCATGCTCTGCCGCCGCCGCGCGCGGCGAGCCCTATGGCCCGCGGCCGACAATCCGCCATGGGCAGCGCCGAGCACCACCTGCGCCAGGTCCTCGCCGCGATGGCCGGGCCCGCGGCGCAGCCGCGCCCGGACCAGGCCGCGGCGGTGGCGGCGCTCGTGGAGGAACGCGCCCGCGTACTCGTCGTGCAGGCCACCGGCTGGGGCAAGTCGGCCGTCTACTGGGCCGCGACCGCGGCGCTGCGCGCCGAGGGCAAAGGGCCGACGCTGGTCGTCTCGCCGCTGCTGGCGCTGATGCGCGACCAGGTCGGCGCCGCGGCGCTGGCCGGGCTGCGCGCGGCCACCGTGAACTCCACCAACCTCGACGACTGGGAGGCGGTCTTCGACGACATCGCCGCCGACCGCCTGGACGTGCTGCTCGTTTCGCCCGAGCGCCTGGGCAACGCCGGCTTCGCGCGGCGCCTGCCCGGCCTCGTGGCTGCCACGGGGCTCGTCGTCATCGACGAAGCCCACTGCATCTCCGACTGGGGCTTCGATTTCCGTCCGGATTACCAGCGCCTGGCGAAGACGCTGCTGGGCATCGACGCCGGGACGCCGGTGCTCGCCACCACGGCCACGGCCAACCGGCGCGTGACGCTGGACATCGCCCGCCAGCTCGGCGCGCAGACGCGCACGTTCCGCGGTTCGCTGGCGCGCTCGTCGTTGCGGCTGGCCGTGGTGCCCGGGCTCGGCGCGGTGGAGCGCCATGCCTGGGTCGCCGACGCGCTGGACGCGTTCGCCGGCTCCGGCATCGTCTACGCCCTCACGGTGGCCGAGGCCGAGCGGCTCGCGGGCTTCCTGCGCTCCTGCGGCTTCGAGGTGGCGGCCTACCACGGGAGCCTGGAGGCGGCGGCCCGGCAGGCGATCGAGGAAGCGCTGCGCCGCAATGCGCTGAAGGCGGTGGTGGCGACCTCGGCACTGGGCATGGGCTACGACAAGCCCGACCTCGCGTTCTGCATCCACGTCGGCTCGCCCGCCTCGCCGGTGGCCTACTACCAGCAGGTGGGCCGGGCGGGCCGCGCGCTGGACGACGCCGTGGCCGTCCTGCTTCCGGCCGAGACCGACGAGCGGATCTGGGCCTGGTTCGCGACCGCCGGTGTGCCGGACGAGGAACGCGTGGGCAAGATCCTGCGCGCACTGCAGAAGCGGGCGCAGACCCTGCTTGAACTGGAAGACGCCACGTCCATCCGGCGTGGCCGGCTCGAGGGCCTGCTGAAGATCCTGGCCGTGGAAGAGGTGGTGCAGCGCGACGGCTCGGCCTGGGCGCTCAGCGGCAAGCGGTGGGTCTACGATGCCGAGCGCTGGCGCTGGCTGGCGCAGGTGCGCGAGCGCGAGGCTGGCCTGATGCGCTCGTTCGCGCGCGGCACGGGCTGCCTGATGCGCTTCCTGCAGGAAGCGCTGGACGATCCCGACCCGGGCGACTGCGGCCGCTGCAGCGTGTGCACGGGCCGGCTTCCGGGTCCGGGGGCCAAGCCCGGCGCCGGGCGCGTCGAGGCGGCGCGCGTCTTCGCCCGCGGGCAGGACGTGGTCATCGAGCCGCGCAAGCTCTGGCCCTCCGGCGGCCAGGTGGGCGGCAGGCGCAAGGGCCGCATCGTCGGCTGCAGCGCAGGCCGCGCGCTCGCCTTCGCCGACGATCCTGGCTGGGCCGAAGTGCTGCTGCCGCTGTTCGCCGCCGCCGACGCGCCCGCGCCGCGCGAAGTGCTCGACGGCGTCGTCGCGCTGCTCGGGCGCTGGCGGCGCACGTGGGACGCGAGGCCCGTGGCCGTGGTGCCGATGCCCTCGGCGCAGCATCCGCAACTGATCCGCTCGGTGGCGTCGCACGTCGCGTCCGTGGGCAGGCTGCCGCTGCTGGACGCACTGCGCCTGACGGGCCCCACGCCGCAGGCCGACGTCGCGTCCGGCGCCAAGGTGGCGGCGCTGCTCGACGCCCTGTCGCTGCGGCCCGGGGCGAAGGTCCCCGCCGGGCCGCTGCTGCTCGTCGATGCCGGCTACCGCAGCGGCTGGACGATGACCGTGGCCGCGGCGCTGCTGCGAGAGGCCGGCGCGACGGCGGTGCTGCCGCTGGTGCTGCACCGGCTGCCATGACGCCGGATCGCCCGGCGTGCGCGGGCGTCGCCGGGCGTTTGCCGACGCCGGCCACGTGGCGGCCGCAGGCTCTCGAGAAGCTGAACCTTGCTTCATGCGGAGTTCGCGGCGTGCGAGTCCGAGGCCGCGGGGGGCCGCTCAGGGCATCGGCCGGGCGCGCCGTGATCGTCATCGTCGTCCGCGAAGGGGTGGCGGGGGCGGCGGTGGCCCGGTTCGGCGCGGTGGCGAGCTAGTAGATGTCGGGCTCGCCAGCCGCCGGGCCGAACTCGGCGCGCAGGAAGTCGAAGTCGCAGCCCTTGTCGGCCTGCTCGATGTGGCGCGCGAACATCCAGCCGTAGCCGCGGTGGTAGCGCGGCGGCGGCGGCGTCCAGGCGGCGCGGCGGCGCGCCAGCTCGTCGTCGCCGACGCGCATGTTCAGCGTGCGCGCGGGGATGTCGACCTCGACGATGTCGCCCGTGCGCAGCAGCGCCAGCGGCCCGCCGACGTACGACTCGGGGGCCACGTGCAGCACGCAGGCGCCGTAGGACGTGCCGCTCATGCGCGCGTCCGACAGGCGCAGCATGTCGCGATGGCCACGCTCGAGCAGCGCCTTGGGCATCGGGATCATGCCCCACTCGGGCATGCCGGGGCCACCCTGCGGCCCGGCGTTGCGCAGCACGAGCACGGTGTCGGGGCCGATGTCGAGGTCCTCGTCGTCGACGATCTTCTTCAGCTCGGGGTAGCTGTCGGCCACCAGCGCCGGCCCGGCGTGGCGGCGGAACTTCGGGTCGCAGGCTGCGGGCTTGATGACAGCGCCGTCGGGCGCGAGGTTGCCGCGCAGGACGGCCAGCGATCCCTCGTGGTAGACGGGGTTGTCGAGCGGGCGGATGACGTCGGCGTTGAACACCTGTGCCTCGGCGATGTTCTCGCCGAGCGTGCGCCCGTTCACCGTGCGCGCCGTGAGGTCGAGCTTGCCGCCGAGGTTCTTCATCAGCGCCGGCAGGCCGCCGGCGTAGTAGAAGTCCTCCATCAGGTAACCCTGGCCCGAGGGCCGCACGTTGGCGATGACGGGTGTCGTGCGGCCGATGCGGTCGAGGTCGTCGAGAACCAGTGGCACCCCGGCGCGGCGGGCCATCGCGATGAGGTGGATGATGGCGTTGGTCGAGCAGCCCGTGGCCATCGCGACCGTGACCGCGTTGCGCACGGCCGCCGGTGTCATCACCTGATCGGGCCTCAGGTCCTCCCACACCATCTCGACGGCGCGGCGGCCGGCCGCGGCACACATGCGCGGGTGGTTCGCATCGGGTGCGGGAATCGAGCTCGCGCCAGGCAGCGTCAGGCCCAGCGCCTCGGCGATCGCCGTCATCGTCGAGGCCGTGCCCATCGTCATGCAATGGCCGTGTGAACGTGCGATGCCGCCTTCGACGCCGAGCCACTGCGCCTTGCTGATGGTGCCGGCGCGGCGCTCGTCCCAGTACTTGAACGAGTCGGTGCCCGAGCCGAGCGCCTCGCCGCGGTAGTTGCCGCGCAGCATCGGGCCGGCGGGCACGTAGACGAACGGCAGGCCCATCGTCAGCGCGCCCATGACGAGCGCCGGCGTCGTCTTGTCGCAGCCGCCCATCAGCACCGCGCCGTCCACCGGGTGGCAGCGCAGCAGCTCCTCCGTCTCCATCGCGAGCATGTTGCGGTAGAGCATCGTCGTCGGCTTGACCCAGCTCTCCGACAGCGACAACGCCGGCAGCTCGATCGGGAAGCCGCCGGCCTGCAGCACGCCGCGCTTCACGTCGTGCACGCGCTCCTTGAAGTGCAGGTGGCAAGGCTGCGCGTCGGACCAGGTGTTGACGATGGCGATCACCGGCTTGTCGGCCCAGTCCTCGGGGCCGTAGCCCATCTGCATCGTGCGCGAGCGGTGGCCGAACGAGCGGAAGTCGTCGGGCGCGAACCAGCGCGCGCTGCGCAGCTCCTGCGGGGTCTTGCGGCGGGGGGCGTTCATGGTCGTGAGGGGGGGCGAAGTGCAGTCCGCTAATCTACCGGCTGCCGGGCCCGCCGCAGCGTGCCGCCGCGCACCGCCGGGTGCCGACGCCAACCGCGTGCAGGCGCCCGGGCGAGACGAGGACACGATGCATCCCCAGACCCTGGAACGCCTGCGCCACGTCAGCACCGCCACGCTGTGCACGGCGCTGTTCAAGCGCGGCCTGCGCCACCAGTTCATCCAGGACGTGCGGCCGCTCAATCCGAACCTGCCGAACATGGTCGGCCCCGCGTTCACGCTGCGCTACATGCCGGCGCGCGAGGACCTGAACCCGATCACCGTGTTCGAGGACCGCGGCCACCCGCAGCGCAAGGCGGTGGAGACCTGCCCGCCCGGCGCCGTGATGGTCATCGACAGCCGCAAGGACGCGCGCGCCGCGTCGGCCGGCGGCATCCTCGTCAGCCGGCTGATGAAACGCGGCGCGGCCGGCATCGTCACCGACGGCGGCTTGCGCGACAGCCCCGAGATCGCGAAGCTGCCCTTCCCCGCCTACCACCAGCGGCCGAGCGCGCCGACCAACCTGACGCTGCACCAGGCGATCGACATCGACGTGCCCATCGGCTGCGGCGACACGCCGGTGTTCCCGGGCGACATCGTCGTCGGCGACGCCGAAGGCGTGGTCGTCATCCCCGCGGCGATCGCCGACGCCATCGCCGAGGAGGCCGAGGGCATGACCACCTTCGAGGACTTCGTGCAGGAGAAGGTGATGGAGGGGCGCAGCATCCTCGGCCTCTATCCCCCCACCGACGCCGCCACGCGCGAGGAGTTCGCGGCCTGGCGTGCCGCCCGGGGACGCTGAGCCGCGCCGGGCACGGTCGGCCGCGGCGCCTTGCCAGCCGGTCGGGCCACTGGCGGCGCGGCCGGCGCGTGCTCTCGTCGCCGCCGCCCGATCGCTTCAGCCACCTTCGTGCCAGTGCACGAGCGCCAGCTCTGACGGCCATTGCACCCCGGCGTGGTACGGCACCACGCGCGGCGTGAAGTCCCGTGCCGGGCGTGACGTCACCACGCGGCACGAGCAGACGAACCCGTTGACCGCGCCCTCGATCGCGGCGACGCGCTGCATCGGATACGCGCCGCCGTCGTCGCCCGCGCGCGGCTCGGCGTACAGCTGCAGCTGCACCGCGTCGGCGGGCAGGTCGCCGAGGTAGAGCTGCACGCGGAACACCCACGCGTCGCCGTCACGCTCGGCCTGCACCGCGCCGATGCGGACTTCGTGCCAGTGGTGGCGCACGGCGCGGCCCCACTGCATCAGCTCGACGCCCTGAAGGCCACTCTCGGCACTGCGGGCGCGGTAGCGCTGCACCGCCGGCAGGTAGACATCGTGCACGTACTCGAACAGCATGCGGTTGCTCGAGAACCTGGGGGCCAGCAGCGCCATGCTGGCGCGCATGCGCGCAATCCAGCGGCGCGGCAGCCCGGAGACATCGCGGTCGTAGAACTCCGGCACCACCTGCTCCTCCAGCAGTCGGTAGAGCTCCTGCGCGTCGCGGGCATCGCCCGCGCCTGCGTCGTCGCCGATCGCCCAGCCGAGCTCGGGCCGGTAAGCCTCGGCCCACCAGCCGTCCAGCGACGACAGGTTGAGGCCGCCGTTGACCAGCACCTTCATGCCGCTGGTGCCGCACGCTTCCCAAGGACGGCGCGGCGTGTTGATCCAGACGTCCACGCCCTGCACCAGCTCCTGCGCCAGCGCCATGTCGTAGTCCTCGAGGAACACGGCGTGCGCACGAACGTCGGCGCGGCGCGTGAACTCGGCCCACCGCCGCACCAGCTCCTGGCCGGCGAGGTCGCGCGGGTGGGCCTTGCCGGCGACGAGCAGTTGCACCGGCCGCGTGCGGTCGAGCAGCAGGCGCGCCAGCCGCTCGGCATCGTGCAGCAGCAGGTCCGGCCGCTTGTACTCGGTGAAGCGGCGCGCGAAGCCCAGGGTCAGGGTGTTCGGGTCGAGGACTTCGGCGGCCTGCCCGATGGCCTGACGGTCGGCGCCGCGCTGGCCCAGCTGAGCCGCGAGCCGGCCGCGCGCATAGCGCACCAGGTCGGCCCGCTGCCCGCCATGGCTGCGCCACAGCGCCTCGTCATCGAGTGCCTGCAGTGCCTGCGGCAGCGCATCGGTCGCGCCCATCCAGCGCGACTTGCCGCACGCCCGGGTCCACAGCGCGTCCGCGCTCGCGGAGTCCCACGACGGCATGTGCACGCCGTTGGTGATGCAGCCGATCGGCACCTCGCGCTCGGGCACCCGCGGGTACAGGGCCTGGAAGATGCCGCGGCTCACGTCGCGGTGCAGGCGGCTGACGGCGTTGATGCTCGCGCAGGTGCGCGCCGCCAGGTACGCCATGTTGAACGGCTCGTGCTCGCCGCCGCCGGGGGCGCGGCCGAGGGCCAGCAGGTTGCCCGGCTCGATCGCCAGCTCGGCGGCGTAGTCGCGCCCGTACTGCGCGAGGAGGTCGACCGGGAAGGTATCGAACGCCGCGGCCACCGGGGTGTGCGTCGTGAACACGTTGCCGGCCCGTGTCGTCCACAGCGCCTCCCAGAAGCTGCGCCTGTGCTGCTGCATGAAGTCGCGTGCACGCTCGATCGTCACCAGCGCCGCATGACCTTCGTTGAGGTGGCACACATCGGGGCGCAAGCCGAGCGCGGCGAGCGTGCGCCAGCCGCCGATGCCCAGCACGATCTCCTGCGCCAGCCGGGTCTCCAGGTCGCCCCCATAGAGCTGGCCGGTGATGCCGCGGTCGGCCGGCGCATTGAGCGGGTCGTTGCTGTCCAGCAGGTACAGCGGCACGCGGCCCACCTGCGCCAGCCACACCTGCAGCCGCAGCACGCGGCCGGGCAGCGCGACCGGCACCGTCAGCCGCGCGCCATCGGGGCCGTGGACCGGCTGGATCGGCAGGTGGTACGGCACGTTGACCGGGTGCAGCTCGAGCTGGCGACCGTGCGCGTCGAGCATCTGGCGGAAGTAGCCGGCCTGGTAGAGCAGTCCGACCGCGACCAGCGCAATGCCGAGGTCGCTCGCCGTCTTCAGATGGTCGCCGGCCAGCACGCCCAGACCGCCGGAGTAGATCGGCAGCGGCTCGCCGATGCCGTACTCCATGCTGAAGTAGGCCATCGTCGGTCGCGCTGCCGCGCCCTCGGGACAGGCCTGGTCCCACCAGGTCGGAGCCTCAAGGTACGCATCGTGCGCGCGCACGGCGCGCTCGTACTCGGCGCGGAACGCGGCGTCGCCGGCCAGCGCGTCGAGCCGCTGCGGCGAGACGTTCAGCAGGATCAGCCATGGATTGCGCGTGCGCGCCCACAGGTCGGCATCGAGCGCCGCCCACAGCGCGTCGGTCGCGTGGCTCCAGCTCCAGCGCAGGTCCAGCGCAAGCTCGCCCAACCTCGACAGCGTTGCCGGCAGCTCACTCAGCAGCGGATGCTTCATCGCGCGTCCCTGGTCGACGGAACGATCATCATCGCACCGCCGCGGGGCGCAGCTGGAGCAGGCGGGCCAGCCCACCGGGCCGTGTGCCGGGCCGTGTGCCGGGCCGACGGCGACGGATGCCGGCGCCTGCCTCGCGCCAACAGGCCCTAGCCCGGCACCTGCGTGGCCGCCTCGCGCCGCGCCGTCGACAGCTGCAGCACGATCACCAGGCCCGCGATGCCGAGCCCGGCGAGGTCGGTGATCCAGCCCGGCTTGATCAGCAGCAGCGCCGCGCCGACGAGCAGCGCGCGCTCGAGCATGTTGGCCGGCCGCACGAGGTAGCCGAAGAGGCCGCCGGCGAGCAGGATGACGCCGACGATGGCCGACACGGTGGCGTGCAGCGTCGTCAGCCACTGGCCGCCGATCGTCAGCAGCGCCGGCTCGTAGACGAACATGAACGGCACGATGTAGGCCGGCGCCGCGGCACGCATCGCCGCAAAGCCGCTTGCCCACATGTTCGCCTTCGCCAGGCCGGCCGCCGCGAACACCGCCAGCGCCACCGGCGGCGTGATGGCCGACAGGATGGCGAAGTAGAACGCGAACATGTGCGCGGCGGGCGTGACAGCGCCGAGCTTGATGATCGCCGGCACGAGCAGCGACACCATCACGATGTAGGCCGGCGTCGTCGGCATGCCCATGCCGAGCACGATGCCGGCCATCGCCGTGAGCACGAGCGCCAGCACGAGCGAGTTCTGCGCCAGCGCGATGACGACCTGCGTGAAGACGATGCCGAGGCCCGTGATCGTCACGCAGCCGATGACGATGCCGGCGCAGGCGCAGGCCATGGCCACCGCGAGCGTGTTGCGCGCGCCTTCCTCGAGCGCGCCGAAGACGCTCCTCCAGCCGATGCCGCCGCGCGTGCTGGCGCGCAGCAGCGCCACCGGCAGGCAGGTGAGCGCTGCCACCAGCGCGCACAGCGGCGCCGAGTAGCCGAGGAACAGGCCGACGAGGATGACGAGGATCGGGATGAACAGGTGCCCGCGCAGCAGCATCACGTGGCCGAAGCGCGGCAGCTCCTCGCGCGGCACGCCGGCCAGGCGGTAGCGCTTGGCCTCGAAGTGCACGGCGAAGAACACGGCCACGTAGTACAGCAGCGCCGGGATGGCCGCCCACAGCGCCACCTGCGCGTACGGCACGGCCAGGAACTCGGCCATCACGAAGGCGGCCGCGCCCATGATCGGCGGCATCAGCTGCCCGCCGGTGGAAGCCACCGACTCCACCGCGGCAGCAAACGGCGGCCGGAAGCCGGTGCGCTTCATCAGCGGGATCGTGATCGGCCCGTCGACCATGACATTGGCCACGGCGCTGCCCGACACGGTGCCGAACAGCGACGAACTGACCACCGCCACCTTGCCCGGCCCGCCCGCCTGGTGGCCGGTAATCGACATCGCGAAGTCCATGAACAGCTGCCCGGTGCCGCTGCGCTCCATGAACGCGCCGAACAGCACGAACAGCATCACGTACGAGGCCGACACGCCGAGCGTCGAGCCGAAGATGCCCTCTGTCGAGTAGTACAGCTGCTCGAGCAGCACCGGGAACTTCACCTGCGTGAAGACCGCGGCGTAGACCATGAAGACCATGGCCGTCAGCGGCAGCGCCAGGCCGATGACGCGCCGCGTGCCTTCCAGGACCACCACGATGGCGATGATCGCGAAGGCAGTGTTCCACGGCGTCAGGTCGTCGATGTAGATGATGCGGTTGGTCAGGTCCTGGTAGGTGAAGAAGATGTGCAGCACCGCGCCCCAGCCGAGCGCCAGCAGCGTGAAGTCCCACGCGCGCGCGAGCCGGCCCGCGGTGGCGGCCGGCCGCAGCGGGAAGAGCAGGAAGACGAGCGTCAGCGCGAACAGCAGGTGCGTGCCGCGGAAGATCATCGCCTCCGGAGGGCCGAAGGCGGCCACGTACATGTGGTACAGCGACATCGCCACGGCGATGCCGCCCGCCACCCAGCGCAGCACCTGGTGCGCGGGGGCGGTGGCGGTGTTCTCCTCCTGCGCCACGCCGAAGCGGCGGCCGCTGGCGGCGCGTCAGGTCAGATCGCGCCCTTTTCCTTGTAGTAGCGCGCCGCGCCCTTGTGCAGCGGCACGCCGAGGTCCACCGCCATGTCCTTGGGCGTCAGGCCGGTGATCGACTTGACGACGGCGCTCATCGCGTCGACGTTCTCGGCCATCGCCTTCGTCAGCTTGTACACCGTGTCCTCGGGCAGGTCGCAGGCGGCAACGATGTGCGTGGCGTAGCCGATCACGGGCACGTCCTGGTCCTGCTTCGGGTAGGTGCCGGCCTTGATGATGAGCTTCTTGTAGAAGCCGGGGTTCAGCTTGTTGAGCTCCGCCAGCGTCTTGTCGTCCGCGGGCACGAGCTTCACGTCGCGCGCACTGGCCAGGTCCATGACGGCCGACGCCGGCGCCGTGGTGCCGAGCGTGAACACCTGCGCGTGCCCGTCCTTCATCAGCGAGACGGCGTCGGTGTAGGCGGCCTGGAAGTTCACCTTCGCCAGCGACGGGTAGTCCATGCCGTTGAGCTTCAGCACGGTCTGGGTCAGTACTTCCGCCGTGTTGCCCTTGGGCTGCGTGACGAGCGTCTTGCCCTTCAGGTCCGCAAAGGAGTTCACCTTCGCGTCGGCGAGCGCCACGACCTGGAAATACTGCGGGTACAGGTTCGCCACCTGGCAGACCTTCGTCACCGCCTTCGGATACGGCGCGCGGCCAGCGATGCCGTCCACGGTGGTGCTGCTGTTGGCGAAGCCGATCTGCGCCTTGCCTTCGTCCACGCCACGCACGTTGGCGATACCGGCGCCCGGCGTCACGGTGATGGCCAGGCCCGGCACGGCCTTCTCCCACAGGCCCTTCAGCGCGCCGCCCAGCGGCACCCACGAGCCGCCCTGCGGCCCGGTCATGAAGGTCACCTGCTGCGCGGCGGCGGGCACCGGCGCCAGCGCGAAGGTGGCGATGGCCGCCAGCGCGGCGAAGGAACGGGTGGAGGTCATGGGCCTGTCTCCTGAACGATGTGGGACAAAGGCGGCAAGACGGCGCCGCCGTGCACGGGCACGGCGGCGCGCCCCGCCGCGAGGTGCACTCAGTCTAGGGGCTGGGGGCCGGGCCGGCCCTCGTGGCTTGCCCTCACTGCCGGCCGGTGCCGGTCACCCAGGAGTCAGTCGGGCCGGCGCCAGGACCGGCGCCGCGCTCAGGGCTGCACGTTCGGCCGCATGTCGGCCCGACGGTTCTGCGCCCACGCGGCTTCATCGTGGCCCGGGGCGCGCGGGCGCTCCTCGCCGAAGCTCACCGTCTCCACCTGGCTGTCGCGCACGCCGAAGGCGCGCAGCGCACGGCGCACCGCCTCCGCGCGCTTCTGGCCGAGGGCGAGGTTGTACTCGTGGCTGCCACGCTCGTCGGCATGGCCCTCGATGCGCACCGTGGCCGACGGCGTGCCGGCGAGGTAGCGGCCGATGCGCTCGATGGCCGGGAAGTATTCCGAGCCGATGGCGAACTCGTCGAAGGCGAAGAAGACGTTGGCCTCGCCGGGCGCCGCCGGGCCGCTGGGCCGCACGGCGAGCGTTCCCGAACGGTTGCCGCCGTCGCCGGCCACCGCCCCCGGATTCGCCGTCGGCGCAGCGGGCGGCGCGGCCACGGGCGGCGGCGGCGTGGCCGCCACCGGTTGCGCTGCAGCGACCGGGGTCTCCTGCGGCGGGCTCGAGCAGGCCGCCAGCGCCAGAAGCCCGGCGGCGGCCAGCGCCAGGGACGCCGCACTGCGGCGGCTGCGATTGTGCAAGGGGGTGCTCATGCCTTCTCCTTCGAATGCTTCCATGGGAAGGGGAACATTCTAACAAATGTAATCCGGCCAGGCCAGATTGAGAACGGCAGCGTCAAGAGCGGGCGGCCGGGCAAGGCCCGGCCCCGAGCACTTTCGAGAAGCTGAACCTTGCTTCATGCGGAATCGCGGCGCGAGTCCGAGGCCGCGGGGGGCCGCTCAGGGCATGGCACCCGAGGCGCGGCGGCGACGGTGACGTTCGCTCGGACCTTCGTCGTGTGTTCGGGTGCCATGCCCTGAGCGGCCCCACGGCGTCGGCCCGGCGCGCCGTGATCGTGGGCCGCCCACAGCTTCTTCGCGAACGCCGGGCGCAGTGACGGGCCCGGGATGCTCTCGAGCCGATCCGGCTTCGCCGGGCAACTTGAACCCCGCGGGGGCAGGCCGGGCGGAGCCCGGCCCTGCGGGCACTCAGAAGCTGTAGCCGACGGCGAAGCTGATCTGCGGCAGCGCCTTGACCTTGCCGACGCCGTCGCGGATCTCGGCCGTCTCCCGGTCGACGTCGGCCTGCGCCGCCGGCTGCGCCAGCTGGCCGCGCGGCGTCACCGTCACCTTGGCCTTGCCGATCGAGGCGCCCAGGTCGAACGAGAAGCGAAAGCCGCTCCCCGTCTCGTGCCCCCAGCCGATGCCGACGTACGGCGTGGTGCTCGGGAACTTGATCTCGACGCCGAGGCCGTCGCCGGGGCCGAGCACGTAGTCAGTGCCGCCGACGTTGATCGTGCTGCCGGTGCCCGACGCGTCGAGGGTCAGCTTGTACCGGTTCGACGTGGCGCCCAGCGTGATGCGGAAGCTGCCGGCGAACGGGCGCAGGTCGGCGAAGACGCCACCGCGGCTGGCCTTCAGCCTGCCCTGGTAGGCGATGCCTTCCTCGGTGGTGTTGCGGTCGCGGTCGCCGAGGGTGATGAAGTCACCGCGCACGCCGAGCCAGTCGGACAGCGGCTGCGCATAGCCGAGGCCCACACCGGGCAGGCCGGCCTGCAGGTAGATCTCGCCGGCGCGGACGGGGCCGATGCCGACGAGGGCGACGGCGGCCCAGGCAACGGCGAGCGGCCACGTGGAACGACGCGATGGGAGTCGGGCATGGTGCATGGGGCTTTCCTCGGGATGACAGCGGAAGGCGCGACGATGCCAAAGGCGCGCGGGCGCGGCGGCACGCTTCGCACCAGGGCAACGGCGCGACGTGACCGCCGTCACGGACCGCGGCGAGCCTTCGGTGCCTCGGCGCGACGCCTGCGCTGAAGCACCCGGAGGGTTTCAACCATGCCGCTGCATCTCTGCGCGCTGGCACACTCGCCGGCCATCGCGCATCCACTTGGGCACCGAGCATGTCGTCACGCCTCGCATCACGCCTCGCCACGCTCGAGCCGCGCCGCTTGCGTGGGCCGCGCTCGTTGCTCGGTGTCCTCGCGCTCGCGCTCGGCATCGCGGTCGCGCCGGCGCAGGCACAGTCGCTGCGCATCGCCAGCGCCTTCGACCCGCAGACGATGGACCCGCACGGGCTGGCGCTGCTGTACCACTCGCGCGTCGCGTTCCAGGTCTACGAGTTCCTGACCAACCGCGACGAGAGGTTCAGGCTCGAGCCGGCCCTGGCCACCTCCTGGCAGGCGACGAGCCCGACCACCTGGCGTTTCAAGCTGCGCCCCGGCGTCAGGTTCCACGACGGCAGCGCCTTCACCGCCGACGACGCCGTGTTCTCGCTCGAGCGGGCGCTCGCGCCGCCGTCGCAGCGCGCCTTCCAGCTGCGCGGCGTGAAGGCGGTGAAGAAGCTCGACGAGCTGACGATCGAGTTCCAGCTCGAGGCGCCCGACGCGGTGCTGCCCGACAAGCTGCAGTTCATCGCCATGATGAGCAAGGCCTGGGCCGAGAAACACGGCGTGCTGAAGGCGCAGGACTTCAACGCCAAGCAGGAGACCTACACCGTGCGCCACGCGATGGGTACGGGGCCGTTCCGGCTGGAGAGCTTCCAGCCCGACGTGCGCGTGCTGCTCAAGCGGCACGACGCCTGGTGGGGGTGGGCCGAGAAGGGCGCCGACGGCCGGCCGCGCCACGGCAACCTGGCCGAAGTGAGCGTCGTGCCGATCAAGAGCGACGCCACGCGCCTGGCGGCGCTCGCCTCGGGCGAGATCGACCTCGTGCTCGACCCGCCGTACCAGGACATCGCGCGGCTGAAGGCCGACCCGCGCATCGCGCTCGTGCAGGCCACCGACATCGGCCAGCAGTACCTCACCTTCGACCAGGCGCGCGACGAGCTCGAGTTCAGCGACGTGAAGGGGAAGAACCCGTTCAAGGACCTGCGCGTGCGCCGGGCCGTCTACCACGCCATCAACGTGCAGCTCATCATCGACAAGGTGCTGCGCGGCCAGGGCGTGCCGACCGGCGCCTTCCTCTCTCCGCTCGTCGATGGCAGCCCGCCCGACCTCGACCGGCGCCTGCCCTTCGACCCCGCGAAGGCGAAGGCGCTGCTGGGCGAGGCCGGCTACCCGAACGGCTTCGCGGTGACGCTGGACTGCGTGAACGTCGCGTGGCGCGAGAACGCCTGCCAGGCGATGGCGGCGATGCTCACGCAGGTGGGCATCCGCACGACGCTGCGCAGCTCCACCACCGGCACCTTCTTCCCCAAGCTCAGCCAGGGCACCGCGAGCTTCGTGGAGTACGGCTGGACCGCCGCGCCGGACGCCTACAACTCGCTGAACGCGCTGTTCCGCACCTTCGACCGCACCGGCTTCGGCACCTTCAACGCCGGCCGCTACAGCAACCCGAAGATCGACACGCTGATCGACCAGATCCGCACCGAGCCCGACCTGACGCGCCGCCGCGCGATGGTGGCCACGGTACTGCGGCTGGTGGCCGAAGACCTGCCCTACATCCCGCTGTACCGCCGCACCCTGACCTGGGCGATGCAGAAGAAGAAGGTCGCCTCCGTGGTGCAGTGGCCGAACGACACGATCGAGCTGCGCTGGGTGCGCATGCGCTGACCGGCCGCCGCGCACCGGGCGGCGAGCCGGCCCTCGCCGCTCAGCGGCAGGGCCCGTGCGTCTTGCGGAAGTCCTTCGGTTGCACCGCGCCCGTCGTCGCGTGGATGCCGCGGCGCAGCGCGATGGCCATGCGCTCCTCCTTCATCAGCGGGCCACGGTCGTAGCGCGTGCGCGTGCTCCAGGCGTGGCCCTCGGCGACCATCAGCTTCGACAGCGACTGACCCTCCACCGTCACGTGGCCGACGCTGCGGCCGTGCTGGTCGCGGGCATGGACGGTGAGCGTCGCGGTCTTGCCGAGCGCCAGCCGCTCCAGTGCCTGCTTGGCCGCCGGGCCGTAGTCCTGGCAGATCTCCGGTGCGTCCATGTCGCGCAGGCGCACCTCGATCGGCGCGCGGTCCTGCGGCTGCAGCACGAGGCTGTCGCCGTCGATGACGCGGGCGATCACGCCTTCGATCGGAGCGCTCTTCGCCGGGGCGGCGACGGCGGCCGTGGCGAGCAGCAGCGCGAAGAGCACGGCAACGCCGGCTGGCAGCCGGCCACCGGCGGCGCGGCGCATCGGCTCGCCGGGCGGCGGCACGGGTTCAGGGGTCGGGCGGGTCATGGTGGGTCACCTCCGCATCGGCAGCGCCTGGTGATGATGCCGCACCCGTGGCGGCCGCGGCCGCCGGCGCCGTCCCGGCCGTGCCCCGCGGCTCCCTGGGCGGCACGCGTCGCGCGCCGGGCCCGCGACGGGCGGGCGCAGCCTGCGCCTCTCCGGCTTCTTCGGCCTCGGCCAGCAGGCGGTCGATGCGGTCCTTCAGCTTCTCGGTGCTGAGCTGCTCGCGCAGCCGTTCCACCATCAGCGGCAGCGCGAACGGGCTCGGCGCGCGCAACTCCACGCGCGCCAGGGGCAGCGCGGCCATGCGCTTCAGCGTCGAGCGCAGGCGTCCCAGCTCGAGCTCCTGCGACAGCACCTCGCTCTCGGCCTGCGCGAGCAGCCGGTTGCCGCTGTCGTACTTGCGGAACACCTCGTAGAAGAGCGACGAGCTGGCCTGCAGCTGGCGCGTGCTCTTCGGCGCCCCGGGGTAGCCGGTGAAGACGAGCCCGGCGACGCGAGCGATCTCGCGGAAGCGGCGCTGCGCCAGCTCGCCCGAATTGAGGCTGGCCATCACGTCGGGCATCAGGTTCGCCGGGCTCAGCAGCGCGGCCAGGCGCGCCTCGTCGAGCTCGACCGGCCGCGCCGCGAGCAGCTCGACGCCGTAGTCGTTCACGGCCAGCGAGAAGGTGTTCGGCGCGTCGCGGCTCAGGCGCCAGGCGAGCAGCTGCGCCAGCCCGATGTGCACGTTGCGCCCGGCGAACGGGTAGAAGAAGAAGTGCTGCCCCTCGCGCGACACGAGGCACTCCAGCAGCAGGCGGCCCCGCCCGGGCAGCTTGGACACGCGCCGCTGCGTCTCGAGCATCGGCCGCGCGGCCTGCAGCTCGGGCTCGAAGAAGTCGCCCTGGTCCACGCCTTCGAGCACGGCGAGCACGGCTTCGGCGAGCTCGCTCGAGAACGGCATGCGGCTGCCGGCCCAGGCCGGCACGATGCCGCGCGCCTTGCCGCTCGGCCTTCGCACGTAGGCGACGAGGTCGCGCGTGCGCACGAACTCGAGCACGCGGCCGCCGAAGACGAAGTGGTCGCCGGCCTTCAGCCGCGCGATGAAGCCTTCCTCGATGGTGCCGAGCGTGGCGCCGCCTCCCCCGTATCCCGCGCCGGCGCTCGCCCACTTCACCAGCATCGACGCCTCGCCGACGATGGTGCCCACCTGCAGCCGATGGCGGTGGGCGATGCCGCGGTCGCTCACGCGCCAGCGGCCGTCGACGATGCGCACGCGGTGGTACTCCGGGTAGGCACCCAGGCTCTCGCCGCCGCGTTCGACGAAGGCGAGCGCCCAGTCGAACTCCTCGCGCGTGAGGCTGGCGTAGGCGGGCGCCGTGCGCACCTCGTCGAAGAGCTCGTGCGACGTGAAGGCAGCGCCGTCGCTCGGGTTCTTCGCATCGGCGGCGGAACCGCCTGCCTTCGCATCGACGGCAGGACCGCCGGCTTCCTTCGCATCGGCGGCATACCCGCCGCCTTCCTTCGCATCGGCGGCGAAGCCGCCGCCGAGGGCCACCGTCACGAGGTGCTGCACCAGCACGTCCAGCGGCTTGTCGGGGCTCGAGCGCGACTCCACCTGCCCGGCCAGCGCGGCGCGCCGCGCCGCCACCGCCTCCACCAGCTCCAGCGTGTTGGTCGGCACGAGCGTCACGCGGCTCGTGCGCCCGGGTGCGTGGCCGCTGCGGCCGGCGCGCTGCAGGAGCCGCGCCACGCCCTTGGCGCTGCCGATCTGCAGCACGCGGGCCACGGGCAGGAAGTCCACGCCGAGGTCCAGCGACGAGGTCGCGACGACGGCCTTCAGCGTGCCCGCCTTCAGCCCCGCCTCCACCCACTCGCGCACGCTGCGGTCGAGCGAGCCGTGGTGCAAGGCCACCGTGCCGGCCCACTCGGGGCGGGCGGCCAGCAGCAGCTGGTACCAGATCTCGGCCTGCGAGCGAACATTCGTGAAGACGAGCGTGCTGCCGCCGCTGCCGCCGGCCGCGGCGTCGCCCTCGCGTTCGATGGCCTGCACGACGGCGTCCTGCATCTGCGCGCCGAGATGCCCGCCCCAGCTGAAGCGCCCCGGCTCGTGCGGCAGCAGCGTGTCGATGACGAGCCCCTTGTCGAGCCGCCCGCGCACCAGGCGTCCGGCCGGCTGCCCCGGCGGCGCAGCCACCAGCGTGGCCATCGCCTCGGCCAGGTTGCCCAGCGTCGCCGACAGGCCCCACACGACGAGGCTCGGGTGCCAGCGCCTCAGCCGCGCCAGCGCCAGCTGCACCTGCACGCCGCGCTTGTTGCCGATCAGCTCGTGCCACTCGTCGACGACGACCGTGTGCACGCCCTGCAGGTCGGCGCGGGCGCCGTCGCGCGTCAGCATCAGCGTCAGCGTCTCGGGCGTGGTCACGAGCGCCGCCGGCGGGTGGCGGTCCTGTCGCGCGCGCTCGGCCGGCGGCGTGTCGCCCGTGCGCTGGCCGACGCGCAACGCCGGCGCCAGCGCCGGCAGGGGCTCGTGCAGCGCGCGTGTCGTGTCGGCGGCCAGCGCACGCATCGGCGTGAGCCACAGCACCTGGACGCCGGCGCGCGGAGTTGGCGCTGCGTCGCGATGCGCGCGCGCGATGCGCGCCAGCGCGCCGATCCACACGGCCAGCGTCTTGCCGCTGCCGGTGGTCGCGTGCAGGAGCCCGCTCTCGCCGGCGGCCATCGCCGCCCAGACCTCTCGCTGGAAGTCGTGCGGCACGCGGCCGGTGGCGCCAAACCAGGCCTCGGCCGCAGCGAACGGCTCAGGGTCTTCACCGAGATGCATCTCGACCGTGCACTCTACAGCCGGGTCTTAGAGTTCGATCGTCAGCGCGCCCGCCCACCAACGCACTGCCGTTCATGCACAGCCAGCCGATGAGGGCCGGAGCGCCCGAGCAGAGCCGCGAGTGAGCCCCGCCGTGAAGCCCCGTGCGGCCTCGGCAGCCGACGCGCCGGCCGTCATCGCGCTGCAGCGTCGCGTGTACCCGACGATCCCGCCGTGGACCGAGCGCCGGCTGCTCGACCAGCTGGCCGCGTTCCCGCAGGGCCAGGTGGTGGCCGAGTGCGACGGCGCGGTCGTCGGCTATGCCGGCTCGCTCATCGTGCTGTGGGACGACTGGGCCGAGTCGCACACGTGGAAGGAGATCACCGGTTCGGGCACGTTCGAGCACCACAACCCGGCAGGGCGCACGCTGTACGGCGCCGAGGTCTTCGTCGCGCCCGAGATGCAGGGCGCCGGCGTCGGCCACCTGCTCTACGAGACGCGCCGCACGTCTGCTGTCGTTCATGGACACCTCGGACCTGCGCGCCGCGGTGCGCCACATGCACGACTACACGCGCCGCTACAAGGACCTGATGAGCGAGCTGTCCGCGCAGTGGAACGTGCACCTCATCGGCGGCAGCCACCCCACGCTGCACGACGACGGCCGGCTGCTCAACACCGCCTACTACTTCACCCCGGGCGGCCAGGTGCTCGAGCAGGACAAGATCCACCGCACGCGCTGGGAGCGCGACAAGTGGAACACCGACGCCGGCGACCAGCTGCGGCTGTTCGACACGCCGTTCGGCAAGGTGGCGATCCTCGTCTGCTACGACATCGAGTTCCCCGAGCTCGCGCGCATGGTCTGCGAGGCCGGCGCCGACATCCTGTTCGTGCCCTCGTGCACCGACGACCGCCAGGGCTTCCTGCGCGTGCGCTACTGCTGCCACGCGCGGGCCATCGAGAACCAGGTCTTCGTCGTGCACACCAGCACGGTGGGCAACCTGCCGGTCGAAGGGCTTGGCCTGCACTACGGGCAGGCGGCGATCATCACCCCTTCGGACTTCCCGTTCGCGCGCGACGGCATCGCCGCCGAGGGCACGCCGAACATCGAGCAGATCGTCGTCGCCGAGGTCGACCTCAACGACCTGCAGAGCAACCGGCTGCACGGCACGACGATCCCGCTGCACGACAAGCGGCGCGACGTGTACGCGCATCCGGTGGAGGTGGTGAAGGTCGGCTGAAGCTGCCGGCGGCGGCCGCCGGCGCGCATGCCAGCGAGCGCTGCGTGCGCTTCACCACGGGCCGACGATCCAGCCCTCGACCACGTCGGTGCCGGCCGGCACGCCTTGCGAAGGCTGCCGCGCGGCCCACGCCGCGAGCATCAGGCACAACACGGCATCGACGAGGTCGCCGCTCGCATCGGCCACGAGCGCCTCGCGCTGCGCCGGCGCGGCGTGCAGGCGCAGGCCGAGGCGGCTGTCCCCGCGTTCGAGCGCGGCGAGCATGTCGCGCCGCGCCTGCCGGCGCTCGCCGTCGTCGCGGTTCTTGTACGAACGCCGCCCGATCAGCTCGAACGCAAGGCGGCCCGGGTAGCCTTCGACCGCGGCGCGCGCGGGGTCGCCGCGCCGCAGCCCGGGCAGCGTGACACCCGCCGCGACGAGGCGCGACAGCCCCTCGTAGTACATGAAGCCGACCGGCACGTAGCGCGTCTGCAGCGGGCTCGACGACGTGGCCGCATGCGCCGTGTCGGTGGCGCGGTGCACGAGCCGCTGCCCGCGCGGCCGCGTGTTGCCCCAGGCGTCGACGAGCGCGCGGAAGGCCATGCGGTCGAGGCAGCGCTGCTTCAGCGTGGTGATCACGGCATCGGCGTGCTCGCCGAGCGCATGCGCCTGGACGAACGCACGCGGCAGGCCGAACGGGAAGTCGAACGCGCCGAGCCACGGGCCCGGTGCCGCGAGCAGACGCTCGAACTCGGCGAGCGTGGGCAGTAGGTCGATGCCGGCGAGCTGCACGACGTCGACCGCGCCGGGCCGCCACGAGCCGCGCGCCACCGTGATCGGCTTGCGGCGCGAGGGTGCGCAGGTGAAGTCGACGCCGAGGAGATGGTGGGGAGGGTCGTGCAAGGGCGGTCCTGCTGCTCCGGCCGGCAACGTCGGCGCGCGGCGGCGGCCGGGCAGGCCAGGCTGCGCTCCGCACGATACCTGTGCTCGCCTGGCCTGCCCGGCCGCCGCCGGGGCACCGGGTGCGCTGATCGCAAGCGAACACGTCGGGCGCGCTCGGCGCTGCCCCGGCTTGGCGGGGGGGCCTGCCGGGCGAGCACCGGTATCGTGCGCAGCGCAGCCCGGCAGGCCCTCCATCTCGCCGCGCCACACCGGCCAGACTTCCCCAGAAGCTACATTGCCGCCATGCCTCCCAACCCCATCCTCGTCGAAGCGCAACGCGGCGGCATCACCGAGAGCTTCCACCGCGGCGCCGTGGCCGTCGTCGACGCGGCCGGCGCCGTGCACACGAGCCTCGGCGACATCGAGCGGCCGGTCTTCCCGCGCTCGGCCGTGAAGGTGCTACAGGCGTTGCCGCTGGTCGCGAGCGGCGCCGCCGAACGCTTCGGCCTCGACGACGCCGAGCTCGCGCTGGCCTGCGCCTCGCACGGCGGCGAGCCGCGGCACACCGAGGCGGCGAGGTCGATGCTCGCCAAGGCCGGGCTCGGGCCGGAGGCGCTGGAGTGCGGCACGCACTGGCCCTACCACGAGAGTGCGCAGCGCGCGCTGGCCGCGGCCGGCACGGGCCCGAGCGCGCTGCACAACAACTGCTCGGGCAAACACGCCGGGTTCGTGTGCCTCGGCTGCATGCTCGCCGGCCGCGGCGGCGCCGCCGACTTCGTGCGCGGCTACGTACAGCCCGGGCACCCGGTGATGCGCGAGGTCACCACGTCACTGCAGGACGCCACCGGCTTCGACCTCGCGCGCACCGCGTGCGGCACCGACGGCTGCTCGATCCCGACCTTCGCGGTCCCGCTGCGCCACCTGGCGCACGCGTTCGCGAAGGTGGCCACGGGCCAGGGGCTCGGGGCCGACCGGGCCCGCGCGGCGCGACGCCTGCGCCAGGCCGTGGCACGCGCGCCGCTGATGGTGGCCGGCACCGGCCGCTTCGACAGCCGCGTCGCCGAACGCTTCGGCGAGCGCGTGTTCTGCAAGGTCGGTGCCGAGGGCGTCTACTGCGCCGCGCTGCCCGCGCAGGGCCTCGGCGTGGCGCTGAAGATGGACGACGGCAACACCGCCCGCGCCGCCGAGGTGGTGATGGCGACGCTCATCGCACGCCTCGTGCCGATGCGCGACGAGGCCGAAGCCGACTTCGTGGGTTCGCTTGCCGACGTGCCGCTGCGCAACTGGAACGGCATCGAGGTGGGCCGGCTGCGCGCCGCCCAGGTGCTGCGCCCCTAGTCGCCCGCCGACCCGGGCACGCGGCGGCTCAGGGGAAGAGCCGCAGCTCGACCCGGCGCGCTTCCTTGTTCGTGCCGTCGCCCGTGGTCGACTCGGGCTTGCGCAGCGCGATGCGGTCGGCCGCCACGCCGGCGGCCTTCAGCGCCTCGCGCACGGCCTTGGCGCGCTCCTTGGCGAGCTCGGCGTTCTTCGCCGGGTCGCCGGTGGCGTCGTGGAAGCCGGACAGGATCACCTTGCGCGGCGAGGCCGCCTGCACCTCGGCGGTTAGCGCCTTCAGCGCCTGCGTGGCTTCGGCGCCGAGCGCTGCCACGCCGCTGTCGAAGTAGAGCGTGCCGACGAGCTGGCCGGCCAGCGGCACGTCGATCACGTCGTCGGCGCCGGGCGCGGCCGGGGCGGTCGCCGGCGCGGCCACGGCCGGCGCAGCCGGAGCGACCGGCCTCGGCGCCGCCGGCGCCCCGGAGGCCATCGCCGCGGGCGCCTTTCGGTCGGCCAGCGTCTTCATCGCGATGCCGCCCAGCAGGCCGAACAGCAGCAGCGCCACCACGCCGAGCGCCGTCCACACGCCGATGCGCGCACCATCGTCGAGCTCGTCGAGCATCGCCCACCCCTCCTTGACCGCGACCGGTTCGAACCGCGCGCGATTCTAGGTGCGGCGCCGCGCGGCCCTCCCCCACCCGGGGGATGCTGGCCCGTCGCCGCCTGGCGCCTGATCCCTTCGAGCCATTTCCGCCGGCATCGCCGATGCCTAGCCTTGCAGCTTCGACGCGACGGCCGGTGGCAACGACGGCCGCGACAGGCGCATCCATCGAACGGCACGGCACTCGACCCGAGGGACCCATGAAGATCATTCGCGAAGCCCGCACCTTGGCGCTTGCCGCCACCTGCAGCCTGGCGCTGCTCGCCGCCTGCGGCGGCGGCGGTGGCGGCGACTCCGGGGGAGGCGGAGGAGGAGGTGGCGGCGGCACCCCGCCCACCACGTTCAACCTCTCCGGCACCATCAGCATCGCCGGGACCGCGGCGGTCGACTCCGACACCAACGACATCAACCAGACCGGCTACGCGGTGAACGACACGCCCGGCGCCGCGCAGGCGCTGACCGCGCCGGTGCTGCTGGTGGGCAGCGTCAACGAGCCCAACACCGGCCCGCGCGGCAACAACAACGACGGCACGGCCACGCTCGGCGACGAGGACGACGCGTATCGCGTGGACCTGGTCGCCGGCCAGGTGGTCGAGCTCGAGTTCGCCAGCGACCCGGCCGAGAGCGATGTCGACCTCTACCTCTACGACACCGCCACGCCGCCCAACCTTGTGGGCTTCTCCAACGGCGTCGCGTCGCGCTTCGAGTGCGTCACCGTCACGCGCAACGCCACGTACCTGGTGCGCGTCAACGCGTTCAGCAGGGCCTCGATCTACAACCTGCGCATCGGTGCGCCGGGCACGGCCGCCAACTGCCCGAACAGTGCCACGGCCGCCGGCTTCATCCCCGGCGAGCTGGTGCTCGAGCCGCGCCGCGCTGCGGCCGCGGAAGGGGCCGCCAAGCCGCAGGCCGCGGCCACGTCGTTGAAGCGGGCGCACGAGTGGCTGCGTGCGGCCGGCGGCAAGGTGGTGACCGCCGCCGCCGATGCATCCGGCACCTCCGCCGAGCTGCTGCCCGGGGCTGGCCCGCAGCTCGTGAAGCTGCCCGCCGACGGCGTGGCGCGCAGCGACGGCCTCGCCGCACTGGCCGACCTCGCCGCCGGCCGCGCCGGCAAGACCGGCGCACCGCGCGGCCTCTCCGCCAAGGACGTGGCGCGCCGCGCCCGGGCCGCCGCCGACCCGTGGCCCGAGGCGCTGGAGACGCTGCGTTACGCCAAGCACCTGCGCGCCAGTGGCGCCTTCGAGTACGTCGAGGCGAACCGTCTGTTCACGCGCACGGCGATCACCGGCCCCTTCCCGCCCAACGACCTGCGCTACTCGTACCAGCGCTGGCACTACGAGCAGATCAACCTGCCCTCGGCGATGGAGCGCATCACCGGCCTCGGCCTGCCGGGCACGCAGACGCGGCCGCTCGTCTCGGTCATCGACGACGGCGTCGTGCTCGACCACCCGGACATGGCGCCGCAGCTGTTCAGCAGCGGCCGCAGCTTCGTGAGCCTCAACACGACCGGCGACGGCGACGGCGCCAGCGGCGACAACCCCTTCACCGCGGCGCAGCAGCCGGTGTTCCACGGCACGCACGTCGCCGGCACGATCGGCGCCAGCACCTACGACGGCGTCGGAGGTGCCGGCACCGCGCCGATGGCGCTGTTGCTGCCCGTGCGCGTGTTCGGCCCGGGCGGGCGTGCCAGCAGCCTGGACATCATCCAGGCCATGCGCTACTCGGCCGCGCTGTCCAACCGCTCGGGCACGGTGCCGGCACGGCGCGCCGATGTCATCAACATGAGCCTGGGCGGCGACGGTGCCTGCGACGCGGCGTTCGCGACGGCCATTGCCGACGTGCGTGCGGCCGGCAGCATCGTCGTCGTCGCGGCGGGCAACGACGCGCGCAACGCGAGCGGCGTCGCGGCGCCGGTCGGCTCGCCGGCCAACTGCGCCGGCGCCATCGCCGTGAGCGCCACCGACGCGCGGCGCAACATCGCCAACTACTCCAACACCGGGCCGACGATCCGCGTCGCCGCGCCGGGCGGCGACACGTCGGTCTCCACCACCGGCAACGGCGCGCCCGACGGCGTGTACAGCGCCGTGGCCACCTTCGACGCCGCCGGCCGCCGCCAGCCGGCCATCGGCGCGATGCAGGGCACGTCGATGGCCACGCCGCACGTGGCCGGCGTGATGGCGCTGATGCGCTTCGTCAACCCGGGCCTCACGGTGGCGCAGGTCGACAACCTCATCGCCGCCGGCAGCCTCACCGACGACCTCGGTGCGGCCGGCCGCGACAACGTGTTCGGCTTCGGTCTGGTCAACGCGCGCAAGGCGGTCGACGCAGCGCTCGCCGCGCTGGCCACGCCGCCGGCGCCGCCGCCGGCGCAGATCGTCGTGCTGCCGTCGTCGATCGACTTCGGCGCGCTGCAGACGAGCGCAGTGGTCGAGCTGAGCGCGCCCGCGGCCACCACCGAGACCTTCGGCGGCACGCCGCAGGTGGTGCTGCCGGCCGGCATGAACATCGGCTCGGTGACGGTGGCCAGCACCGCCGTGGGCGCCGGCGGCCTCGGCCGCTACACCATCACCGTCGACCGCAGCGGCATCCCGGCGGCCGGCACCCACTACCCCACCGTGCGCTTCACGCTCAGCAGCGGCCGCGTGCTGACGGTGCAGCTCGCCGTCAACAAGCCGGCCGCCGCACCCGGCCCGGGCAGCGCCGGCGCCAGCTTCGGCCCGGTGTACGTGCTGCTCATCGACCCGGCCACCGGCAACGTCGAGCACACCGTGCTCGCCACGCTGGCCAACGGTCGGTACACGTGGAGCAAGACCGGCTACGCGAAGAACCGCGTGCAGATCGTGGCCGGCGGCGACACCGACAACGACGACTTCATCTGCGCGCGCGGCGAGACCTGCGGCGCCTTCCCGGTGCTGCCGCCGGGCAAGGGCTTCACGATCGTCGAGCTGACCGGCGACCGCAGCGACCTGAACTTCCAGGTGGCACCGCTGTCGGGCATGTCCCCA